>JANPDV010000520.1:0-34698 GCA_031431655.1 Gammaproteobacteria bacterium | reverse complement strand
CGCTAGCCGTGCCGGCGGCGGCGCTGGCCGACACGATCGCGCGCGGCGCCGGCCTTCCGGTGCTGCTGCTGATGGGACCGACTGCCAGCGGCAAGAGTGACTGGGCCCTCGCGCTCGCGCAGCGACAGCCGATCGAGATCGTCAGCGTCGATTCGGCCCAGGTGTATCGCGGCCTGGACATCGGCACCGCGAAGCCCACCGCCGAGGCGCGTCGGCAGGTGCCGCACCATCTGATCGACATTCGCGACCTCGGCCAGCAGTACACCGCCGGCGATTTTCTCGACGACGCGCTGGCCTGCATCACGACGATCCGGGCGCGCGGCGCGCGGCCGGTGCTCGTGGGTGGCACTGCCCTGTACTTTCGCGCGCTGCTGCACGGGCGGGCCGCGCTGCCGGTCGCTGATCAGGGGGTGCGCGCGGCGCTCGACCGCCGCGCGGCGGAGCAGGGCTGGCCGGCGCTGCACCGCGAGCTGGCGGGCATCGACCCGGTTGCCGCGGCACGCATGCAGCCGACGGATTCCCAGCGCATCCAGCGCGCCCTGGAGGTATGGCACATCACCGGACGGACGCTCTCCAGCTGGCATGCCGAAACGCGCCCGAACACCACGCTGGAAGTGGAGCGCTGGGCGCTGCTGCCGCGCGATCGCCACGCGCTGCATGCACGAATCGAGGGCCGATTCCACGCGATGTTGCTCGCCGGCTGGCTGGACGAGGTGCGCGGCCTGCAGGCGCAAGGCGTGGACCGGCACGTGCCGGCGCTGCGGGCGGTCGGCTACCGGCAACTCCTGCGCCATGTCCACGGTGAGTTGCCGCGGGACGATGCGGTTCAGGCCGCCCTGGCGGCAACCCGCCAGCTCGCGAAACGTCAAATGACCTGGGTCCGGGGTGACCCCGGATGGCGACAGGTGGACCCTTTCGCCCCGGATGCGCTGGATAAATGGCTCGTTGCGGTCACCGCGCGGCCGCTTCTGCGTGGCCCGGCCGCTTGAGGCCGTGCTAGAGTTGCACCGCAATATCGCTCGTCGCTGCGGGCGGACGCATGGCGCTGCTGGCGCATGCCGAAAACGGAGAATACCAACATGGCCAAAGGCCAATCCCTGCAGGACCCTTTTTTGAACCAGCTTCGCAAGGAGCGGGTTCCGGTCTCGATCTACCTCGTCAACGGCATCAAGCTGCAAGGCCAGATCGACTCCTTCGACCAGTTCGTCGTGTTGCTCAAGAACAGCGTCAGCCAGATGGTCTACAAGCACGCGATTTCGACTGTGGTCCCGGCCCGTAACGTCCGTATCCCGACGGGAGACGACGCTGCTGCTGCCGAGGCGCCCGCCGACTGACCTGCGGACTGACTTGACCCACGTCGTTCGCACCCTCGCAGCCCAGCACGCCGATGTTTGAACGCCCGCGCTCGGGCGAGCGTGCTGTTCTGGTACGCATCGGACTCGGCGGTGCGGTGGACTCGGAAGACCTCGAAGAGTTCTCCCAGCTCGCCGCTTCCGCCGGCGCTACGCCGGTAGTGACGATCACCGGTCGCCGTCAGCGACCAGAGCCCAAGTTCTATGTCGGCAGCGGCAAGGCGGATGAGATTCGCATTGCGGCATGCGAATCCGCCGCAGACGTAGTGCTGGTCGACCATCCCCTGTCGCCCAGCCAGGAGCGCAATCTCGAGAAGCTGACCGGGCGACGCGTGCTGGATCGCAGCGCGCTCATTCTCGACATCTTCGCCCAGCGCGCTCGGAGTCACGAGGGCAAGCTCGAGGTCGAGCTGGCGCAGTTGCGCCACCTGGCCACCCGCCTGGTGCGGGGCTGGACCCACCTGGAACGCCAGAAGGGCGGCATCGGCCTGCGCGGGCCTGGCGAAACCCAGCTGGAAACCGATCGACGCCTTCTCGGCGAGCGGGTCAAGGTGCTCACCAAGCGCCTCGCACGCATCAAGCAGCAGCGCGATACCGGCCGGCGCCAGCGGGTCGAGATCCCGATTCCATCAGTTGCGCTCGTGGGCTACACCAACGCCGGCAAGTCGACGCTGTTTCGAGCGCTGACCGGGGCGGACGCCTATGTCGCCGACCAGCTGTTTGCGACGCTCGATCCCCTGGTGCGCCGCGTGCAGTTGCCCGGGGGTGCTCCGATCGTGCTGGCCGACACGGTCGGGTTCATCAGGGAGCTGCCTCACGAGCTGGTCGCCGCATTCCAGTCGACGCTGACCGAAGCGCGCGAAGCGACGCTGCTGCTGCACGTGATCGATGCGTCGAATCCGCGCCGCGACGAGCATATCGACGAGGTGAACCGCGTGCTGGAAGAGGTCGGTGCCGGCTCGCTGCCGCAGATCCGCGTCTACAACAAGATCGACCGCCTGGAGCGGGCGCCGACGCTGGAGCAGAACGAGCAGGGCGACGCCGCGCAGGTATGGGTGTCGGCAGCGAAGGGCCAGGGACTGGACCTGCTGCTCGCCGGCGTCGCGCAGCGCCTGTCGCGTGTCGCGGTTGCCGTGCGGATCAGCGTTTCCCCGGCCTCGGCCGGGCAGGTGCGGGCGCGGCTGCACGCGGCAGGGGTGGTACGACGCGAGCAGGTCGAAGCAGACGGTTCGCTGCAGTTCGATGCGGAACTATCCGGCACCGAACGCGTCGCAATTGCACGCCTGCCGGGCGTCGTCATCATCGATTCTGGCCAAACTTGTGCGGCCCCGGATCGGTACCTACAATCACCGGTTCTTTCAACCGCGCCCTGAAGCGGGTTGCGGTTCACAACATCCTCGCGCTCCAAAACGATATGGCATGGAATCAACCCGGCGGTAACTCCAACAACCCTTGGGGCAAGCGCCCTGGCAAGGAAGGCCAGAACGTCGACGAGGCGTTCCGGAGCTTCCAGCGCAAGCTCGAGTCGCTCATCAAGGGCGGTGGGGGCGGCGGCAATGCGGGCGGCTCCGAACGAGGCGAAGGGGGCAGCGTGGACCGCGGCGCCATCTGGGCGTTGCTTGGCGTAGTGATCCTGTTCTGGCTCTACCAGTGCACATTCCAGATCGGCCAGGCCGAGAACGGCGTAGTGCAGCGATTCGGCCAGTTTGTCGCCATTCGCGAGCCCGGCCTCGGCTTCCACTTCTGGCCGATCGAGAAGCTCACCAAGGTCAATACCAAAGAGGTCAACAGCCTCGACTACAAGTCCCGCGTACTCACCCAGGACATCAACCTGATCGATATGCAGATCACGGTGCAGTACCAGCTGAAGGATCCGCGTGCCTATCTGTTCAAGGTGCGCGAGCCCAAGCAGACGCTGCGCGAAGTCAGCGAAAGCGCAATCCGCGAGGTCGTGGGCCGCAGTTCGCTCGAGTCGATCTTCGTTTCGGGCCGCCAGCAGGTCACCGAGCGCACGCGCGAACTGATCCAGCGTACCGTGGATCAGTACAACACCGGAATCGCCATCAGTTCGGTCAACCTCACCGACATACAGGTGCCCGAGGCCGTGGTGCCGTCGCAGCGCGACGCCAACAAGGCCCTCGCAGATCAGGATCGCCTCAAGAAGGAGGCCGAGGCCTACTCGAGCGGCATCCTGCCGCGCGCCGAGGGCGCGGCGCAGAAGCGGGTCCTGGAGGCCGAGGCGTATCGATCGCAGGTCGTGTCCGTGGCTGAGGGCGAGGCTTCACGCTTCAACCAGCTGGTTGGGGCCTACGAGGCTGCCCCGCGGGTCACGCGCGAGCGCCTTTACATTGAAGCGGTGGAACAGGTGATGTCTCGCTCGCGCAAAGTCATCGTCGACTCCAAAGGCAATGGCGGCCAGATGCTCTACCTGCCGCTCGACAAGCTCGTCGAGCGCGCGGGCAGCCGCGATGCCGATGCGGCCGCGGCAGCCGCCAAGGCGGCGGCGCCTGCAGGGGAACCGGAAGCAGCAGCCCCGGATACGCGGGCGCGGGGAGACCGATGATGAGCCGCGCATCAGGATGGCTGGTTGCCGCGTTCGTCGCGTTCATCGCGATCTGGAGCTGCACGTTCACGGTTTCCGAGAACGAGTTGGCGCTCCGTACGCAGTTCCGCCAGATCATTGGTCGTAACTATGCGCCAGGGCTCCACTTCAAGCTGCCCATCGACACGATCGTCCGCTTCGAGAAGCGCATCGTCTCGCAGAGTTTCCAGGGCGAAACCTTCCTGACCAACGAGAACCGTGGCCTCATAGTCGACTTCTACGTGAAGTGGCGCATCCTCGACGCCTCGAAGTACTTCGAATCGTTCGGCGTCAGCGAGAGTTCGGCCGGCCAGCGCCTTGCTGACATCGTCAAGGACGGCATCAAGAATGTCGTAGCCCAGCGCACGCTCGAGCAGATCGTCTCGGCCGAGCGTGCGGCCTTCACTGGCGACATGTTCGGTCGCGCGAGTCGCGGCGTCGGCAACCTGGGCATCGAGCTGATCGACGTCCGGGTGCAGCGTATCGACCTGCCGGAGGACGTTGCAAGCCGCGTCTATGCCAGCATGCAGCAGAGCTTCGACCGGCTCGCCAAGCAGTTGCGGGGCGAGGGTGAGAAGGAAGCCACGCGGATTCGAGCCGAGGCAGACCGCCGGAGCACCGAGATACTCTCGACTGCCGAGAAGGACGCGCTGACCATCCGCGGTGACGCTGATTCCAAGGCATCGACGATCTACGCCCAGGCCTATGGCAAGAACCCGGAGTTCTACTCGTTCTACCGCAGCATTCAGGCGTACAAGACCTCGCTGGGCAAGGAGGGCGACATCATGGTCGTTTCGCCCGACAGCGAGTTCTTCCGCTATCTGCGCTCACCGGGCGGGACAACCGGACGCTGACGCCACTCAGACCGGCCGCGTCGTGTTCCAATGGTCGGATCTGTTTGCCGGGATCGCGCTGTTCCTCGTGCTCGAAGGGCTGTCACCATTCGTGAGCCCATCGGCAACGAAACGCCGGCTTTCCCAGTTCCTGCAGGTACCCGATGCACAGCTTCGCATCGCAGGGCTGGGCAGCATTCTTGCCGGCGCCGCGCTGCTGTTGTGGGTTAGGAGTTGACGCATGGGTCGCTTCGTCATCGTCATCGGTACCCAGTGGGGCGACGAGGGAAAGGGCAAGGTCGTCGACCTGCTCACCGAGCATGCGCGCGCGGTGGCCCGCTTCCAGGGCGGCCATAACGCCGGCCACACTCTGATCGTAGGCGGTGAAAAGACCGTACTGTCGTTGATCCCGTCCGGAATCCTTCGCCCGAGCGTCCAGTGTCTGATCGGGAATGGCGTGGTCCTGTCGCTGGAGGCCCTGCTGCGCGAAGCGCAGACCCTGATCGATCGCGGCGTGCCGGTGTTCGACCGCCTGCGCATCTCGCCGAGTTGCCCGTTGATACTGCCGTCGCACATCGCCCTCGACAAGGCCCGCGAAACCGCTCGCGGTGCCAACGCGATCGGCACCACCGGCCGGGGAATCGGTCCGGCCTATGAAGACAAGGCCGCGCGGCGGGCCGTAAGGGTGGCCGATCTGTTCCAGCGAGAACGGTTCGCCGCGCGGCTCGGCGAGATACTCGATTTCCACAACTTCGTGCTGCGCCACTACTTCAACCAGCCCGCCGTGAATTTCCAGGCGACGCTGGATGCGCAACTCGCGATGGCGGAGCGCGTCAAGCCTCTCGTGGTCGACGTCACCGGTGTGCTCGCTGGCCTGCGCGCCGAGGGCGCGAACGTACTGTTCGAGGGCGCCCAGGGCGCGATGCTCGATGTCGACGTCGGCACTTATCCGTTCGTGACCTCGTCCAACACGACTGCGGGCTTCGCCGGCACCGGCACGGGTATCGGGCCGCGCAACTTCGACGGGGTGGTTGGCATCGTCAAGGCCTACACGACGCGGGTCGGAGCCGGGCCGTTCCCCACCGAGTTGTTCGATGAGACCGGTGAGTACCTGCAGCGGGTTGGCCATGAATTCGGGGCGGTCACCGGCCGACGGCGTCGCTGCGGCTGGTTCGATGCGGTTGCGCTGCGTCGCTCGGTGGTCAATTCCAGCGTCACGTCGCTGTGCATCACCAAGCTCGACGTGCTCGATGGGCTCGATACCCTCAAGGTGTGCGTCGGCTACCGGCGAGGCGGGCAGGTCAGCGTCGAGCCGCCGCTTTTGCTGGACGCGCTATCGGATGTCGAGCCTGTCTACGAGGACCTGCCCGGATGGCGCGAATCCACGGTCGGCGCCACGGCGCTCGATTCCTTGCCGGCCAATGCGCGACGCTATCTGCAGCGTCTCGAGGACCTCGCCGGCGTACCGATCGACCTGGTCTCTACCGGCCCGGACCGCGCGCAGACAATCGTGCTGCGGCATCCTCTGGAAGCCAGCCAGGCGCCGTAGCGCGCTGCTGTCACGTCTTCAGCAGAGGCAGGCTGCGCGCGCGCTCACCGAGCAGCGCCGACGCCGCGTTGCCGATCGCGGGCATGATCGCCGACGTGCCCGCCTCGCCGATACCGCACAGCAGTGATCGCTGGGAGGCCAGCAATTGCACGTCGACGCGCGGCGCTTCGCTGAGGCGGAGCAGGCGGTAGTCGACGAAGTTGCGCGGGGAAGGCGCGCCAGCCTGATAGTCGACGCGGCCATACAGCGCAGCGGTCAACCCGAACAGCACGCCACCCTCGATCTGCTTGATGACGCCAGGCGGATTCACCGCCACGCCGCAGTCGAACGCAGCCCAGACGTCCGTAACGCGCTGCGACGCGAATCCCAGCCGCAGCGTGCGCGCACCGCGCGCAGCATGGCATGGCCCGGCGAATCGGCGGCCAGCAGCGAGTGGCGGAAGTCGATCGGATCGGCCGCCGCGAGCGCGGCCAGTTCGTCGATGAACGTCTCCAGGAAGAAGACATTGAATCCGTGCGCAATCGACCGCCATGGTCCGACGGGCACCGGCGACTTCGCTTCGATGAATCCGGTGTCCACGCCACGGAACGCATAGGGCGATGTCGCCAGGCCCTGTGTGTTGGTGAGCGCCTTGACCTGCGGGCGGCTGTTGCCAACCTCGTCGAGCCAGTCTGCGCCGCAGACCCGTGCCGTCAGCGTTACGGGTTTATGTGCCGCGTCCAGCGACGCAGAAAGTCGCGCGACGATCGCTGGCCGGAACCGATCGTGCCGCAGGTCTTCTTCGCGATCCCACAAGACCTTTACCGGGCGACCGCTGTGGCGCGCCAGCAGGGCCGCCTGGATGGCGACCTCGTTGCCGATTACGCGGCGGCCGAAGCTGCCGCCCATCGGAAAGTTATGCAGATCGATGCTCTCGTACGGCAGATCGAGTGCGCGCGCGACGTCGCGGGCGACCAGTTGCGGCGACTGCGTGCCCATCCACAACTGGCAGCGACCCGCAACGAACTCCGCAGTGCAGGCCAGCGGTTCCAACGCCGCGTGAGCCAGCATCGGGACAAAGTAGTCGCGGCTGACGACGGCGCGCGCGGCGCTCAGCGCTGCGGCGGTCGCGAGCTGCGGCACGGCGGCCAGCACGGGGCCGGTCTCGAGCTGCCGACGCAGCTCGGCCTCGAGCGATTCTGAATTGCCCGTGCCCGGCTGCCACTCGATCGCAGCGTCCTGCAGCGAGCGGTGGGCGGTCCACCAGGAACTCGCCAGTGTCGCGATGCCGCCGGGAACCGGCACAACATCGACCACGCCCTCGCGACGCCGGATCGCGCTCTCATCGAAGCGCAGCACCCCCGCGCCCGCTGCGGGATTGCAGCGCACCGCCGCATGCAGCTGGTTGGGCCGCTGCTGGTCAATGCCGTATTTCAGCGTGCCGTCGGCGATCTCGCCGGCGTGGACGTTAGTCGCCGGAGCGACGCGACCCTGTCCCGCCGCCAGCCGGCCGAAGGACCTCGACATCGGCACAGGACCGTCCTGCCACGCGAGCTTGCCCAGCGGCACGCGGCGGCTGCGTCGCAAGCCGCGGCGTGTCGCGCTGGCGTGCTGCGGACCCAGCGTGACGTCGGATTGCACGACGCCGAGTTGCCGGGCCGCCGATGCCATCAGCATTGCGCGCAGTCGAGTCGCCGCATCTCCGACCAGCACGTGCCAGATGCGCACGCTGGTGCTGCCAGCCGTCGACTGCAGCTGCGAGCCCGGCGACGCGTAGGCAACACCGATCGGCGCCTGGTCGACCCGGACGTCGGTCGCTTTCGGGAAGCCAAACTCGGCGGCCACCTGCGCTGCGAAGCTGGTCGAGACACCCTGGCCCATCTCCGTCACCGGCAGGATCAGGTGAATCCGGTCACCAGGGCCTACGAACAGGTACGCGCTCAGCGGCGCGCCCGCTGGCGTCGCGACGGGCGCGGGCCGGGCCGTCCCTGCCGTGGGTGCCGTCGGCGCGCCTGCGGTCTTTGGTTCCTCGGCTGCGGCGATGCGCAGGCCGATAGCGCCGGCTGCGGCGCCCAGCGCCAGCAGTTCGCGGCGCGAGGGTCGGCGCAGGCCACGCCTCACTGCAGCAGACTGCGCGCGCGCAGGGTGCGGGATTCAGTCGGGAGATCCGGCAGCGGATCCGGCTGGCGCGCGAACACCAGGAAAGGCCCCTGTTCGTGGACCTGCACAAAACCAGAGCCGCTGCCGCTCAACGCCGCCAGGGGAACCTGTCGCAGCGTATCGCGCGACGCGCGTGTCCAGACATACCAGTCCACTCGCGAAAGATGCGCCGGATCGGAGATCGACAACGCCAGTCTGCCGGTCAGCAGGCGCAGGCCGCGCGGCCGGAAGAAGCCGATGCGCCCATCCTGCGGAACGTGCCGATCGATGAAAACCGCGAGCTGTGTGGCTTGCGGTCCGAGCGGCGCGTCGGCGCCCAGGTCGTTGCGGCCGGCATGACTGGCGCGGGTCGCCAGCGTCAGCGCGACAGCTGCGATCAGCACCGGCAGGGCCTGCACGAGTCGCGAGCTGAACAGTGGCTGCAGCGCCGGTCGCGCGGCGCTGAGCAGGCGAGCGGCTTCGCTCGCGCCGAGCATCAGCAGCATGAAGAACGGCAGCTGCAGCGGCAGGTAATAGCGCGGCCCGCCGTCGAACGGAAACAGCGTCAGCAGGCCAAGATGGCCTGCGCTGTAGATACCGAGCAACGCTGTGTCCCAGGGGCGGCGGATCGCACACAGCACCAGCAACGCGGCGGCAGGCACGACGGCCACCAGTTTCCAGGCACCCATGAACGCGTTGAACGGGAACCAGAACCACAGCCCGCCGACGTGAGAAGCCATCCGCTGCACCCACACGCGCGGGTCCATCGACAGATAGCTCGCGTGCACGAGACTGCCATCGGGCCAGATGGCGAAGTAGCCTGCGAACAGCGCCGCCGCCAGCAGGCCCGTCGCCAGCGCGTGCTTCAGCACCTCGGACGCGGGCCGCAGGCGCCGCAACGCGACCAACCCCAGTGCCGCCATGTAGGCGAGCGGCAGCACAGCACCGTTGGATCGCACGGCAAACGCCGCCACACCGACGAGCGCGAGCACCAAGGTCAGCCGCCAGGACAGCGACTGGCCTGCTTCGGCGCGCAGATGCTGGCTGAACATCAGGGCCACGGCTGCAGTGGCGAGCGCCGCAAAGGGCACGTCGCTCATGACCTGCGCGGCGTCGAACAGCACCATCGTCTGGCCGCAGGCGAGCACCGTGCCGAGCGCGGCGAGCGCGACGCTGACACGACGACGCAGCAGCGCAAAAGTCATCACAAACATGGCGGCAACGGACAGTCCACCGATCAGCTTCAGGCCGGTCAGGCTCCAGCCCGAGAGCGAACCCGCCGCGTACAGCAGCCAAGGGTAGCCCCACGGGTAGCCGTAGGGACCGATCTGGGTGTCCGACGCCTGCATCGCCACCGTGTTGAGGGCGATCTCCTGCTGCGCAGTGCCGTCGCGAATCGCCAGCGCCTGCAGCAGGTACCCGGCCCAGTCGTCGCCCCATAGCGGCCCCTGGGGCACACCAGGCCACCAGACCAGCAAGCCCCACAGACAGGCCACAGCGCCGACGAACAGGTTGGGGAGCGACCACGTGTCGTGGCTTGTGGGAGTTTTCACGGGGTCTCGTTGCTCGGAGCGCTGGCCAAACTGCGATTATCGTCGCGCTACCGCCGCAGGACTGCGTCGCGCCTGGCAGACTCTGAAGCCGGGCGTGCTGCGAGTGTGCTATGCTTATGTTCGTTTAGTTCGTTGAAACTAAACAAGTTTTGAGAACAGCAATTGGGAATGCGGCTTGCCGATGTTCCCGCCGATAGTCGGCGCCCGCTGCGCGCCGGCCCCGGAATGGTGCCCAGGAGAGGACTCGAACCTCCACGGTGTTACCCGCTAGCACCTGAAGCTAGTGCGTCTACCAATTTCGCCACCTGGGCAAGGTCGGCGGCGCAATCTACGCAGCACTCACAGGACTGTCAATTGAAGCAATCAGGTCGAAAAGATAAAGGCGCAACTTCCCGTTCGCGCCGAGGGCAGGATGGCGGGCGTCGCGCACCAGCGCGCGTCCAGGCCGTCACGGCCCGCGGGCTGCATGAGGGCGTCGTCAGTCGCCACCGTGCAGGATTCGCATTCGTGCGCATCGACGGCACTGGAGACTCGGTGTTCGTCGCGCCGGCCCAGGCTGCGGATCTGATCACCGGCGATCGCGTGCGGATCCGCGTCAGCCACGATGCAACCGGACGCAGTTCCGGTCGCGTCGAGGAGATCCTGGCGCGCGGCATCAGCCGCTTCCTCGGCACCGTCGAGTGGCGCGGTCGCACGCCCTTTGTCCATTCCGCAGACCGGCGCATCGCGCTCAGTTGCCCTCTGTCGCCGGACACCGCCATCGGCCTACGGGGCGGCGACTGGGTAATCGCGCGTGTCGACAAGTTCCCGTCCGAGGGCAAGCCCGGCGTGGCAGCGGTGGAGAAGCGTCTCGATCCCGACCGGCCGCTGGAGATCGCACACGAGTCGGCGATCGCGCGCTACAGCCTGCCGCAGGAGTTTCCGGCGGAGGCCCTGCGCGAGGCCGACGCGCACGGCGCCCGCGTGGACCCGTCTGAAGCAGCACGCCGGCTCGACCTGCGCGGCCTGCCGCTGGTGACGATCGACGGCGAAGATGCGCGCGATTTCGACGATGCGGTCTATGCCGAACCGGCCGATGATGGTTTCCGGCTGCTGGTCGCGATTGCGGATGTCAGCCACTACGTGCGGCCCGGCACTGCGGTTGACACCGAAGCCCGCGAGCGGGGGACTTCGGTCTACTTCCCGCAGCGGGTGCTGCCGATGCTGCCGCGCGCGCTGTCGGACCACCTGTGCTCCCTCGAACCAGAGGTCGACCGCCTCTGCATCGTGGCCGACATGCATGTCACGCGCGGCGGCCAGATCGGCGCGGTGCGCTTCAGCGTTGCCGTGATGCGCAGTCACGCGCGCCTGACCTATGAGCGTGCGCATCAAGCGTTGTTCCTCGGCGAGACCGAAGCCGTGAAGTCGCTCGGGGCGCTGCATGAACGGCTGCTGCCACTGGTCGACGTCTATCGCGCCCTGCTTAAGGCTCGCCGACGGCGCGGCGCGCTCGACCTGGAGGGGGGCGAGGTCAAGTTCGAGTTCGATGCCGGCGGTCGCGTGCGCGCGCTTGCGGTCGACTCGCGCAATGAAGCCCACAAGCTGGTCGAGGAATGCATGATCGCAGCGAACGTCGCGGCTGCGCGCGCACTGCGCGAGGCGGGCATCGGGGCGCTGCTGCGGGTGCACGCGGCGCCGGAGCCGCGCAAGCTCGATGCGTTGAAGAAGACTCTTGCTGCGCTGGGAGTGGCGGCGGAGATTCCCGAGGACGTCCGTACCCGCGACTTGCGCGCGATCGCGCAGCGCGTTGGCGAACCGCAGCTGCGCAGCCTGGTCGAGCAGATCGTAGTGCGTTCGATGATGCAGGCGCAGTATCGCCCGGAGGGCACCGGGCACTTCGGGCTGGCTCTCACCGAGTATGCGCATTTCACTTCGCCGATCCGGCGCTATCCGGACCTGGTGGTGCACCGGGCGCTTCGCGCCATGCTCGATCCGCGCGATCCTGCCGGTCGCGAAGAGTCGCCGCTGGCTCTGGCTGCCGCGGGCGAGCAGTTGTCGACGCTCGAGCGGCGCGCCGAGGAGGCGGACCGCTACGCCGACACCTTCCTCAAGTGCAGCTACCTTCGTGAGCGGATCGGACAGACGTTCGGCGGCCTTGTGACCGCGGTGGTCGAGTTCGGTTGCTTCGTCCGTCTCGACGATGTCGGCGCCGATGGCCTGCTGCATCTCGACGCGCTGCGTGACGACGTCTACCGGATGGATCGCGACGGCGTGGCCTGGGTGGGCGACCGCACGCGGCGCCGCATCGGTCTTGGCAGTCGCATCCATGTCATCGTGACGGGCGCCAACCCGGTGGAGGGACTGATCGATCTGGAGCTGGCCGAGTGACCCCGCGAACGACTGTGCACGGCCTGCATGCCATCCGCATGCTGCTGCAGCGCGACCCGAAGCGCCTCCTCAAGCTCTTCGCGGCCCGCGGCCGCAGCGACGCCGCGGGCGAGGCGCTGGTGGCGCTGGCGAGCACGGCAGGCTGCGCGGTGGAGCGCGTCGAGAAGCCACGGCTGGACGCCCTTTGTGGCGGTGCCGTGCACCAGGGATTCGTCGCCGAGGTGCGTCCGCTCGCTCCGTGGACCGAGGACGAGCTGATCGCGGCGCTGCCGTCGCAACCGGCACCGCTGCTGCTGGCGCTGGACGGCGTTCAGGACCCGCACAACCTCGGCGCCTGCCTGCGGACGGCGGATGCCTGCGGTGCGATGGCAGTCATCATCCCGAAGGATCGCGCAGCGCCATTGAATGCCACAGCCCGCAAAGTCGCTGCCGGCGCAGCGGAGACCACGCCCACGGTGATGGTCACCAACCTGGCGCGCTGCCTGCGTGACCTCAAGGAAGCGGGGCTGTGGGTCTTCGGCGCCGACGCCCAGGCTGCGGACCTCGTCGCCGACGTGGGCCTGGATGGCCCGCTGGTTCTCGTCCTCGGTGGCGAAGGCGGCGGCCTGCGCCAGCTGACCCGACAGCACTGCGATCGCCTGGTGCGGCTGCCGCAGGTGGGGGCGGTGGAGAGCCTGAATGTCTCGGTCGCGGCCGGCATGCTGCTTTACGAGGCCGTGCGGCAGCGCGGCTGGGGGCGCGGCCAGCGGCCGGTCACTGCAGGCGCCTGGACCTGAGCGGCGTCTGCTCCTGGTGCGCCCGCCGGGGCTGATTTGCTCTGGCCGCCCCGTTTGGCTATATTTCGCGCCCCCTCGGCGACCCTGCAGGCCGGCGATGGGACCATCCTTGCCGCACCCACAGCGCCTCGTGGGGTGGCTTTCGCCTCGCGACAGTGCCGGAAGCGTCCGGACCTGGCGGGGTTCATCCACGAGGAGATCGCATGAGGCATTATGAAATCGTGTTCCTGGTCCACCCTGACCAGAGCGAGCAGGTTCCGGCCATGCTCGAGCGCTACAAGGCCATGATCGCCGCGGGCGGTGGCCAGGTGCACCGGGTCGAGGATTGGGGGCGGCGCCAGCTGACCTTCCCGATCTCCAAGGTCCACAAGGCGCACTACCTGCTGCTGAACATCGAGACCGACCTGAAGACGCTGGCCGAACTCACCGGCGCGTTCCGCTTCAGCGACGCCGTGCTGCGTCACCTGGTCGTCAAGATGGATGGCCCGGTTACGGAGCCGTCCCCGATGGCTCGCGCTGGCGAAGACGAGAACGGCGAAGGTGGCCCACGCCGCTCGCGTCGTGACGACATGGACGACGATGGCCCGTCCGATCGCGATGGCCGCGATGGCCGCGACAGTCGCGACCACGGCTGAGGAGAACAAACCAAATGAACAACGGCAATGGCGGTAGCTATGGCAACGGCGGCGGCGGTGGCGGCGGTGCCGGCGGCGGTGGAAACGGCAAGCAGGGTGGTCGCTTCACGCGCCGCAAGAAGTTCTGTCGTTTCACGGCCGACAACGTCAAGCAGATCGACTACAAGGATCTGGGAACGCTGAAGGCGTACATCACCGAGACGGGCAAGATCGTGCCGAGTCGCATCACCGGTACTCGTTCTTTTTACCAGCGCCAGCTGGCTGTGGCAGTGCGCCGCGCGCGTTTCCTCGCGCTGCTGCCTTACACGGACCAGCATTGAGTCAGGAGCCCTAATCAATCATGGACGTGATTCTTCTGACCAAAGTCGCCAACCTCGGCACCATCGGTGACCGCGTCAAGGTGCGTTCAGGCTACGGCCGCAATTTCCTGCTGCCGTCCGGCAAGGCGACTCTGGCGACACCGGCGAATGTCGCCAAGTTCGAGGCGCGTCGCGCCGACATCGAGAAGGTGGCGGCGGACCAGTTGTCGAATGCGCAGGCCCGCGGCGACGCTATGAAGGAGTTCAAGCTCCAGATCACCGCCAAGGCCGGCAACGAGGGCAAGCTGTTCGGCTCCATCGGCACGGCGGACATCGCGGAAACGGCAACGGCCCAGGGTCACAAAGTGGCGCGCAGCGAAGTGCGATTGCCGAAAGGACCGATCCGCATGGTTGGCGAGCACAGCGTCGTCATCCACATGCACACCGACGTGGAAGTGCAGTTGCCGGTCATCGTCGTCGCGGAAGAGTGAGCCGCGACGCCGAGCTGCGCACGCCGCCCCACTCGGTCGAGGCGGAACAGTCCGTTCTTGGCGGCCTGCTGCTCGACAGCGCCGCGTGGGACAGCGTCGGCGACATCATCTCCGAGGCTGACTTCTACCGGCCCGACCATCGACTGATCTTCGAGGCGATCGGCCAGCTCGCATCGCTTGCAAAGCCGTGCGACGTGGTTACCGTCAGTCAGCAGCTCGCCCAGGCCTCGAAACTGGACGACGCCGGCGGCATCGCTTACCTCGCAACACTTGCGCGGGACACCCCGACCGCCGCGAACGTGCGCGCATACGCCGGCATCGTTCGCGAGCGCTCCTTGCTGCGACAGTTATTGCGCGCCGGCACCGATATTGCCGCCTCGGTCTTCACCAATGAAGGCGAGAACGCCCGCGATCTGGTCGAGCGGGCCGAGCGCCAGGTTTTCCAGATCGCGGAGCAGGGCGTTGGCAGCAATCGCGAAGGCGCGGTGCGCATCAAGGCCCTGATGCCGGGCCTCATAGATCAGATCGACGAGTGGCACTCGAACCCGGGCGGCCTGCGCGGCCTCCCCACGGGTTTCGGCGCGCTCGACCAGAAGACAGGTGGTCTGCGTCCCGGCGATCTGGTGATCGTCGCGGGCCGTCCGTCCATGGGCAAGACCACCTTCGCCATCAACATGGCCGAGTACGCCGCCCTGAAGTCCGACGTCAAGGCGGCCGTAGCCATCTTCTCGATGGAAATGCCTTCCGACCAGCTGATGACGCGCATGCTCGCCTCGGTGGGCAGCGTTTCGCTCGGCCACATCCGCAGTGGCCAGATCTCGGATGAGGACTGGCCACGCATCACCGGCGCAGCGGGCCAGCTGTCCGAGGCCCGTATCTTCATCGACGAGACGCCGGCACTTAGCCCGACTCAACTGCGCGCACGCGCGCGCCGCGTAGCGCGTGAGAGCGGGGACGGCGGACTCGGCCTGATCATCGTCGACTACCTGCAGCTGATGCAGGTTGGTGGTTCGCAGGAGAACCGCGCCACCGAGATCGCCGAGATCTCGCGCGGCCTCAAAGCGCTGGCCAAGGAATTGAAGGTGCCCGTGATTGCGCTGTCGCAATTGAATCGCGGCGTGGAGCAGCGGGTCGACAAGAAGCCGGTGATGTCGGATCTTCGCGAGAGCGGCGCGATCGAGCAGGACGCGGACATCATCCTGCTGATCTATCGCGAAGAGGTCTACGACAAGAACACGACCAAGAAGGGCATGGCCGAGATCGATATCGCCAAGCATCGCAATGGCGAGACGGGTCCTTTCCTGCTGACGTTCCAGGGCCAGTACTCGCGCTTCGTCAACTACGCGCCCGATTCATACGCCGAAGGCATCCTGCGCTGAGCGCGGCCGGCGGTATCTGACCAGCATGCAGAGTGTCATTCGCGCGCGCATCGACACCAGCGCGCTGCGCCACAACCTGCAGCGCATCCGTGCGGTGGCACCCGCTGCAAGGGTAATGGCAGTCATCAAGGCAAACGGCTACGGGCACGGCATCCTTGCGGTCGCTCAGGCGCTGCCAGATGCGGACTCGTTCGGAGTCGCGCGGCTCGAGGAGGCCCTGCCATTGCGCGCCGCCGGAATCGTGCAGCCGCTGGTGTCGCTCGAAGGAGTCTTCGATGGAGTGCAGCTCGCCGCGGCGGCCGGCGCGGACCTTGAGCTGGTGGTCCACCACGAATCGCAACTGCAGTTGCTGGAGTCATGGCGCGGGCCGCATCGCTTCCTGCTCTGGCTGAAGATCGACACCGGGATGAACCGCCTCGGCTTTCGACCGGAGGAAGCTCTGGCGGCCTACGGTCGCCTCGCTGCGCTGCGTATTGCGGCACGCGAGATCCGCCTGCTTACTCACCTGGCCCGAGCCGACGAAACCAGTAATGCCATGACTGCCGAGCAGCTTGGCCGCTTTGCAGCACTGCGAGCCGTAATCGAACAGCAGCACGGACGCCGGGCAACGAGCATTGGCAATTCCGCCGGGACGCTCGCCTGGCCCGACGGTCGCGGCGACTGGGTGCGTCCGGGCGTTGCGCTTTACGGGGTGTCGCCATTCGCAGGGCGAACCGGTGCGCAGTTGGACCTGCGGCCCGTCATGTCATTCGAGTCGACTGTGATCTCGACGCGCCGCGTGCTGACAGGCGAGACGGTGGGGTATGGCGGCCACTGGCGCGCCGAGCGTGATTCGCAGATCGCGATCCTGGCTGTCGGTTACGGCGATGGCGTGCCGCGAAACCTGCCCGGGGGTACGCTCGTGTCGGTGGCCGGCCGGCGGGCGCCGATCGCGGGCCGTGTCTCGATGGACATGCTGGCGGTCGACGTTACGGACATCGGTCCGGTAGCGGTCGGCGCCGCGGCAACGCTGTGGGGTCCGGATGCGCCAGTCGAGGAGATGGCAGCAAGGGCAGGTACCATTCCCTATGAATTGCTTTGCGGCCTGCGCGCGAGGGTGCCCCGCGAAGTGCTGTGATCGGCCTCCAGCCACTGCTGCAGTTCCGCGAACACCGCGACGGCCTTGCAGAGCGTTTCAGGCGCCACAGGCTTGCGCATGGGCCATAGCGGTACGCCAGGAAGCCACGGCGGCGAGGTCGCGGAGAGATCTCCGCTCAACAGGATGGTTGCGATGGGCCGCCCCAGCTGCCGCGCCACCTCCTCCGCCACTTCGCTGCCGTCCATGTCACCGGGCAGGTGGAAGTCGACGATCAGCACACTCGGTTGCAGCGACTGCGCGACTATCTGCGCCAGCGCTTGCTCGCCATCAGATACCGAGACCACGCGGAATCCCGCCGAGCGCAGCAACAGACCAACGCTGGCCGCGCAGGCCGGATCGTCCTCTACGTGTAGAACGAGGCTGCCATCTTGCGCGCTGTCGGCCATGAGCTGCTCGCTTATGGCCCCGCACGCCGCTGCTAGATCCGCGGCTCAGCCGCGGCTACGCCTGCTCGATACGTCGAGTAGATGTAGACGGGTACTCCAATCGACCCGAGATGCTGCTCAACGACGGGCTTCACGTCCCGCCAGTCGAGGCCGCCAACGCCGGTCGCGAGCCGCGGCAGCGCGAGGCTGGAGAATTTCTCAGCGACGGCCAGTTTGTGCAGCGCCTTCAGTGCATGCGAAACGTGCGAAATGGCCGCGCGTCCGGGCTTGCCGCCATGGTGGCCCTCGACGCCGTCCTGTGTCAGCAGGCTCACGATCCGCCGACCGTCCGCGCCCATCCAGGTCCAGAGCCCCCCCGGCTTCGGGTGTGACGCGTGGCAGTAGTGGCGGAAGTCATGGTAGAGCGCTGGCCAGCGTTCCCTAAGGGCCAGGGCCAACCCCTGCGAGAACGGATCGCCTGGAGCGACCCCATGCGCGATTGCCGCGGCCTTCGAGAGCAGCAAGTCGCCCTGTAACTCGGTGATCATGGTCCCTCCATTGGAAGCGGAGTCTCCCTGCAATCATCGAGTACGCGCATCCGCAGTGTCCCAACACCACTGCGGAATGCACCTACAGGCTTTTCGATCGCGACCGGTGTCAGGCGAGGAAGAAACCCATCTTCACGCCGGCCAGCTGGATAACGTCATTGTTGGAGAGCTTGTGCGCCTGCGGACCGATAGAGCTGCCGTTGACGACCGGGTAGTCGCCATCCTTTGGACTCTCGACGTGGACGAGGTAGTAGCCTTCCGCGCGTTTGGTGATGGCCGCGATCTGCGCCCCGGGTCGTCCCAGTGTGGTCAGCGCCTTGACCAGGTCGAGTTCGCGGCCTGCGAACTGTCCCGACAGCACCTGCAGTTTGGCTGGCGGAATTGCCAGCTCGCCATTGCCGCTCGGCGGCCGGCGCGAGGCATCGTCCGAATCGGCCGCCGGGCCGGAGCCGTTGAACCGCGCGCCTGCGCCGGCGTTCTCGACGCGTGCCTGGGCCCTGCGCACCGATTCGACCGGCCGCGAAGACGGCTGGATGACCATCGTTTTCTGGAACTCATCCTGCTGCTCGTCTTCCTCGACGAATCGCAGCTGGTGATGCCCGATCGTGACGATGTCGCCGTGCTGCAGCGCGTGCTTCTTGATCAGCTTGCCGTTGACATAAGTGCCATTCGTGCTGTTCAAGTCCTCGAGAAAGGAATCATTGAGGATGTTGATGATGAGCGAGTGGTGGCCGCTGACCGCCGGGTTGTCGATGCGGATGTCGTTATCAGGGAGGCGGCCGATCGTGTACCGCTCCTTGTTCATGTTGTATTCGGCCAGTGACTGACCGTCTAGGCTCAAGAAAAGTCTGGCCATGCATGCGTCCTGGTTTCAAGCCTCAACTGAGCCAGCGCAAGACGCGGTCGACGAGTCCCGCACGAGCCGGGAACGGTTCGATGACCTTGCCGAGCAGGACAGATATGTTGTCCCGCCCGCCATTCTCGTTTGCCAACTGGATCAACTGCTTAGCGACTTTCTCAAGACTATCACCAAAGGTCGTGAGCGTTAAGAGCAGGTCGGGATCTTCGATCATGTCCGATAGTCCGTCGGAACACAGCAGGTAGTGGTCGCCCTTTTCCGCGACCTGTTCCAGGATCTCCACCTCGACCGCGGGCTCGACCCCCAGCGCACGGGTCACGAAGTTCTTGTTGGTCGCGCGCGCCGCCTCTTCGGGAGTGTAGAACCCACGATCCACCAGCTCCTGCAGCAGGGAATGGTCCATCGTGATCTGCTCAAAACGCCCGGCGCGCATCCGGTACAGGCGCGAATCGCCGACGTGCGCGACGGTCACGCGGTTGTCGTGAAACAGTGCGGCCACCACGGTCGTGCCCATGCCTTCGCAGTTGGGCTGGCTCTTCGCGGTCTGGAAAATGATCTTGTTGGCCCGCTGGATGGCATCGCGCAGCACGATGCTGCGTCGCGACAGGCCAGACTGCGCATCGGCTGAGGAAAGGTCCTCACGCTCGGCAAACTCCCGCACGAGGTTGACTATGGTCTTGACCGCGATGCCGCTGGCGACCTCGCCCGCGTTGTATCCGCCCATGCCATCGGCAAGCACAAGCAGGCCCAGATCGATTTCGCAGGCGATCGCGTCCTCATTGTGTTCGCGCACCCGACCCGTGTCGGAAGCGCCAACAAAGGCAATTTTGTTGCGGAGTGTCATGCGCGTACAACCCACGGGAACGGCGGGGCGAGGGCGACCGCAGGTCGTGGTTCGGTCCTCCTCCCACTCCAAAGTTACCACCATGAGCCGCCCGGTCCGAGGGGCGGCATCACATGGGCTGCATGCAGCCGGTGCGGCGACGTCGTAGGATGCGCCGCCTCGCGTCGGCTCTGTGCGGCAGATCACATCGGCGGCACGTCATTTGGCTCGAATAAACAACAGTTTCCTTTGTACGGCGTGCGGCGCCGAATCGCCCAAGTGGCAGGGGCAGTGCCCGCAATGCGCCGCCTGGAACACGCTGGAGCTACGCTCGGTCCTGCGCCCGGGCGTGGCCGCGACGGCCCGTCCGGGAGGGGCCGCTGCGCTCAGCGCCATGGTCGGCAGCGCCGCCGAACCTGCCCGCCTGGCGACCGGCACCGCCGAGCTGGACCGCGTGCTTGGTGGCGGCATCGTGCCGGGCAGTGTGACTCTGCTCGGTGGCGACCCGGGCATCGGCAAGTCGACGCTGCTGCTGCAGGTGGCGGCACGCATGTCGTCGCAGCAGCCTGTGCTGTACGCCAGCGGCGAGGAATCCGCTGCGCAGGTTTCGCTGCGGGCGCGTCGACTGGGCGGCGAGTCGGCGCAGGTGACGTTCATTCCCGAGACGGACCTCCACGCAATCCTGGCAACCGCCTCGCGCCTGCAGGCGCGACTGCTGGTCATTGATTCGGTGCAGACGATCCAGATCGCCGCTCTGGGCACCAGCGCGGGGAGCATCTCGCAGCTGCGCGAGTGCACCGCCTCGCTGGTCCGGTTTGCCAAGGTCACCGGCACGGCCGTACTGATCATCGGCCACGTGACCAAGGAGGGCAGCCTGGCGGGCCCGCGAGTGCTGGAGCACCTGGTGGACTGCGTCATGTATTTCGAGAGCGATACAGGTTCGCGCTTTCGCGTGGTGCGAGCGGTCAAGAACCGCTTCGGACCGGTGGGCGAACTGGCGTTCTTCGCGATGACGGAGGGCGGTCTTCGCGAGGTGGCCAACCCGTCGGCGATCTTCCTCGCCCGGCCGGAGCGGATTGCGCCTGGCAGCGTGGTCATGGTCGCGCGGGACGGCGGTCGGCCTCTGCTGGTGGAGATCCAGGCGCTGGTCGATCCATCGCGGTTCGGCAATCCGCGCCGCGTCGCGCAGGGCCTGGATTCCAACCGGCTGGCGCTGCTGCTGGCGGTGTTGAACCGGCACGCGGGTATCGGCGTACAGGACCAGGACGTGTTCGCCAATGTCGTCGGTGGGCTGGAGGTGCGCGATACGGCCGCCGATCTCCCGCTGCTGCTGGCGGTTGTGTCTTCGTTGCAGGACAGGGCGCTCGACGCGCGCCTGGTGGCGTTCGGCGAGATCGGCCTGACCGGCGAGGTTCGTCCCGTGGCCTATGGCGAAGAGCGCCTGCGAGAGGCGGCCAAGCAGGGCTTCACACGTGCGATCGTGCCGCGTGGCAACGTGCCGCGCGGCGCGACGGCGCGCGGGATCGGCCTCGAAGTAGTCGGTGTGGAACGGCTGGCCGAGGCCATCGAGCGTCTGGTGGATTGACCCGGCGCGCGGCGTCCGCGCCGGCAGGACACGTGATGCATGGGGGCGCGGCCCGGTCCGGCTCTCCGCGGCGGTGCGTATCTTTCGACAGGGGGCTGCGGCAAAATCATTGATGGAACCATAGGCAGCCGGAGCCGGACCGCATGCAGTTGATCGAGTCGATCGTTGCCTCCGCCGCAGCTATCGCCAGCGTGCGGCGCGACATCCACCGGCATCCGGAGCTGTGTTTCGAGGAGCAGCGCACCGCCGAGCTGATTGCGACGCAGCTGCAGCAGTGGGGCATTCCGGTGCACCGCGGGCTCGGCAAGACCGGCGTCGTCGGCATCGTTCGGAACGGCAGTTCGTCGCGCGCGGTCGGTCTGCGCGCTGACATCGATGCGCTGCCGATGACCGAGCACAATCGTTTCGCGCACGCCAGCGCTCACCCCGGCCGGATGCATGCCTGCGGCCACGATGGTCATACCGCAATGCTGCTGGCGGCCGCACAGCACTTCGCGACGCACCGCAACTTCGATGGCACGGTGTACCTGGTGTTCCAGCCCGCCGAAGAGGGCGCCGGCGGTGCGCGGGTGATGATCGAAGACGGCCTGTTCAAGCTCTTTCCGATGGAGGCCATCTTCGGCCAGCACAACTGGCCCGGGTTGGGCGTGGGCCAGTTCGCGCTCTGCGAGGGTCCGGCGTTCGCTTCGGCCAATGAGTTCCACATCGGGATCCGCGGCAAGGGCGCGCATGCCGCCATGCCGCACAACGGCATCGATCCCGTGCCCGTCGCCTGCCAGATCGTTCAGGCGTTCCAGACGATCCTCACCCGCAACAAGCATCCGTTCGATGCCGGTGTGATCTCGGTGACCAAGATCCACGCTGGCGAGGCAACCAACGTGATCCCCGACGGCTGCGTGCTGGAGGGTACGGTGCGAACGTTCAGGCCCGAAGTCCTCGACATGATCGAGCAGCGCATGAAGTCGATTGCGGAACTGACCTGCGCCGCGTTCGGAGCCACGTGCGAGTTCAATTTCACGCGTCAGTATCCGGCCACAGTGAACCACCGGGCCGAGACCCAGTTCGTCAGGCAGGTGCTGACCGGGATGGTCGGTGCTGAGAATGTGCTCGAGTTCCAGCCGACCATGGGCGCGGAGGACTTCAGCTTCTTTCTGAATGCCAGGCCTGGCTGCTACTTCGTAATCGGCAACGGCGATGGCGAACATCGCGACGGGGGGCACGGCCTGGGCCCGTGCATGCTCCACAATCCCAGCTACGACTTCAACGACGCGCTGATTCCGCTCGGCGCGTCGATGTGGGTAAGGCTCGCGGAGAACTGGCTCGGCGCACCCCGGGGTTGAGCGGGGCAGCGCGACCAGCACGGGTGGCGGCCGAGGGCGCAGCTTCGGTCGGACTCCTGGCCGGATCCAGCCCTGCCAAGTCAGGAGCCGGCGATGCGCTGCACACGCACTGTCCGGATGGCGTTGTCGGCAACCTGCAGGATCTCAAACTGGCGATCGGCGAAGCGCAGCACCGTACCCGCGTCGGGGATGTTCTCGAGCTGCTCGAGCAGCAGGCCGTTCAGCGTTTTCGGCCCGTCGGTCGGCAGGGTCCAGCCGAGCGAGCGATTCATCGCTCGGATCGTGGCGCTGGCATTGACGATGTAGATCCCGGGCGATTCCAGGTTGATGTCCTTGTGCGTCACGGTCGCCGGATCGCTGGTGAACTCGCCGACGATTTCCTCGAGGATATCCTCCAGCGTAACCAGGCCCTGGATGTCGCCATATTCATCGACGACGAACCCGAAGCGGCGGCGATTGCGCTGGAAGTGCATCAGCTGCACCGTGAGAGTGGTGTCCTCGGGCACGAAATAGGGTTCGCGTGCCCGCGCAAGCTCTTCGAGCTTGTCGCGGTCCAGCGTGCCACGTGCCAGTTCCTGTGCCACGCGCTTCATGTGCAGCAGGCCGATCATGTTGTCGATGTCGCCCTGGAACACGGGCAGGCGCGTATGTGGCGTCTGTCGCAATTGGTCGAGGATTCGCTCCCAGTCGTCGTCGAGGTCGACCCCGGCAATCTCCTGCCGCGGGATCATGATGTCGTTGACGGTCACGCGTTCCAGGTCCAGGATCGAGAGCAGCATCTGGCGGTGGCGTGCCGGGATCATCGGGCCGGCTTCGGCCACGACGGTGCGCAACTCATCGGGCGACAGCTGCGTGCTGTTGCGCGAGCCACCCTGTACGACGCCAAACAGCTTCAGAAGCGTGTAGGCGGCGCCGTTCGCGAGTGCGACGCCGGGGCGGGTCACGAACACCAGCACCCGGTAGATCCACGCTGACGCCATCGCAACGCTGTCAGCATGCAACGCACAGTAGATCTTGGGCGCCAGCTCGCAGAACACCAGCATCAGCGTCGGCACCACCAGGGTGGGCAGCAGCAGTGCGTACTCGTTGTCGGCCCGAACGGCGATTATCGTGGCAATAGTGGTGGCGCCTGCCATCGACAGCGTCAGCACGATCAGGTTCGCCCCGAGCCAGTCGTCCGGCTTCTGCAGCAGGGCATCCAGGACGCGCGCCGTGCGCTCACCCTTCTCGGCGCGACTGCGGATTCGATAGCGATTCGCCGACAGCATCGACACTTCCGTGCCGGAAGAAAATGCCGTGACGACCATCAGCAACAGCAGCGAGATCAGCAGAATCAGCGTGGGAATGTCTTCCAAGCAGCTCGTCCTCGGCCACTGGGGCCAGTCATGCAGGGGCCGGTCGCCGGCGCAATGGGATGCCGCAACGGCCAGGCAGTCGCTAGGTTAGGCCAAGCGCGCCGAGATCGCATGCGGCGCCGCGATTCGGCACGGCAGCCGGCCAGGTGCCAATTCCCTATAATCCACCGATGTTCGACACTCTCAGCCAACGCCTTTCGCGAACGGTCCAGACGCTGCGCGGCAAGGGCCGCATCAGCGAAGACAACGTCGCGGAAACCCTGCGGGAAGTGCGCATGGCGCTGCTGGAGGCGGACGTCGCCCTGCCGGTAGTCAAGACCTTCATCGAGTCCGTGAGGGTCAAGGCGCTCGGCAGCGAGGTCGCCGCCAGCCTGACGCCGGGCCAGGTGTTCGTTTCCATACTGAATCGCGAGCTGGTGGCGCTGCTCGGCGGCCAGCAGGCCGGCTTCGAGCTGCGCGCACAGCCACCCTACGTCGTGCTGCTCGCGGGCCTGCAGGGCGCCGGCAAGACCACCACGGCGGGCAAGCTGGCACGCTGGCTGATCGAAAGCCGCCGCAAGCGGGTGCTGCTTGTCAGCACCGATGTGCGCCGACCCGCGGCCATCCTGCAGCTGCAGCGCCTGGCGCAGCAGGTCGGTGCGGATTTTCACGAGGCCACCAGCGCCGAATCGCCTGCGGCGATCGCGCGCGCGGCGCTCGAGCAGGCTCGGGCCGGCCTTTACGACGTGCTGATCGTCGATACGGCTGGCCGCCTGCATGTCGACGACGAGCTGATGGCTGAGGTGCGCGAGATCGAAAGCGCCGTGGCCTCGCATGAGAAGCTGTTTGTCGTCGATGCCATGGCCGGCCAGGATGCGGTCAATGCGGCGCGCTCGTTCAGCACCTCGCTGGACCTCACCGGCATCATCCTCACCAAGGCCGATGGCGACGCTCGCGGTGGCGTCGCGCTGTCGGTGCGGCAGATCACCGGCAAGCCCATCGTGTTCGTTGGTGTCGGCGAGAAGAGCGACGCCTTGCAGCCGTTCGATCCGGAACGCATGGCGGGGCGCATCCTCGGCATGGGCGATGTCGTGGCGCTGGTCGAACAGGTGCAGGGCAAGGTCGACCAGGCCGAGGCGGAGCGACTCGCGCGCAAGGTCGTCAAGGGCGAGGGCTTCGATTTCTACGATCTGCGCAGCCAGCTCGAGCAGCTGCAGAAGATGGGCGGGCTTGGTGCGCTGGTCGACAAGCTGCCGGCACAGATGACCCGTGGGGCCCCTGCCAACCTCGACCAGGGCGAGCGCGAGCTCCGCCGGCAGATCGCCATGATCAACTCCATGACACATCGGGAGCGGCGCAAGCCAGATGTGATCGATGGCTCCCGCCGCCGCCGCATTGCGGCGGGTTCGGGCGTCCAGGTCCAGGACGTCAACCGGCTGCTCAAGCAGTTTGCGGAAATGCGCAAAATGATGAAGAGCATGAAGGGGGGCAAGCTGCGCCGCATGCTGGGCGCATTCAAAGGCGGGATGCCTCCGGGCCTGCCGAGGCCCTGATCCCGGCGGGCGGGGCGATCGGTGCTTCCATCGCCCCGGGTAGTTCTGTAGACTTCGCGCTCTTTTTTGGCCCCATTTCCGGGCCGCCAACACATCAGGCCTGCGATACGGGCCGCCGAGAGCACAGCCGTTATGGTGACAATCCGACTGACGCGTCGTGGCACGAAGAACACGCCTTTCTACCACGTCGTGGTAACCGACAGCCGTAAGCGACAGGGTGGCTTGAGCCTCGAAAATGTGGGGTTTTTCAATCCAGTAGCTAAGAAAGGTGAGACCAAGCTTAAGCTCGATCTCCCGCGCATCGATCTCTGGCTGAGCCGCGGAGCCCAGGAGTCAGAGCGGGTGCGTTCGCTGGTCTCCGGGTACCGCAAGCAGGCTCTGGCCGCCACGGCGCCTGCGACCAACTGACACCAGTCTGTTGGCGTCGGGGCCAATCGAGCCGCCTCGCGTGGCCTCGCCGGATCCCCCCATTGCGTCGGAGTCCTGGATTGAAGTGGGCCGCCTCGGGCGCGTGCACGGGCTCCAGGGCTGGCTGCATATCCAATCATGGTGCGAACCCACTGAAGCGCTGTTCGAGCACCGACCATGGCGAATCCAGCCAACGGGCGCGGGGGCTTTCGTCTGCGACTGGCAGCAGTTCCGGTCCGACGGCGGCCGCATGCAGGTACTGCTGAAGGGTTTGTCGAGCATTGAAGCTGCGTCACCGCTGGTCGGCGCTACGGTCCATGTGTTGCGCGCCAGCCTGCCGCCTGCAGGCCCCGGCGAGCACTACCGTGACGACCTGCTTGGATTCGAAGTTCGTAACCTGCAGTCGCAGCACCTTGGGCTGCTCGATCATTTCGTCGACACGCCAGCCAATCCGGTAATGGTGGTCGTGGCGCAGCCGGCGGAAGCGGCAGATGGTGCCCAGCCAGGCCCGGGCCGGATCGCTGACCGGCAGGGCGGCTCGGACCGGAATCGGAAGCCCGACAAGGCGGCCAGGCCGCTCGAAAGATGGGTGCCCCTCACGCCGCAGCACCTGCACCGCGTGGACCTGGCGGCGCGCACGGTCTGGGTAGACTGGCCGGAGGATTTCTAGCCGCGGGCGCGAAAAGCGCAGCGGCGAGGGGCGCGCCGTGCAGATCGAGATTGTCACCTTGTTTCCTGCGTTGCTGCAGGGTGCGCTGGAGCATGGCGTACTCGGCCGGGCGCGGCAGCGTGGCCTGATCCGGGTCGGATACGAGGATCCGCGCGCGCACGCCACGGGCGCGCATCGCAGCGTCGACGATCGTCCTTTTGGCGGTGGGCCCGGCATGGTGGGCAGGCCGGAGCCATGGTCGGCCGCCATCGACGCCGCGGGGGCCCGGTTTGCAGCGCCCCCATTGCGTGTGCACCTTTCGGCCCAGGGCGAGCGCTTCGACCAGGCGCGGGCGCGCCAGCTGGTCGCCGGTGTGCCGGGTCGCTGGGGCGGCCTGCTGCTGGTGGCCAGCAGGTACGAAGGCCTGGACGAACGGGCTATCGAGTCCCGCGTGGACGTGGAGTGGTCTATCGGGGATTACGTTTTGTCGGGTGGCGAGTTCGCCGCCCTGGTGGTCGTGGACGTGGTGGGTCGGCTGCTGCCCGGGGTCCTGGGGGACCAGCAATCGGCCGTCGAGGAGTCATTTTCGGCAGCAAGGCTCGACTGGCCGCATTACACTCGTCCGCCCGAATGGGAAGGCCGCAAGGTGCCTGCAGTCCTGCTGGGCGGAAACCATGCGGAGATAGCCCGCTGGCGTCGCGCGCAGAGCGCGCGGCGCACGCTGCAGCGTCGTCCCGACCTGCTGGTCGGGCAGCCACTGAGCACGCAAGAGTGGACGGATTTGCAAGAAGTTCTCGCAGAGCGAGAGGTGAAGGAAAATGGGTAACGTCATTGCCGACATGGAACAGCGCCGCATCACGCGGCAGGTACCGGACTTCAAGCCGGGCGATACGGTCGTCGTCAACGTCAAGGTTGTCGAAGGTGATCGCGAGCGAGTGCAGGCCTATGAAGGCATCGTGATCGGCAGGAGCAATCGGGGCTTCAATTCCTCGTTCACCGTGCGCAAGATCTCGCATGGCGAGGGCGTGGAACGCACGTTCCAGACGCATAGCCCGTCGATCGCCGACATCTCGGTCAAGCGTCGCGGCAACGTGCGCCGCGCAAAGCTCTACTACCTGCGCGACCTGTCCGGCAAAGCCGCGCGCATCGAAGAGAAGGTCTGAGCATCGTGTGGTGCGGCGCTGCGGCGCGCGCGCCCGAGGGCGCGCGCGCTGCGGCTACGCGCCGCGCCCGTCGAATCGGGCAGCTGAGCGCGCTTGGCCTTGGGCTTGCCGCCGGGCTGGCTCACTCCGCTGCGGATCTGAGCGGTATCCGGCTGCCGCCGGGCTTCAGGATCGAGGTGTGGGCTGACGGCGTGGCCAATGCGCGATCCCTGGCGCAGGGCCCGGGCGACGTTGTCTATGTCAGCTCGATGGGCGCCGGCAACGTCTACGCCATTCGTTCCTCGGCCACGGCCACGGCCACGGCCGCCGCGCCTGCGCCGCAACCGGCGGCGCGCCGGGTGGATACCGTGCTGCGCGGCCTGTCCACGCCTAACGGCGTTGCCTATCACGATGGCGCGCTGTATGTGGCGGAAATCGCGCGCGTGCTCCGCTACCGGCTCGACGCGGACGGCGCTCCGGCCGGCGAGCCGAGCGTCATAGCGACGCTGCCGGCGGAGCGCCATCACGGTTGGCGCTTCATGGCATTCGGACCCGACAACAGGCTCTACGTGGCGATCGGCGCGCCCTGCAACGTCTGCGACAAGGACGCCGATGGTTTCGCGACCATCATTCGGATGAACGCCGATGGCAGCGATCGACAGATCGTCGCGCGCGGCGTTCGCAACAGCGTGGGCTTCACCTGGCACCCGCGCAGCGGGGATCTCTGGTTCACCGACAACGGACGCGATCTGATGGGCGATGACGTGCCGGCGTGCGAACTGAACCGCCTCGCCAGCGGTGCACGGTCGCGGGAGGGACAGCACTTTGGCTTCCCGTTCTGCCACGGCGGTGACGTGGTCGACCCGGAATTCGGCAAACTGGGAAGCTGCAGCAGCGCGGTGCCGCCAGTGCAGAAGCTCGGGCCGCACGTCGCGCCGCTCGGGCTCAAGTTCTATACCGGCCAGCAGTTTCCCGCCGAGTTTCGCGGCAGCGTCTTCATCGCCGAGCACGGCTCGTGGAATCGCAGCCAGCGTATCGGCTATCGCGTCACGCGCGTCGCGCTGAAGGGTAACCGCGCCGTGGCTTACGAGGAGTTTGCGGGCGGCTGGCTGGACGCGGACGGCAAGGTCGCCGGTCGGCCGGTCGATATCCTGATGCAGCGCGACGGATCGATGCTGGTGTCCGACGATGTTGCGGGTGCGGTGTACCGTATCTGGTACGAGTCCGGCCGGCCTTGATCTCCAGGGAGTAGATGGTGCGCAGTTTCTTCGCCGGTTTGCTGCGATTGCTGGATGGGCTGCGCAAGGTGCTGCACCTCATCCTGCTGCTGGTCATTTTTGGTTTCGTCGTCGGCGCGCTGCGTACTTCGATTCCGAAGCTGCCCGCCACGGCTGCGCTGGTAATCGAGCCGCAGGGGGAACTGGTCGAACAGCTTTCCGGCGACGCGCTGGATCGTGCCATCGCCGAGGCCCGCGGTACGGGAACCAGCGAGACACTGGTGCGTGACCTGCTGGATGTGCTGCGCGCGGCAGCCAAGGACGATCGCATCAAGTCCGTCGTCCTCAAGCTGGATTCGATGCGCGGTGGCGGCCAACCCACGCTCGACGAACTGGCGCGCGGGCTGGTGGAGTTCCGCAAGTCAGGCAAGAAGGTCATTGCGCAGGGCACGGCCTTCTCGCGCGACTCCTACTACGTTGCGGCGCACGCCGACGAGATCTACGTCGATCCGCTGGGCCTCGTGGTCCTGGAGGGTTACGAGCGCTACACCAACTATTTCAAGGCGGCGCTCGATCGCTTCGGCGTCGACGTCAACGTCTACCGCGTTGGCAGCTACAAGAGCGCCGTCGAGCCCTTCCTTCGCCAGGACATGTCGCCTGAGGATCGCGAGGAGAGCCGCGCCTATCTGGCGGCCGTGTGGAAGAGCTATGTCGCCGCTGTTGCGCGGGCGCGTGGCAAGCCGGTGAGTGCAATAGAGCAGTACGTGGCGGGGTTCTCCTCGGCGCTGGAGACCAGCAAGGGCGACGGCGCCCAGGTTGCGGTAGCGGCCGGGCTCGTGACGGCGGCGCGCGCGCCAATCGAAGTGGAGGAGCGCGTCATCGAGCTGGTTGGAGAGGATGAGGATACGGGTTCCTATCTCTCGGTCTCGCTGGCAGATTACCTGCGGGTCGTACGAGCCGAGGATGCCCTGCATCGGGAGTCCGAGAATCGCGTCGGCGTCATTGTTGCGGCCGGCGAGATCCTCGACGGCCCGCAGCCGGCTGGCACCATTGGCGGGGAGACGACGGCATCACTGATTCGCCGGGCGCGGCTGGACGACGGCGTCAAGGCACTCCTGTTGCGCATCGACAGCCCTGGCGGCAGCGTGCTCGCGTCCGAGCAGATCTATCGCGAACTGAACGCGTTCAAGGCCACCGGTCGCCCCTATGTCGTCTCGATGGGCGACGTGGCGGCATCGGGTGGCTACTACATCGCGGCGCCCGCCGATGAGATCTGGGCGAGTCCCGCCACCATCACGGGTTCCATCGGTATTTTTGCGGCGTTTCCTACCTTTGATCGCGCGCTCGATAAGCTCGGCGTCAGCACGGATGGCGTCGGTACGGCACCGCTGTCCGGCGCGTTCCGGCTGGATCGACCGGTCGGGCCCGATGCGGGACGCTTGCTGCAGTCGACCATCGAGCGCGGCTACGAGGAGTTTCTGGCGCGCGTGGGTCAGGGCCGCAAGCGTACGCGTGAGCAGGTCGATGCAGTGGCACAGGGTCGGGTCTGGGCCGGTGAAGACGCGGTCAGGGCTGGCCTCGTCGACCGACTGGGGACGTTCGATGACGCCGTTCGCAGTGCCGCGAAGCGCGCGGCGCTGGTCGACGGCAAGTACGATGTTGACTATCTCGAGCCCGATCTTTCATGGACCCAACAGCTTGCACTCTCGGTCGAGGCGGGTGGCGTGCGGCTGCTCGGACGGCTCGCTGCCGGCAGCCGAGCTGCGCTGGCCGAGCAGGCGCTGGCGACCCTGACGCCGGTACAGCGGGAGATGGCTCGTCTATCGCGGATGCGCACGGCGAACCGCCTCTACGCGTACTGTTTCTGCAGCGTCAACTAGCATCCAACCGGGCATTCGGAGCAATGCGTACAACGGACTCCAAGGCCAACCGCCTCTTGATATTTCTCGCTGGTTTCTTCCTCACGAATGCCCTGATCGCCGAATTCGTCGGGGTCAAGATCTTCTCTCTCGAAGATACCGTGGGCATCGCGCCGTTCGAGTGGCAGCTTCTGGGCGTGTCGGGCACTCTGAACTTCACAGCGGGGGTGCTGCTGTGGCCGTTCGTGTTCATCATGACGGACACCATCAACGAGTATTTCGGCGTGCGTGGCGTACGGCTGATCTCATGGGTGGCCGTCTTCTTCATCTGCTACGCGTTCCTGGCGGCGTATGCCTCGATCGCGCTTGCGCCCGCGGGTTTCTGGGTGGACGCCAACCGCGGCCTGGGCGTGCCTGACATCCAGCAGGCCTATGCCCAGATCTTCGGGCAGGGACTATGGACGATCGGCGGCTCGGTGGTCGCGTTCCTGATCGGGCAGCTGGTCGACGTGACTGTCTTCCGGCGAATTCGGGTTGTCACCGGCGAGCGGATGGTGTGGCTCCGGGCGACAGGCTCGACCGCCGTGTCGCAGTTGCTCGACAGCTTCATCGTGCTCTACATCGCGTTCGTCCTTGGACCGCAGAAGTGGCCCGTCGCGCAGTTCCTGGCCGTGGGTACCGTCAACTACATCTACAAGATGCTGGCTGCGGTGGCGCTGATTCCCCTGCTTTACGTGGCGCGGCGCGGCATCCATGCGTATCTGGGTCGGGATGAAGCGGAACGGCTGCAGCGGGAGGCTCACTCCGCCTGATTTCGCTTGCGCGGTGGGGCGAGTCAGTTCAGCAGCGCCGCCAGCCGGCGTCCTCCCGACGCGACGCGCGGATCGTCGCTGCCGCAGATTTCGGACGCATGCAGGACATCCTCGCGCCCCTGTGAGCCAGCAAAACGACGATTGCGACTCATCGCAGCGAACAGCATTTCGAGGCCTGCGTCCAGCTCGCCGGCGAGCAGGTGCCGGGCCGCTCGCACACGCGCGGTTTGCACGAGGTCGCTCTCGTCAGGGGCACTGGCAACGCGCACGAAGTGGGCCGTGGCGCGCACTGCCTTGACGTCGGGTTCGAACTGCTGCGCCGGCGACAGGGTATTCAGGATAGCCTCGCATTCCGCGTAGCGCGCCTGCTTTGCCATCGCCATTGCCTGCGAAATCTCGTCGGGCACCGCTGCCGCAACGTGACGCGCGATGAACCTGCGCACTGCAGGCAGCGGCTGTGCTCCGACGAATTCGTCGACGACGCGCCCGTTCCTGAAGAGCTTTACCGCCGGGATGCCGCGAATCTGGAACTGCGCGGCCAGCTCGGGCTCCTCGTCCGTATTGACCTTGAAGACTTGCACGCGGCCGGCGTACTCGCGCGCGATGCTCTCCAGGACCGGCGCCAGCGACCGGCACGGGCCGCACCACGGGGCCCAGAAGTCCACCAGAACCGGCGCGCCCGCGGAGGCTTCGAGCACCTTCGTCGGAAAGCTGCTTGCCGTTACCGGCATTGCGCCGTGCGCGTGCTCGTCAGGTTGGCTCATGCTGGCTATCTTGGGCGCCGGCTCGGGGAACTCAAGCGCGCGCGCTGTAGAAATCGTCCGGTTATCGGCTGGCCGGGCATCAGTCGACGAAGGGAAGCTGTGGGCTTTCGTAGCGTGCCTGCGCGTTCTGCGCACCGGTCAGGTCCGACCAGCGTGCCTCGTTGCGCGCCATCAGCAGGATGCCGCATGGATCAAAGCTGGCTGGGGCGACCTGCGGGCTCAGTTGCCTTGCCAGGCTGCTGATCCCTGGATTGTGCGCGATGAGCAGCATTCGGCGCGAAGCGTGCTCGGCGCCGATCATGCAGTTCCACAGTTCGTCCGGCTCGCCGGGGTACAGCGAGTCCACGACGACCACGCCGGCGGCAGGTACGTCCAGGTAACGAGCGAAGGCATCAGCAGTCTGGCGGGTGCGCAGCGCCGGACTGACGAGGATGAGATCAGGAAAAAAGCGCAGGTCGCGACAGCGTCGCGCCATTTCGGTGGCTTCGGCCTGCCCACGACGATCCAGGCCGCGTTCATGATCGCGTCCGCCCGGCACGGCGGACTGCGCATGCGCATGGCGCGCGAGGCCAAGGACGAGGCCGGTGTAGCTCGCGGCGTTCGTGAGGCGGGCCGCAGCATCTCGGCTGCTCAATCGACTCGAACCTCCAGCAGTTCGCCGAGCTCGCGGACCGCGAAGACTCGAATCGGCTCATAGGCGGGGGGGCACAGCGGCGTGCCATCCCGCAGGCAGAATCGTGCCCCATGGCGCGGGCAGATCACCACCGGTGAGGGAGCACAACCGTCGGGGCTGGGTTGGTCTTGCGCTGGCAGCTCGATCTCGGCCCCGGCCAGCGGCTCGCCGTCATGCGAGCAGCGGTCCTCGAACGCCAGCAGCTTCGAGGCAAGTCGTACGACCGTGATCGGCGTGCCCTCGAGATCGACGTCGAGTCGGGCGCCTTCAGGCAACGACGAGCACGGCGCAATCGCCAGCCAGCGTTCCACGATCACATCATCCCGGTTTGCAGCCGGGCCGCCTCGGACATCATCGACTGGTTCCACGGTGGATCGAAAACCAGTTCCACATCAGCGCGCGACACCGTGGGAATCAGCTCGACCTTCTCCTTGACGTCCTGCACCAGCACCTCGCCCATGCCACAGCCAGGGGCGGTCAGCGTCATCTTCACGCCAATGATTCGGGTGCCGTCTGGCGCAGGCGTTACCTCGCATTCGTAAACCAGACCCAGCTCAACGATGTTCATCGGAATTTCGGGGTCGTAGCAGTTGCGCATCTGCTGCCAGGCGGCTTCGCGCACGTCCTGCTCGGTGGAGTTCGCGGGCAGGGCAGGGGGCTTTGCCGGCTGTTTGCCGATCGCGTCGGCGTCGTCACCCGACAGGCGATAGAGGTTGCCCTCGATGTACAGCGTGAAGCTCCCGCCCAGCGACTGCGTGATGAAGCCCGACTGGCCCGCTTTGAGGGTAACTTCATTGCCATCCGGCACGATGATGGCCTTGGCATCGCGGCTGAAGATGAAGACTTCGTTGTCGTGGTTTCGCATGTTTGGATTACTCAGTCTTTACCGGCGCAGCGGGCGCGGGCGTCGATGCCGAGGCGCTGCGGTCCAGGGCGGCGCTGAGCGTATGCCAGCAAAGAGTGGCGCACTTGACCCGGACTGGGTACTCGCGCACGCCCCCCAACGCGGCCAGCTTCCCCAGCGAGGCGGGTGGCGCAAAGTCATTCTCGGTCAGCGTGCGATGCACGCTCTCGCGCAACGCCTCGAACGCAGTGCGGTCGAGGCCCTTGACCGCTTCAGTCATCAGTGAAGCCGATGCGGTCGAGATGGCGCAGCCCTTGCCGTCGAAGCGCAGGTCCCGGATACGGTCACCGTCGAGTGCTACCGTGACGGTCAGACGGTCGCCGCAAAGCGGGTTGTGCCCGTCCGCCGACGTGTCGCAGGGTTCCAGACGGCCAAAGTTGCGCGGTCGCTTGTTGTGGTCAAGGATCACGTCACGATAGAGCTCATTCAGATCCATCAGCCGAAAACCTCGCGCGCACGGCGCAGCGCCGCAATGAGCTGCGAGATGTCCTCGTCATTCGAGTAGCAGCCGAACGAGGCCCGCGCCGTGGCAGCCACGCCGTAGAAGTCCATCACCGGCATCGCGCAGTGGTGGCCGGTGCGGACCGCGACGCCCTCGCTATCCAGGATAGTGCCCAGATCGTGCGGGTGTATGCCTTCGACCGTGAAGGAGATGACACCCGACTTGCGGGGCGCTGTGCCGATGATCTGTACGCAACCCATGGCCTGCAGCGCCGCTGTGGCCTGGAGCAGCAGCCGATGTTCGTGCTGCTGCACGCGCTCCTGGCCGAGACCTTCAAGGAAGTCGATCGC
>JANPDV010000519.1:0-19746 GCA_031431655.1 Gammaproteobacteria bacterium | reverse complement strand
GGCGTCCCCGCCAAGGCCGGTTCGGCCCGGCACGCGCCGTCGTACTGGAGATGGTCCCTGGCTGATCGCGCCGCGACATGTGCAGACGTCCCCGCCTCGCTCGCCGATTTGCCAGGACACTAATGTGATGTGAGCGCCATCGGCGCTAACGCTGCACCCCAGGCAGCAGCGGCGGCAGCGGACACTGCAGCACCGCGCATACCGTGCGCAGCAGTTCAGCTTCGCCCAACGTCACCTGTTCGTCATGCGCGATCGTGGCGACCAGCGCTTCGATCAGGGACCGCTTGGCGATCGGGTTGAGGCCCTCCAGCTGAGTGAGCGCGGTCCACAGGCGGCGCGGCCAGTCGGCGGGAACCTCGAACGGCGGCTGCCGCTGCGTCAGGACGCGCGCAATGCCGGCCTGGAAGGAACGGGCGGCAGCCGCGGGATCGCCGGGTGCGCCGTGCCAGGCGAGCACGCTGAACAGCACGCCCAACGGCCGGTAGGACGTGCCGAGCGCAGCGGGCCCGTGTGCCTGTCGCCCTTCGAGCTCGTCGATGAGCGAATTGAACACCAGCCGCGCGAGACAGAACTCAAACAGATCGACGCTGCGATCGCTGTTCCCGAGTTGCATCACCAGGCCCGATAGCTGGATGCGCTCGCCGCGCGCCAACCGCCGTAGTGCCGGGAACAGCTCCAGCACGGCCGGTAGGCGCAACCACGGGGACAGCGAATCCGCCAGCGGCAGCGCCGCTGCCAGCGCGGCGCCGGCTTCCGGACTCAGGGCGGCGGTGCCGGGCGCCCCGATCAGTGCGAGCTGCTGCGCGCGCGCGGCAGGTTCGCGGGCGAGCAGTACCGCAAGCATCAGGGCGCGCGCCGCCGGCGGCGAATCCATGTGCGACAGCAGCCCGGCGGGGAGCGCCAGGCGCATCTCGCGTGCCACGGCAATCTGCAGGCGATCCGGATTGCCGACCTGCAGGGCCAGCTCCGGTGCGACCGCCGGCAACAGCTGGGACTGCAGTCGCTCGACACCGCTGGCGCACTCGCCTGCGGCGGCGGGTGGGCTGCCCGGCGGCTGAACGCCGCGGGCACGCTCCCAGGCGCGCAGGTACTCGGCCGCCTCCTGGGTCAGCCGCCGTGGATCGAACTGCGGATCGAGTGCCTGGATCCGTTCACCCAGGGAAGGATGGGTCGCCAGCAGGCTGCTGATACCGGGCACGAACAGCATGTGCGCGATCTCGTCGACGCGCCCCGCCCCCAGGCGGCCGTGCACCGGCATGGCAGCGATCTTGAGAAACGCGCCCTTCAGTCCCTGCGGATTGCGGGTGAACTGCACTGCAGAGGCGTCCGCGAGCCGCTCGCGCTGTCGGGAAACGCCAGCCTGGATCAGCCGTCCGAGACCCAGACCCAGGTAGCCCAGGACCATCATCGCCGCGCCCGTGGCGACCATGGCGGCACCGCCCTTGCGGCTGCCGGGCGCAAGCCGCAGCGCCGTACGACCGATGATCGCGATCACCATCAACCCGTACAGCCAGCCGATCATGCGGATGTTCAGCCGCATGTCGCCGTTGAGGATGTGGCTGAACTCATGCGCGATGACGCCCTGGAGTTCTTCGCGGGTCAGGCGATTCAGCGTGCCGCGCGTTACCGTCACGGCGGCGTTCGCGGGGCTGTGGCCGGCGGCGAACGCATTGATGGCGTGCTCATCGTCCAGCACGTATGTCTCGGGAACCGGCACGCCCGACGCCAGCGCCATCTCCTCGACCACATTGCGCAGGCGTTGCAGGTCCGGATCGGTCGTGGACCTGTCCACGCGCGTGCCGCCGAGGGCGCGAGCCACGGAGCCGCCGCCGTCGCGCAGCCCGAGGCTCTTGAGCACGCTCGCCCCCATGATGATCGCAAGCCAGAACAGCGCCGTCGCCACGGCGAGGTCCGGATTGGCCATCGCGAAGTTGAGCGGGTTCATGCCGGCACCTACGCCGTGCGTCGCCTCGATGTCCTCGCGCGCAACGAACACCATGAGAACGCAGGCGGTCAGCACCAGCACGACGACGGTGATCGCGAGCGCGAACGCAACGATCAACCAGCGCGAATGGAGGCGTGCGGCAGCCTGGCGCTCGTAGAAGTTCACCGCGGCGAGCGCGCGAGCGAGCGCGCCCCGGTTCCGCGCTTCACACGCGGCATTGCGGTCAGCTGAAGCTGACCTTCGGGGCCTCGCGCGCCTCGGGCTTGCCGATGTCGAGCAGCTGCGCGGCGAGGAACGAGAATGTGCTGGCTATCAGGCTGCCGGGGAACATTTCGCGCCGATTGTTGTAGCTCATCACCGCGTCGTTGTAGGCCTGGCGTGAAAACGCCACCTTGTTCTCGGTGGAGGTCAGTTCCTCCGAGAGCTGCATCATCGTCTGGTTGGCCTTGAGGTCCGGATACGCTTCTGCAACCGCCATCAGGCGCCCGAGTGCGTTCCCGAGCTGGTTCTCCGCGCCCTGCAGCTGCTGGATTGCCCCGGCATTGCCCGGGTCAGCCGAAGCCGCCTTGAGCCCGGCGTAAGCCTGGTTGCGCGCCTGGATGACCGCCTCGAGGGTTTCGCGCTCGTGCTTGATATAGCCCTTGGCGACTTCGACCAGGTTCGGGATCAGGTCGTAGCGTCGCGTCAACTGTACGTCGATCTGCGCGAAGGCATTCTTGAAAGCGTTTCGCGCGGCGACCAGGCCGTTATAGATACCGACGACCCAGAAGGCGGCGGCGAGCACCAGCAACAGAAGAATGATGGCCATGACTGCTCCTCAGGATTGGTCGCACTGGACCTGTCTGCGCGTAACGATTGGCGAGAACCAGCGACGCTGCTCAGCGCCGCGACGGCTTGCGGCCGGGTTTCTTGACGAGCGTCCGCGCGCGCGGACGCTTCGCCGGCCGTGCGGGCCGACGCGGCGACTTCTCACGGCCGACGGCCGCGACCCGGGCACCGAACACAGCCGGGCGTGCCCCCGCCTTGTCACGCGCTGTGGGCGAGCGGGACGTTGCTGAATCGACCTGCTCCTGCAGGATGCGAAACAGGTTTTCGATGAACTCGCGTCGATCCGCACCCAGCCGGGACTCTTCGGCCGCGGAGAACTCGTAGCCATCGACTTCGCCGGCAGCCAGGCCACCGCGCCTGACCTGCGCGCCCTCGACCGCCGCCAGGCGCTCGCGCAAGGCCCAGACTTCGCTGGCGAGCGTGACGACCATGTTCAGCACCTTGTCGGTGGCCGGGTCCGCGAAGAAGAACGGCCGACCGCCGCGAATGCTGCGTGGCAACGGCTTGCGATCGTCACTCATTTCCAGGCTCCGAAGCAGAACCAGCGAATGCCCTCGGCGAGGCGGCCCGTCTTTTCGCTGTCGACGTCATCCTGGCGCTCCACCGATTCGCGCCACACCTTCTCGCCATAGCCGCCGACCGAGGGGATGACGAACTGCACGTACTTGTCCGGCGCGAAACCGGCGCGACGGCAGAGGTCTTCGGGACGCAGGTCGCGAAACGGCTTGTAGAACGGCTCGTTGTTGTAGCTGCTGTCCCAGTCGAGGTAGAACGCCTCGTACGGGGACAGCTGCGAGTTCGGCGGCAGCTCCATGTGCAGCATGAGCCCGCCGGGGCGCAGCAACCGATGCGCCTCGGCGAATACCCGTGGGATGTCGTTGCGCGGCACTTCGTGCAGGAACATCGACGAGAACACGACGTCGAAGCTGGCATCGGGAAACTCGACCGAGCGCGCATCCATCTGATGGAAATGCAGCTCGCGGTTCTGCGCCCTGGCACGCGCCAGCCCATAGCGCAGCACCGGCGCCGCGACATCGATGCCATGAACCTCCGCATCCGGGAACTGGTCCTTCCAGGCGCCGGTGTTGTGGCCGATGGTGCAGCCGAGATCGAGGATGCGCCGCGGCTTGAAGTCCGGGAACTTGAGCCGGATGAAGCCCGCGATCGATTGGCCGAGATCGTCGAGATTCTGGCCCATCAGGCCGAACGAGAACACCGCGAGCCCGTTGTCGTAGAGCGAGCCGGCCGCGAGATCGTCGGTGTCCGTCTCGGTGTGGTAGTTGCCGGGCATCAGGTGGACGTCCAGCGCCGTGACCGAGCGCGGCAGCAGGTAGCCGTCGCCCTTGAGGCTGATCGATCCCCTGCTGTTCGATCCCTTGGCGCCCTGGCTGGCGGACCGGTTCGCCAGCGAGCTGGCCTTGGCCTTGAGCGCCGCACGCTGCCGCTCCAGCGGCGGAATGACTGACTGCCACACCATGTCCTGCGCCGTGACGCGCAGGCTCGAATAGAACTTGAAGTACTCGTTGGGCCGGATGGCCCGGTGCACTTCCGGGCCGTCCTTCGGCGCGCGTTTGCGCGCACGTCGAAACCCGGGCTCGACATCGGCGTCCCAGACCGCGCGCATGCCGTTGGCCATGTCCATCAGGACATAGCTGCGCAGGCCTGAAACGAAATTCATGCGGGCCTTCTCGTCGACGGTCTTTTGAAGGCGCAGATCGTGCTTCAGCTCGAGCATGGGGGTCTCCCGCGGCGCGCGTGGCCGGTCGCCTCAATTATGTCGCAGGGCCGCCGAGAAGTGCATCACATCGCGGTGCCGCTCGTCGGTCGGCCCGGTCCGCATGTCGGCGCGCCGTGCGCCGGTCTGGACTGGGCGGGACGATGGAGCCATGAAACGACGTCAATCCGGCTTCACCCTGTTCGAACTGATGATCGGCCTCGGCATCATGGGCATCCTGCTTGGGCTCGCCGTGCCTTCGTTCCAGGAGTACGGCCGCAATTCGCGCGTCCTCGCGTTCCAGAACGACCTGGTGACCGCGTTCAACTATGCGCGCAACGAGGCGATCCGCCGTTCCAGCCCGGTGACGGTCTGCGCGACCACCAACTTCACCGCCTGCAGCTCGACCCCGGGAAACTTCCGGATCGGCTGGCTGGTCTTTACCGACGAGGCGGGCGCGACAGGCTCAATCGACGCTGGCGACACGATCCTGCAGATGTGGGAAGGCCAGGCGATGAACGGCCTGAGCATGACCGTCACCGGCACTTCGGCCCAGTGGGTGCAGTTCACGCCCACGGGCCTCGCGAACCCGATCGCGACCGACAAGACCTACCTGCTGAAGTCCAGCTCCTGCCCGACGGGACAGCTGCGGCAGCGGCGCATCAACATCAACGGCATCGGCGCGATCCGCTCCGAGCGGGTGGCGTGCTGACATGAAGCGAAACATGGCATTGCGCGCCGGTGGCGCGAACCGCGCGCGGGGCTTCACACTGGTCGAGGCGCTGGTCGCGCTGCTGGTGCTGTCGATCGGGCTGCTCGGCGTGGCTGCGATGCAGCTGTCGAGCCTGCGCGCCAACAGCGGCGCCTTCCAGCGCTCACAGGCCACGTTCCTCGCGCAGGATCTCGCGGACCGCATGCGTGCCAATCGCACAGCGGCGCTTGCGCAGGCGTACGACTTCACGTTCGGCACGGCGCCGCCACCCGCCCCGGCCAACACCGCGGAGATCGACCTGGCAGCCTGGAAAGCCCGGCTGGCCGCGACGTTGCCGCCGGGATCGAGCGGCAGTACCGCCGATGACCCGGACGCCGCCGTCACCACCAACGTTGCCACGGGCATCGTGACCATCGCGATTCGCTGGGACGACTCGCGCGGCTCCGAGGCGCTGCTCACTTTCACGATGAGGACCCGCGTATGACCGTTCGACAGCGGGGCTTCAGCATCGTTGAACTGATGGTGGCCATGACCATCAGCCTGCTGCTGCTGGCCGGCGTGCTCTCGGTGCTCTACACCAGCAGGATCACGTACGACGAGAACACGCGCTTTGCCCGGCTGCAGGAGTTTGCGCGCTCGAGTCTCGAACTGATGCTGCGCGACCTGCGCAGTGCGGGATACCCCGGCTGCGCGCGCGCAATCACCAACGACGGCTTCCGCAATCTCCTGACCGCGCCGAACGCGTTGCGCTACAACTTCGCACGACCGGTGGAGGGCTTCGACGGCACCGACGGCACGTTCGCGCCCGCCCTGGACACCACCGTGGTCGGCGGCGCCGTCGTCGGCAACGACGTGCTGGTGATCCGCACGATCAGCACCAGCCTGCCGCCTTTCGTCACCAATGCGGCCTTCGCCGGCGGAGCGGCCGCGGTGCCGGTGCTGAAGCCGAGCGCAACCTCGATCCTCGCCGGCCAGCCGCTGCTGGCCAGCGACTGCCGCTACGCCAACGTATTCGCCGTCTCGAGCACCGTGTCGGCGGGCACGTCGGTCACGCTGCCGCGATCCAGCAGCGCCATCACGCCGACGGCCGGCGAGGTCCAGATGCCTCAGAACAGCGGCGTGGCGATGCCGCCGATTGCCGTCGGCGCACAGGTCAGCGCGATCGAAACCGTCATCTACTACATCCGCGCCAGCGCTTCCGGTCGCGGCCCGGCGCTGTGGCGGATCGCCGGCAATCAGGGCCCGCAGGAACTGGTCGAGGGCGTCGAGCGCATCGAGGCGCAGTTCGGCGAGGACACCAATGGCGACCGACTGGTCGATGTCTACCGCGATGCCGACACCGTGGCGAACTGGAACAACGTGATCTCGGTGACGCTCGCGGTGCTGATGCGCTCGCCGGACGCCGCCGGCGAGGCCGCATCGGCGACGCAGACCTTCAACATGCTCGGCACCGTCGTCGGCCCGTTCAGCGACCGGCGTCCCCGCATTCTGTTCACGACCACGGCAGCCATTCGCAACCGTGCCATCTGATCACGCATTCCGTGCCGCAACCGACCTGCCTGCAAGCTGAGGACGCTCCGACCATGACACCGGCCATCCCGACCCGACTGCCTGCAGCGCTGCCTCAGCAACGCGGGGCCATCCTGGTCACCTCGCTGCTGCTGCTGCTGACACTCACCATCCTGGGTATTTCGGTCGTGCAGATCACCCGCATGCAGGAGCGCATGGCCGGCAACCAGCGCGACCTGAACCTGGCGTTCCAGGGCGCGGAGGCGGGCCTGCGCGATGGTGAAGCGCAGCTCGCGGCGCTCGCCGCGGTAAACACCTGCACCGCGGCGCCCTGTGCCGTGTTCGCGCGCAACACTCTGCCTGTGCTGAACGCCACGACCCCGGCCTGGTGGAACACCAACTCCCAGGAGTACGGCGTCGACGGCGCCAAGGAACTGACTGATCTCGGCAACGACCCGCAGTTCGTCGTCGAACACGTTCGCCAGGTCAAGTACAGCCTCAACATCGACGACCTGGCGGGCCGCGATTTCTTCCAGGTGACCTCGCGTTCGGCCGGCGCCAGCGGCGCCACCAACACGATGGTGCAGGTCACTTTTGCGCGCGTAATCGACTGAGGGATGGCGACCATGCTTAACCAGATCAACCCTGGCCGGATTCTTGCACTCGCGTTCATGAGCGCATATTCGATGCTGGCGGTGCGGGCGGCCGAAGCCGGCCCGCTCGCACTGCGCGACGTACCCGTGTTCCTCAACGATTCTGTCGCGCCGCTCAACATGCTGGTGGTCGGTCGCGACCACAAGCTGTACTACGAAGCGTACAACGATGCCTCGGATCTCGACGACGACGGCCAGCTCGACATCCGGTTCAAGCCCACGATCGAGTACTACGGCTACTTCGACCCGAACAAGTGCTACACGTACTCAGGGACCAACAGCCGCTTCGGCCCCTCCGGCGGCGCCGCAATGCCGCTGCGAACCTGCTCGGGTAGCTGGAGTGGCAACTATCTGAACTACCTGACCACGGCGCGCATCGACGCGGTGCGCAAGGTGCTGTACGGCGGCAGGCGCGTGATCGACACGGCAACGATGACCGTGCTGGAGCGCAACTACATTCCGCAGGATGCGCACAGCTGGGGCAAGGAGTACACCAGCACCGCCGTCGACGGGTTCGACATCGCCCAGTACGCCCCCCTGACGCAGCCCGCGGCTGGCAGGCGCCACCTGTTCGCCAACACCACGTTGTTCAGTGACGCCGGGCAGCTGCCGCGCCTGCGCGTGACCACGAACGTCAATGCCACGGTGTCCGACTGGCTCAGCATCGAGCGCCCGGTCGCGGACAATTTCTACGTCAACTCCACCGGCTGGAACGCGATCACCCCGACCGACTACATCGTGCGCGTGCAGGTGTGTGTCACCGGCATGCTGGAATCGAACTGCAGGCCATACCCGAACGGCGGCACGAAGCCGACCGGCCTGCTGCAGGACTACGGCGAGAACAGTTCGATGCTGTTCGGCCTGCTCACGGGGTCGTTCCAGAAGAACACCGAGGGCGGGGTGCTGCGCAAGAAGGTGGGCACGTTCACCGACGAACTCAACACCAGCACCGGGCAGTTCACGAAGCCGAACCCGGGCATCATCCGGACACTGGACGGGCTGCGGGTCTGGGCCTTCAACAGCGGATTCGAGTACACCGACGCGCGCGACAACTGCGGCTGGATCTCCGACGGACCGATCACCGCGGGTCGCTGCCAGAACTGGGGCAACCCGGTAGGCGAAATGATGTACGAGGCGCTGCGCTACTTCGCGGGCAAGGGTGCCCCGACGCCGGACTTCGACATCGCGGCCAGTGGCAATGCCGATGCGGAGCTTGGCCTGACCAGGGCGACGTGGGACAACCCGTACGCAACCGGCAAGCCGACCTGCGCCAAGCCGTTCATGACGGTCGTCAGCGACATCAATCCGTCCTACGACACCGACAAGGTGCCCGGCACCGTGTTCGGCAGCTTCTCCGGCGACCTGACGGGACTCAACGCCGCGGCACGCGGCGACGCGATCTGGACCGGCGAATTCGGCGGCGCCGGTAATCACTTCATCGGCCAGTCGGGCACCGGCACCTTCGGCTACGACGGCTCGCCGAGTCCGAAGACCGTCTCCAGCCTGGGCAACATCCGCGGACTCGCTCCGGAAGAGCCCACCAAGCAGGGTGGCTACTACGCCGCCAGCGTCGCCTACTTCGGCGCGACGGCCGACATCAATCCGGCACCCGGCTCGCAACGCGTCGAGACCTTCGCGGTCGCGCTCGCTTCGCCGCTGCCGCGCATCGAGATTCCGGTTGGCGGCGGCAAGAAGGTGACGCTCGTGCCGTTCGCCAAGTCATCCGGCGGGTGTCTTGGCATCGATGGCACGCAGGGCAACTTCCAGCCGACCAACCAGATCGTCGACTTCTACGTCGAATCGGTCGCTGCAGACGGCAGTTCGGGCTCGTTCCGCGTCAACTTCGAGGACGTCGAGCAGGGTGCCGATCACGACATGGATGCGATCGTGCGCTACACGTACCAGGTGGTCGGCGGGCAGGTGAGGGTCGACATGCAGTCGCTGTATGCCGCCGGTTGCATCGTCCAGCACATGGGTTACGTGATCTCCGGCACCACGAGCGACGGCACCTACCTGGAAGTGCGCGACCTCGACACCGGCGCAGCGGCTGACCAGGATTACTTCCTCGACACGCCGCCGGGCAGCGTCGGCTGGAACGACGGGCAGCCCCTGCCGCTGACCTCCACGCGCCTGTTCACGCCCGGCAGTGCCAGCGGCGCCACCCTGCTCGAGGACCCGCTCTGGTTCGCCGCCAAGTGGGGCGGCTTCCAGGACAGCAACGAGAACAACGTCCCCGATCTGCGCGAGGAATGGGACAGCGAGTCGCCGGGTCAGCCGGGCTACGACACGCCCGACAACTATTTCCTGGTCACCAATGCGCTGAACCTGCGCAACCAGCTCGCCAAGGCCTTCGACGCGGTACTCAGCCGAAGCGCCTCGACCTCATCTGCCGCCGTCAACTCCGGCACGATCCGCAGCAATACCCGGTTCTACCAGGCCGAGTTCAATGCTTCGGTGTGGAGCGGCAATCTGCGCGCGCGCCCGATCCTCTCCGACGGAACGATCGGGCCGCTGTCGTGGAGCGCTGCAACGGTGCTGCCGGCAGCGGCGTCGCGCAAGATCGCAACGCGCAACACCGCCGGCGCAGCGGTGCCGTTTACCTGGACCAGCCTGGACACGGGTCGGCGCGCCGAGCTGAATCCTGAGAACGTCACGGCAACCGGCCAGGCCCGCGTCGACTGGCTGCGCGGCGTGCGCACCGGCGAACGCCGCAACGGCGGCGCGTTCCGTGATCGGGACCCGCTGTCCGCGCTCGGCGACATCATCAATTCCGCGCCGGCTTTCCTCGCCCAGCCGGCAGGACGCTACGCCGACTCGCTGGAGTCCGCGCCCTACTCCACCTTCAAATCCAGCAACGCCTCGCGCCAGGCGATGATCTACATCGGCGGCAACGACGGCATGCTGCACGCGTTCGACGCTGACACCGGCGTGGAGCAGTGGGCATTCATCCCGGGCTCCGCCTTCAGCAAGCTCAAGGCCCTCACCGACATCAATTTCCAGCACAAGTTCATCCTGGACGGATCGCCGTCGATCAGCGACGCGTTCTGGAGCGGCAGCTGGAAGACCGTGGCCGTCACTTCGCTTGGCCAGGGCGCGCAGAGCGTGTTCGCGATGAACGTCACCACCCCGACGGCGGCCAACGAAGCCGCCGTCGCCAGCAAGTTCATCTGGGAGTTCACCGACGCGAACGATACGGACCTCGGCTTCGTCACCGGCAAGCCGGTGGTCGCGCGCATGAAGAACGGCAAGTGGGTCGCGATCTTCGGCAACGGCTACAACAACACGGTGGCCGACGGCCGCGCGAGCACCACCGGCAATGGCGTGCTGTATGTCGTAGACATGGCCAACGGCGCCATCATCAAGAAGTTCGACACCCGCGTCGGGATGGCGGCCGACCCGCTCGGCCAGGCGCGGCCCAATGGCCTCGCGGCGCCGGCCGTGATCGACATCGACGACGACAACATCGTCGATTTCATCTACGTCGGCGACCTGTTCGGCAATCTGTGGAAGATCGACGTTCGCGCCACGAGCGAATCGAGCTGGAACTTCTCGTTCCTGGATGCCAGCAGCAACCCTTTGCCACTGCACATCGCGCGGGGACCCGGCTCCACGGTCCAGCCGATAACCAGTCGCCCGACCGTGGGCACCGGGCCGTACGGCGAGGGCTACATGGTGTACTTCGGCACCGGCAAGTTCCTGGAAACGGCCGACCGGACGCTCGCGACGCTGACCACTCAGTCGCTTTACGGCGTGATCGACCGGAATACCGGCACTGCAGCCGATCGAGTGCTGGGCCGCACCAACCTGACGCAGCAGACGATCGACCTCGAGACCACCGTCGCGACCGGCGTGACCACGACCGGCATCCGCGTGACGTCGGCTAATCCGCTCGGCGCGAACCGCGGCTGGTACCTGGACCTGATCTCACCGGGACCGACTTTCGTCGGCGAAATGCAGGTCACGGACTCCGTGCTGCGCAACGGCCGTATCTTCTTCACGACGCTGGTGCCGAATCCCGACCCGTGCGGTTTCGGTGGTGACAGCTGGCTGGTGAGCCTCGATGCCCTCTCCGGAGCGCGCCTCGACTCCACGTTCGATCTGAACGGCGACGGCAAATTCAACAACTCAGACCTCTATGACCAGGCGGGCACGCTGGTCGCGGTGAGCGCCACCAAGTCGGGCGAGGGCATTGCGCCGCGGCCGACCGTCGTCACCAACGGCGAGGTTGACTATTTCCTGATGCCCGGCACGCGCCAGGCGGCAGAGGGTGAGCCGGACACCGGCGCGCGCACCCAGATCCGCGCCGCGGACCCGGGCAGCGGCGCCTACGGCCGTCAGTCATGGAGGCAGCTGCGATGACATCTTGGCGAACCGGACGCAGCCAGCGTGGTGTGACGCTGATGGAACTGCTGATCGTCGTGGTGGTGGTCGGCATTCTCTCGAGCCTGGCGGTACCCTCCTACCAGCGTTACGTGATGCGCGCCCAGCGCGCGTCCGGCAAGAGCGAACTGCTGGCCACCGCGGCGGCGCTGGAACGCTGCTTCACCCGACTCAACGCCTACAACGGCGCCGACTGCGTCGCCGCGACGGGCCTGCCGCGCACCGTGGCCGAAGGCCGCTACCAGCTGCAGGCGAATGCACTGACCGCCGGCGCGTTCACGCTCTGGGCAGTGCCGCAGGGCCAGCAGGTCAAAGACAACGAGTGCAAGACGCTGACGCTGAACAGCCTGAATGCGCGCGGCGTCACCGGTGGAGCGACGCAGACCTCGCAGTACTGCTGGTCGCGCTGATCAGAACTCGGCGAGCAGGCGGCCCAGGCCTGGCTTGCGGTCAGTGATGCCATTGGCGCGCAGGGCGTGCCAGTAAGTGGCCGCGTTGATCGCGATGACCGGCTTGCCGAGCCAGTGCTCGGCTTCCGCCGCCAGCCGCACCATCGACAGGTTGGTGCCGACCTGCACGATGGCGTCGACATCGGGCCCGTCCAGACCCCGCAGCACCTCGATCAGCCTGGCCTCGGGCACCTGCGCGATCGAGGTCCATGACGGGCACTGCAGCGGCACGTCACGCACGGTTTCGTACCCGACCTCCGCGAAATAGCGGCGCACCTCCGCGTTGGCCACCGGGTAGTACGGTGACAGGAACGCAATCCGCCGGATGCCACCGTAGGCCTGCAGCGCTGCGGCGCAGGAGTGCGAACCGACGGAAATCCGCAGGCCCGATTCCTGCTCGACCGTGCGCTGGAACTCGTTGGCGCCGGCCAGCCCGCCGTAGAACGTGATCGCCGACATGCCCATTACCAGGTAGTCCGGCTCACAGGTCATGACGCTGCGCACGGCATCGAGCACGCCGCCGGCGATCTTCTGGGTGCCCGCCATGAAGGTCTCATTGCTGATCGCGCTGCTGTTGGGCGTGAAGATGCGGCTGTAGTGGTTGGTGACGCCGCGCGGTCGCATGTCGTCGAAATCCGGCTGAACTACAGTGTTCGTGGACGGACCCAGCACGCCGAACAGGCGCCGGTAGCCGAGGATGTCTTTGCCCATGCTGGTGATACTCCTTGCCAGATGAAACCGGTCGCGCGTGAATCACCCGATTCACACTCCATTTGCCGTTTGCATGCCGGGCGGCCACGGCGACAATGCACCGATGCTTTCCGTCCCCCGCATGTTCTGCGCGCCGCGCCGCCCGCCGGCCCGTTCGTGGGTCGCCCGCTGCTGGCGCCGCTCCATTCTGGCTTCAGCAACCCTCCTGCTGGTCGCCTGTCAGGCGAGCAGCCACGGTGCGGCGCCCGCCCCCGGGTCATTGCGTATTGCCACCTGGAACCTCCAGTGGCTGCTCAACCCGGCCGACAGCGCCGCGCTGATCCGCAACTGCGTGCCGGAAGGCGCCTCGCCCGGCACGCGCCGCCGTCATCTGCCGTGCAGCGCCATCGCGGCAGCAGACCGCTCCGGCGAAGATCTGCGCGCGCTCGCCGTGTATGCGGGCCGCCTGAACGCCGATGTCGTCGCGCTGCAGGAAGTCGACGGCGCGGCGGTCGCGGCGCGCGTCTTCCCCGGCTACGAGTTCTGCTTCACCGGCAGCGCCGCCGTGCAGAACAACGGTTTTGCGATCCGTCGCGGTCTGCGACACCGCTGCGGGTCCGACGTGCAGGGGCTGTCGCTGGACGGTCGCCTGCGCCGCGGCGCCGAGCTGATCCTTTACCCTGACACGCCCGACGAAATCCGCCTGCTCGGCGTGCATCTCAAGTCCGGCTGCGGCCGGCGCACGCTGGACGATCCGCGCGACGCCTGCCAGACCCTGGCGCGCCAGGTCGTGGAACTGGAGCGCTGGATCGACGCCCAGGCCGCCGCCCCGCGGCCGTTCGTCGTGCTCGGCGACTTCAACCGCCAGCTCCTCGACGACTCCGGACCGGCCCGCAACGAGGCCGGGGACCCGCGCAGCCTCTGGGCCGAGATCGACGATGCCGACCCGCCGGAGTCGGACCTCACGGACGCCGCGTCGGGCGAGCGCTTCGAGAACTGCACGCCCTTCCAGCGCTTCAGCGGCTACATAGACCATATCGTGCTGTCGCGCACCCTGGCGACGCGGCGCCGTCCGGGCGGCTTCGGCCGGGTAACCTTCGACGTCCAGGATGCAAGCCGGCGCAAGCTCTCCGATCACTGCCCGGTCTGGGTCGACCTGCTTGTCGGCAATTAAGTTGACTCCGTTCCTTGGCTTTTCGACCCACGGCATAATGGCAGGAAGGGGAGCCAGAACAACAATGAACAAGAACACTCCGAGCAACGATGCCCTCAACGTCGAGCGGCGCCTGCACACGCGCCATCGCGCGCGTACCAGCGTGTTCATCACGGTGCCCGGGGGCCGCAAGAAGCTCTGCCGCGCCGTCAATCTCAGCGCCACCGGCGTGTACATCAGCACCGCCAACCTCGGCCTGCGCAAAGGCCAGCAGGTGGAGCTGTCGTTCGCCATCAATCTCGGCACCATCACCAAGATCCATCGACGCACGGCCATCGTGGCGCATGTCTCGCGCGGCGGCACCGGGCTGATGATGGACGCGTACTCCGCGCGCTGAGTCACTCCCGCCGGGCGCGCCGATCGCCTAGCATCCCCTCCATGATCATTCTCGTTGACCAGGACAACGTCCTGGCCGACTTCGACAGTGCTTTTCTCGCCGCGTGGCGGGCCTCGCACCCCGGTGCGCCATTCACGCCGCTCGAGCAGCGGCGCAGCTGGAATCCGCGCGATGACCTGCCGCGCGAGCACCACAGCGCCGCGATGCAGGTGTACGCGCAGCCGGGATTCTTCCGCAGTCTCCAGCCGATGCCGGGCGCTTTGGACGCGTTGCGGTCCATGCTGGCGCTGGGGTGGAACGTGCGCATCTGCACCGCACCGATCGAGGCTTACCAGCACTGCGTGGCGGAAAAATTCGCCTGGGTCGAGCAGCATCTGGGCTGGGAATGGACCCGCCGCATCGTGCTGACGGCAGACAAGACTCTGGTGCACGGCGACTGGCTGATCGATGACCAGCCGCGCATCGCTGGCAGCAGGACACCGTCCTGGCGACACGCGCTGTTCGATGCGCACCACAACCGGCATCTCGAGCACAGCGTGCGCGTGGACTGGCGCAACTGGCAGCAGGTGCTGTGCCCGGTCGCCGCGCCACAACAGCAGGCCGGAGCAGGATCGTGAGTGCGCCGCGGCAGGAGCTGGTTCGTTTCGCCGTGATTGGTGCGGCGGCTTTCCTGGTCGACGCCGCCGTGCTGTACCTGGCGATGCTGCTGCCCGGCATTGGCCTGTACCTGGGTCGCCTGATCTCCTGGACGAGCGCGGCCACATTCACCTGGATCCTCAACCGGCGTTACACCTTCAAAGCGGCTGCGCCCGAGCCGGCTTTGCGGCAATGGCTGCGCTATCTCACCGCCAACGCGCTGGGTGGCGTGGCCAACTACGGCACCTACGCGGCACTGGTGTCGAGCTTTGCGCTGTTCCGGGCCTGGCCGGTGCTCGCCATCGGCGCAGGGTCGCTCGCCGGCATGCTGATCAACTTCACCCTGTCCAAGCGCTTCGTTTTCACCATCCGCTAGGCCGTCAGGGCCGGCGCAGGCGGACGAAACCGGGGCGGTGTCTTGCAAGCGCCGGGCTGGTACTCTGCCCCTCGCCTGCAGGCGGATTATTGTTCAATCGGATCGCTGATCGGTGAGTGAGGCCATGCGAGGCCGCGTGCTCGGCCTGGCTGTGGACCGGGTCAACGCCGGGATGGGGCCAGCCGATTACAGTTCCGCCGCTTCACGCCATGAACGTTCTCGAACCAGGGACTTGATGAAGGCCGACGCCAGCCAATCCGTTGTTGCGCTCACCCTGCTGTCGATTGCAGTCGTCGTCTTTTGGTTCACGGGACTGACGCCCGGCATGCCGTGGGGTGACGACTGGGCGGGCTATCTGCTGCAGGCCAAGGCCCTGCAGACCGGCACGTTGTTGCAGGAGCTCGCGACAAACACCCGTGCGATGGACGGCGGCGACGTGCAGACCGGCCCCTACGCCTACCCCTGGGGCTACCCGATCCTGCTCGCCGCGGCCGGCGTGCCGTCGAACTGGAACTTCACCGCACTCAAGGCGCTCAGCCTGCTCAGTGGCCTGGTGCTGATCTGGTCGACCTACGCAATGGCACGGTTCCGGCTGCGACCCGCCATCGCCGTCGCGGTCACCGTGATGGTGGCGCTGCAGTCCCATGTGCTGCTCGAGCTGAACTACATGGGCAGCGACATCCCGTTCGTCGCGCTGTCCGGCCTGGGCCTGTGGGTGATCCTGAAACAGTTCCACCGGATGCAGGCAGGGCTCGCGCCCGCTCGTGGGCTGATGATCGCTGCGGCCGTTCTCGGCGCCGCCGCATTCTCGATTCGATCGAATGGCGCGCTGCTGCCTTGCACGTATGTCGCAATGCTGGCGCTGGCGGTGCTGCAGGGGTCGCGCAGCGCGTCCGAAACAGCACTGCACGGGCTTGGGTTCTGTGCAGTGACGGCGAGCCTGTTTGCCTTGTATCTGATCGCGCTGCCCGACGGCAGCCTGGTCCACGCGAGCTTCCTGACGCTGGACCCGGTCGTCTGGATGCGCCGGCTCAACGATCACCTCAATGGCTTGTGGGGGTGGTTCCCGTTCCCGCTGTTTGCGAAGTTCGCCAAGGGGATTCCCCTGCTGCTGCTGGTAGTACTGGTGGCGCGCGGCGTGCTGCGCTGGCCGTGGGACGCAGCGATCCTGGCGACCTACGCGGCCATGCAGCTCGCCCTGCTGACTCTGTTCCCCTACGACGGCGGCGTGCGCTACTACATGCCGCTGCTCGCCCCGGTACTGCTGCTGATGGGCTTCGGCTGGCAGGACGTATGGGATCGCTGGCGCGCCCGACCCGGCGCCGCACGCTCATCCACCGCCGCCGAGAGCACATCCCGTACGGCCACGGGCCTGCTGAAGGCGTTTGTGGTCCCGGTGGCGATTGCCGCCGTGATGATCGGTTACACGCTGCCACAACGCGCGCCGTACGCGACACCGTCGCCCGATGCGCCGTATGGCGCCGCCATGCAGGCTGCGGTGGCGTGGATCAACACCAACGCACCCCCGGAAGCTCGCATCGGCTACGGCAAATCACGCGCTTTTCGTCTGCTCTCGGGCCGCACGGCCTACGCGATCTCGCAGCCGCAGAACCTGGCCCGAGTGGACTGGTACATCTTCAATCCGTATCTGGAGCCGCGATTGCAGGTGGCAGAGTCGGCGCTGCGCGCCGATGCCACTGGCTTTCGACTGGTTTTCGAGAGCGGCCCCGTGAAGGTTTTTGCCCGCAAGGCGCGCAGCGACACCGCGGCCCGCTAGCGACTGACTGGAGACTTCGTGTTGAACCCCGAGATTGCAGTGATTGTCCCGTGCCTCAACGAAGAAGCGGCCATAGGCCAGGTGATCGATGGTTTCCGCAAGCACCTGCCCGGCTGCGTGATCTTCGTCTATGACAACGGCTCGCGGGACCGCACCGTCGAGGTCGCACGCGCACGCGGCGCCGTCGTTCGCGTCGAGCCCCTGAAGGGCAAGGGCAACGTGGTGCGGCGCATGTTCGCGGACGTCGAAGCAGACGTGTACGTGATGGTGGACGGCGATGCCACCTACGACTGCGCAGCGGCGCCCGCGCTGATCGAGAAGCTGCTCGGTGAATCGCTCGACATGGTCACCGGCACGCGCGTCGAACAGGGCGAGAAGGCCTATCGGCCAGGGCATCGATTCGGCAACTGGTTGCTGACCACCCTGGTCGGCAAGATATTCGGCGAGCGTTCGAGCGACATGCTTTCCGGGTATCGGGTGATGTCACGCCGCTTCGTCAAGAGTTTCCCCGCGCTGGCCGCGGGCTTCGAGATCGAAACGGAGCTGACGGTTCATGCGCTGCAGCTGCGCCTGCCGATCGTGGACGTGCCGACGCAGTACGGCGACCGGCCGGAGGGCAGCGCGAGCAAGCTCAGCACCTTCAAGGACGGGTTCCGGATCCTCAAGACAATCGGCCAGCTGGTGCGTGAGGAAATCCCGCTGCAGTTCTTCGGCGTCATCGGTCTGCTGCTCAGCATCGGCGCGGTGGCGCTCGCCGTTCCCGTCATTCTCGAGTACGAGAGCACGGGCCTGGTGCCGCGCCTGCCGACGGCAGTCCTGGCCACCGGCCTGATGCTCACCGGGTTCCTGTGCTTCTTCTGCGGCCTGATCCTCAGCACCGTCACGCGCGCGCGCAACGAGCTGAAGCGGCTGCATTACCTCAGCACGTCGATCCGCTTCGATCAGCGGCCGCGCAACTGATCCGACGCGTTCGCAGCAGCGGACCTGAACCCCATGGTCTGACTCACGGCTCCACCGCAGGGGTGGCGGGCTGAGGCGTTCGCAACGGCGAGAATCGCGCGAACAGGCGCCGCAACGCCCGGTTGAGCGCGGCGCAGGCGTGCCGTTCCGTGTAGGCCGCGATCGCAGCCGCTGCAGCCAGCGAGATCACCGAGCCGACGAGCACTTTGGCCCACGCGGCGCCCGGCAACCACGGCCAGAGCGCGTGCGCCAGCGGCGCGTGTATCAGGTACAGCGGATACGTCAGCGATCCGAGGAATTGGAACCCGGTCTTCAGCGGCACCCAGCGCAGCGCAACGACGAGCATGGCGAGATTGCAGACGAGCATCGCCAGCATCGCCGCGCCGCCCTGCCCTCTCGTGTCGTAGTTCGAGAGCCAGGTGTCGGTAGTCATCTGCAGGGTGCCTGCCGTCGCGGCCGCGAGGAAGGCGCCGAGGCGGATCGCCGAAGGGCCGTCGCGCCAGATCAGGAACAGGAAGATCCCGGTCAGGAACAGCGCGCCGTAATCGCCGAGCGTCAGCAGATCGAACACGGGAACGAACGAGGCTGCCAGCATGCCCAATGCCCAGCGCTCGACGTGGCGCACCTGGCCGAACAGCAGCAGCGCGAACACCAGCACGTAGAACTTGATCTCCACGAACAGCGTCCAGTAGACGTCGTTGAGGCTGGGAATCTTCAGCACGAAATGCGCGAGCGTCATGTTCGCCAGCCACTGCGTCAGCGTGACCTGGTCGAAGTTGATGAGGGCCGTGAGGGTCGCGCACACCCAGAAGCTCGGATAGAGACGACTCGCCCGCGATGCCAGGAACCGCTCGGCCGTTGCCCCGCTCGCCGACCATAGGATCACGAAGCCGGAGATCATGAAGAACAGCGGCACACCCAGCCAGCCGAGCCGCAACGGCGTCTCGATGTGCTCCCAGCTGGTGAAGTGAAACAGCATGACCGCGAGCGCCGCGATGAAACGCAGCAGATCGAGCTCGGGCACGCGCCTCGCATGGGTCGCGTCAGCGTGACTAGGGCTGCTCATCCTGGATGCCTCGAAAATCCGCATTGGACGGGCGCGTGCCGCCAGGAACCTCTGGCGCCCGGTTCGGTGTCCTGGGGCACGCTGCCGGAGAATTATTTGGAATTCGGGCCGCGGCCGTCGTGACGCAGCGCCCACCGGCAGCCCGTGCAAACGTTATGTCCGGGCGTCAATACGGCGTGTCCGCGAAGGCGGGGACTCGTTGCCAGTGCCGGCGGCCGCCGCAGCGCGCAGGCTGCCGCCGACGCTCGTCCTGCTGCTGCTGATCGTTGCGGCAGGCGGGTCACAGGATTGACTGCCGGTTGGCCGCCACGGAACATCGGGACGGCCTCAAGGGGAAGTCTGATGCACTCAACCGCGATGTCGATGCTGGCGTTGCTGGCGCTGGGGGTTTCTATGAGGGCGGCGGCGCAGCCGCCGCCCGACAACCCGGTGCCGCCCGGATTCCGCTTGTCGCCGATGGCGCGGGCCACGATCTTCGTCCGCGATCAGCAGGAATCGCTG
>JANPDV010000518.1:0-1835 GCA_031431655.1 Gammaproteobacteria bacterium | reverse complement strand
GCACGGAAGCTGCGTAGTCGCGCACGGCACCGGCAGCCTCCAGTGGGTGCGACAGCCACCCCGGCGCGCGCGCGGCCAGGAACCGGCCGGCGCCGATCGCGGCCTGTGTCGCGGCGAGCGGCGTCGCTGCGAACGCATCGCCCAGCAGTTCCTCGGCCGTCACATCCTCGGGGATCGGTATCGCTGGCAGCCCGCCGCGCGGCTTGCGCGCGGCGGTCGAAAAGAGCTGCGAGAACAGGCTCCGCGCCCCAACACCGTCCGTGATGGCATGGCTGAGCTTGAGCAGCAGCGCGGCCTTGCCGCCTCGCAGCCCCTCCACGAGCACTGCCTCCCATAGCGGCCGCGCCGGGTCGAGCCTCGAGTCCAGTTCGTCCTGCACGAAGTCGAGCAGCGCACCGGGCGTCGCACCAGGCCCGATGTGCTCGAAGCGCAGGTGCGCCTCGAGGTCGAAATCGGGATCGACGATCCAGCTTGGCAGGAACAGCGGCACGGTCGGGCTGACCACCTTCTGGCGCAACCTCGGCACCAGCCGGCTGGCGCGCTCGAACGCATCGACGAGGCGACCTCGGTCGGGCGCGTGCCGCAGCATGCAGACTGCGATCAGGGTCGCGCGCGTGCGCAGCTGGGCCTCCCCCCGGAAGAGCCATGCGTCGAAGGGCTGCATCCCGCGGTCCGCCGCGGCGGGATCGATTGGTGGGCCGGCCATGGCTCCATCGATACCGCGGTGGACGGCTGTTGCGAAACCGTACTTACCGCAGGCCCTTGCCGCAATGGCATCTACTGGCAGGGCATGGGCGGCAGGCGATCGCATGTCGACGTGCACGACGTACGGCGGCGCCTGGCTCGTGCGAGTGTTCTTGCGGGGACGCGAAGAGCACGTCCCTGTGTGCTCTTGGGCGTCCCCGCCAAGGCCGGTTCGGCCCGGCGCGCGCCGTCGCACTGGAGATGGTCCCAGTCTGATCGCGCCGCCGCGAATCGCTGTCGCTCGTTCAGCGCGCCGGGGACGTCGCGCGACGCGGCAGGTCCTCAGCGACACGCTCGCGCACCAGCTTGTAAGCGACGTAGTACTTGTAGATGTTGCTGACGTACTGCACGGTTTCGCGGCCCACACGGCGCGCGGCGACCTGCTCGACGTTATCGAACCAGACGTTCGGGTCGAGACCCGTTGCGCGTGCCTCGGCGCGCAGTGCGCGTACCCGTCCCGGGCCCGCGTTGTAGGCGGCGAACGTAAACAGCACGCGATCGGTGGGCTTGATCGCCGGGTCGTTGAAGTAGCGGTCGATCACGCGCCGCATGTACTTGATGCCGCCGTGGATATTAGGCTCCAGCAGGTTGATGTCGCCGACCGCCAGCTCGCGGCCGGTGGCGGGCATGATCTGCATCACACCGATAGCGCCGACGGCGCTGCGCCGGTTCTGGTCGAGCTGCGACTCCTGGTAGCCCTGCGCCGCCATCAGCATCCAGTCGATGTCGTACTGCTCGCCGTACCTGGTAAACAAGCCAACGAGCTTCTCGAAGCGCGCCAAATCGTCCGGCGCCGTCGCGTTGCGAGCCCAGCGCGTCTGCTGCAGGTACTTGCGCAGCGTGATGTTGCCGAAGGCCGTGCTCTCCCGGTGGCCGCGCGTGAACTCATCCAGCGCCGCCTTGAGCCTGGGGCTGCCCTTGCGTACTGCGAACGCGATATCGCCCGCGTCGTGCAGCACGATGTCTTCGCGCACCCGAACGTTAGGAAACACCTGCGCCCAGAACGCGGCGAGATAGCTGTCGGCGACGGCCAGTGGCGCGAGGCCGGCATTCGCCATTTCCAGCACGTCCTCGGTCTCGAAGTGCCCGGG
>JANPDV010000517.1:0-8598 GCA_031431655.1 Gammaproteobacteria bacterium | reverse complement strand
GAAGTCCTGCCGCAGTTTCCGGGCCGCTATTTCCTCTCGGGCGTCATCATCGGGCCCACGGGCGATGTGCTGCTTAACTACCGCAAGCTCTACGACCTGACGACCAAGTCCCGACCCGGCGATGTCTGGACCGAGTGGCTCGCGACGATGGGACCAGAGTCCGTTTTCCCGGTCGCTGATACCGAGATCGGCCGGCTCGCGTCCATCGTGGCGCTCGACGTCAACTGGCCGGAGATGGCGCGCAGCTTCGTCTTCAACGGCGCAGAGGTGCTGCTGAATCCAACCGCTTCGCCGGCGCCGGCGGGCGCGTCTCTGCCGGATATCCGCACGCAGATCCGTCGCGTCCGCGCGTACGAGAACATGGCCTACGTGATGCTTTCGAACCTCGGGCCGATGAACCGCTACGGCAGGCGAGCGACTACGACGCGATCAAGCGCCGGGTCATCGAAGACCTGCTGGCGCGCGGCGTCATCAAGGCGCCCGGGACCTGAGGGCCACGCTCCATTGGCGGTGGTAGGCTGCAGGCCATGAAGCCAGAACCCCAGTTGCCGCGACTCGACCGTCAGCTGCTTCCCGCGCCAATGCAGGCCGCCTACGACCGTGCGCTGGCGACGCGCGGCGATGCCTCCTTCGTGCAGGTCGCGGGCCACGCGCCCGAAGTGTTCGAGTGGTACGGCGAGTTCTATCGGCGCGTCTTCTATGGCGGGCGGCTGCCGGTGCGGATCAAGGAACTGGTGCGGCTGCGTCTTTCGACAGTGCACGGCTGCGCGTTCTGCAAGAAGGGCAACAGGCAGGACACGCTGGACGAGCCGCTCTATCGGGAGGCGCGTCAGTTCTTCGACGATGCGCAGCTGTTCGAGCTCGGCATGACGATGGCCGTGCTGACTGGCATGGCAAAGTTCCTGTTTACTTTCGATCTCGTCGAGAAAGAGGACTACTGCGAGTTTGGCGCAGTGACGAGCCCCGGCAACCAGGCGTCGAGTGCCCGTTCAGGTTATCGGGATGCCTGCTGAATTCAGCGCCAGCCACTGGTCGAAGCCCTGCAGCCTTGGATTCAGGTACCGCGAGAACGCGATGCTGCGGGCCGCGCAGAATGTGTCGGCGAATTCGGCATTGAACTGGAACATGTTGCCGAGGTCGTCGGCACCCGGAAATCCAAGGGCGCGATAGGCGTTCGGCTCGATCGCGTGATAGGCCACCTCGCGTCCGAGCGCGCGGCCGAGCTGCGCTGCCATCTCTGCGCCGGTGAGGTGCTCGCCCGCGATGCCGACACGCCGGCCGAGCAGTTCGTTGCCGCGCAGGAACACGCCGTAGGCACAGCGCCCGATATCCTCCACCGCAATCCCAGGCAGCTTGTTTGCCCCCAGCGGCAGCGTGATCGCCAGTCGACCATCGGGTCCGGCCTTGGGGCCCATGCCGAAGTGGATCAAGTTCTCCCAGTAAAAAGAGGTGAGCAGGTAAGTCGTTGGCACGCCTTCCTGTGCGAAGTACTGGTCGGCCTCGGCCTTGGCGTCGAAGTGGGGCACCTTGAACCGGCCCATCAGGGTCGGCATGCGCGCGTCGGACAGCGGCACGTAGAGGCGTGAATCCTCGAGAGTCGACCAGATCGCGTGCTGCAGTTTGCAGGCCCGCGCCGCGCGCGCCATGGCGAGCGCCTGTGCCTGCTCGCGCTCGGGTGAAAAGTGCTCCCAGAAGTTGGTCACGAAGTAGGCGCCGTAGGCACCTTGCAATGCACGTGCGACGCTGGCCGGGTCGTCCGAGTCGGCCGCTACAACTTCGGCGCCGCGTCGCGCCAGCTCGAGCGCCTTCGGCGAGTCGAGCTTGCGCGTGATGGCACGCAATGCGAACCCACCGGATGGATCGTCCAGGATCGCGCGTGCAAGCCCGCCACCCTGGCCGCCGGTTGCGCCGAAGACGGCGATGATCTTCCGGTTGGACATGGATTCATTCCTTCGTAGGGTGCTGAGCGCATCGGCATCATGGACGAGCAGGCCGCCGGCACCGGCCGGCCGAGGGGCCACGGCAAATCAGGCAATCCAGTTTACCATCCGCGGCAAGTCCGCCACGGGTTGCATGGAGCGAGCATGGCGTCAGCGAACGAACGAGTCCAGGTGACGACCGAAGGCACCATCGCATACGCGATGCTGTCCCGTCCCGACAGTCACAACGGCGTCGATTTCCCGATGCTGGCTTCGATGCGGGCGGCGCAGAAGCGCATTCGCGCGATGCGCGATGTCCGCGCCGTCATCCTGCACGGAGACGGGCCTTCGTTCTGCGCCGGACTCGACTTCAAGGCGGTGCTGAACGACCGGGCGAGGGCGCTCGGCATGTACACGCAGTTGTGGTGGCCCGTCCGCAACCATTTCCAGGCCTGGAGCATGGGCTGGCGGGAGATCGGGGTGCCGGTGATCGCCGCCATTCACGGCAACTGCCTCGGCGCTGGTATCCAGCTTGCACTGGGCGCCGACTTCCGCGTGGCCGCGCCGGACGCGCGCCTCGCCATACTCGAGGCGAAGTGGGGACTGATACCGGACATGGGCGGTGCGGCGCTGCTGCGCCACCTGCTGCCAATCGACGTCGCCACGGAACTGGCGATGACGGGCCGCGTCATCACCGGCGCGGAAGCGCATGCACTGCGCCTGGTCACGCACGTTGCCGCCGATCCCCTGGCAGCGGCACGCCAGCTTGCTGCCGAGATCAGCACGCGTTCGCCGGACTCGGTGGCCGCCACCAAGCTGTTGTTCCAGCAGGCCTACCAGGCCAACGAGGCCGGCGCGTTGCGCGCTGAACGCGTGTGGCAGCGCCGCCTGATGGGCTTCGCCAACTTCCGCATTTCGCTGCGGCGAAATCGCGAACAGACCGAAATCCCGTTCGCCCCGCGCCGCCTTGGTCGATGACGCATCGTGCTGCGAGCGCATCTTTATCTGGCTCGCGACGGCAACGCCTCGCGCCTCGATGGCCTGCGTCGAATGTTGCCTGCGGGAGGCTCAGGCCCTGCCGCGACGCCAGTCGTGAAAGCGCGCCACCCAGGCCAGCAGCGCCTCCGGCTTGCGGGCCTTCATCCCCTCGCCGGCGGCGTACTTGGCCGATTCGGCCATGGTGGGGTAGGTGTGGATGGTGCCCATGATCTTGTTGACGCCGAGCCCGTGTTTCATCGCCAGCACCCATTCGGCCAGCAGGTCGCCGGCATGGGCGCCCACGATGGTGACGCCGAGGATGCGGTCCTTGCCAGGCACGGTCAGCACCTTGACCAAGCCATGGTCGGTTGAGTCCGCTATGGCGCGGTCCAGATCGTCCAGGCCGTAGCGCGTTACCTCGCAGGCAATGCCCTGCTCACGGGCTTCCTGTTCATTGAGACCTACGCGCGCGACCTCCGGATCGATGAACGTCGCCCACGGAATCACGCGGTAGTCCGCCTTGAAGCGCTTGAACATTCCGAACAGGGCGTTGACCGCTGCGAACCAGGCCTGGTGCGCCGCGGTGTGGGTGAACTGGTAGGGCCCGGCCACATCTCCCGCGACGTAGATGTTCGGGTAGTTGGTCTGCAGGTACTCATCCACCTCGATGGTTCGCCCGACCGGGATGCCCAACTCCTCCAGACCAAAGCCCTTGAGCCGCGCCGAACGACCGACCGCGCACAACAGCTTGTCGAACGGCAGGCGCGTCTCGCCACCGTCGGACTGCTGCACGACCAGGTGGCGCTGGCCGTCGAGGTCGACTTCGCAGCGTAACGCCTTGTGGCCGGTGAGTACCTTGACGCCGTCGGACTGCAGCGCGGCCTGCGCGAATGCCGACACCTCCTCGTCCTCGCGAATCATGATGCGCGGCGCCATCTCCACCTGGGTGACCTGTGAACCGAGGCGCGCGAAGCTCTGCGCCAGCTCGCAGCCGATCGGCCCCCCGCCCAGCACCACCAGTCGCGGTGGCAGCGCGCGCAGGTCCCACAGCGAGTCACTGGTCAGGTAGCCGGCCTCCTTGAGGCCCGGCAGCGGCGGCACGAATGGCTCGGCACCAGTAGCGATGACAATGCTGCGAGTGGTCAGCGTCTGCTCGCTGCCATCGGCGCGCGCAATCTTCACGGTCCAGGGGTTGACGATGCGTGCGTAGCCCTGCACCACGTCGACGCCCAGGCCGGTGTAGCGCTCGATCGAATCATGCGGCTCTACCTTGCGCACTACACTGGCCACGCGCTCCATCACCTGCGCGAAGTTCAGGCTGGCCTCGGCGCGCTCGATGCCGTAGCGCTCGCTGTGTTTCATCTGTGCCATCAGCGTGGCGGTCTTGATCAGCGCCTTGCTGGGCACGCAGCCGTAGTTGAGGCAATCGCCGCCCATCTTGTGCGCTTCCACCAGCGTGACCCTGGCGCGCACCGTCGCCGCGATGTAGGACGACACCAGCCCGGCCGCACCGGCGCCGATGACGACCAGGTTGCGATCGAAAACCCGCGGCTTATCCTTGGCCCAGCGCGCGTATACCCGCCGCGCCTTGATCGCGTCCACGATCTTCTTGGCGATCAGAGGGAAGATGCCCAGCAGCACGAACGAGCCGACAAGAGCCGGCGAGAGGATGCCCCTGAGCGAATCGATGCGTGCCAGCTGCGTGCCGGCGTTCACGTACACCGCTGTGCCGGCCAGCATGCCGAGCTGGCTGACCCAGTAGAAGGTCCGGGCCTTCATCTTCGTGAGGCCCATCAGCAGGTTGATCACGAAGAAGGGCACCAGCGGCACGAGCCGCAGCGTGAACAGGTAGAAGGCGCCTTCCTTCTCGATGCCCCGGTCGATGTCAGCGAGCCGTTGCGCGAACTTCGACTGCACGCTGTCGCGCAGCAGGTACCGCGCGACCAGGAACGCCAGCGTGGCGCCAATGCTGGAGGCGAAGCTCACCACCAGCGTACCGGCGGCGAGGCCGAAGATGGCGCCGGCGGCCAGCGTGAGGATGGCCGCGCCTGGCAGCGACAGTGCGGCGACCGCTACATACAACGCGAAGAACGCGCCGGCCACGGTGAAGGGCCGGTCCGCATACAGCTGGGCGAACTGCTCCTGGCGCGACTTCAGGAACTCAAGGCTGAGAAAACGCCCGAGATCGAATACGAAGTACGCGGCCACCAGGGCCACCAGCACGAGAAGGGCGAGAATCTTCTTCCGGGACATCACGATCTCCTGCGCTGCGACTGACCTCGCCGGCACCTGCTTCGCGCTGCAAACTAGGTGATGGTTGCCGCGAGCGTACGAGGACAATTGCCCGCCGAAACCCTGTAATCTCCCCGCGGCTCGAAACTGCAGGGCCAGCGCTGCGCGCCGAGTATGGAGTGAAGCCCGTGTTCGCGGCAGGCTTTTCAGAGAGTGGAATTTACTGGATAAATACTCCTTAAAGTACTGTATTCGCTCAATTTTAATTACATCCTAGTGAGCACCTGATCGCATGCACTACGACTACGTTCCGATCACCGAACGCCGCCCGCTCAAATGGCCGGGTGGCAAGCGCGTGGCGCTGATCATCACGATCAACCTCGAGACCTGGGACCTCATCAAGGACACGGACAAGCCCTACTACGCGGGCGGGCCGCCGATCCTGCCGGACGTGTTGCCGGGTAACACGCCGGACTTCCCGAACTACACCTGGCGCGAGTACGGACAGCGCGTGGGTGTGTTCCGGCTGTTCGACCTGTTCGACGAAATGAAGGTCAAGCCGTCGTGCACGATCAATGCCGTCACGGCGCTGCGACGCCGGGCGATGCTCGATGCAGCGCTGGCGCGCGGTTGCGAGATCCTGGCCCACAACTATGAGCAGGGCGAGTTGCTCACTGAGTTCGCCAAGGACCCGGCGCGCGAGCGCGACGTCATCGCGCGCACGCTGCAGGTGTACGAGCAGGCGGTGGGCCGCAAGGCGCGCGGCTGGTTGTCCTCGTCGCTGCGCGGCACCCTGAACACGGCGGACATCCTTGCCGAGCACGGGCTGATCTTCTATTGCGACCTGATGAATGACGATCAACCGTACCTGGTGCAGACCCCGCATGGCCCGATCGTCTCGACGCCCTACACGAACGAGATCAACGATTTCACCATCCTGACTCGCCGCAATCACACCACCGACGAGTTTCGCGACGTGCTGATCGAGGAACTGGGCGTGCTGTACAAGGAAGCGGCGCACACCGGCAAGCTGATGAACGTCGGCCTGCACCCGCACGTCAGTGGCCGTGCCTATCGCGTCCGCGCGCTGCGCGAGTTCATCCGCTATGCGAAGTCGCTGAAAGGCGTCTGGTGGACGACGCGCGAGCAGGTCGCAGAGTGGTACCTGAAGAACCACGAGAGCCATATCCCCACGAAGATTCCCGCCAAGCGCAAGGCGCAAAAAGGAAAAGGTTGAACCTCGCATGACACTCGATATCGCGCGCCTCGAGGCGCAGACCCCCGGTGCCCGTCAATTCCTCGCGGGACGACGCAAGCAGCTTTTCATCAACAACGAGTGGCTGGATGCGCGCGACGGCGCCACGCTGGACACCGTGAACCCTGCGACCGGCGACGTGCTGGCGCAGATTGCTGCCGGCCAGGCGGCAGACGTCGATCGCGCCGTGAAGGCTGCGCGGGCGGCGTTCGAGTCGCCCGCCTGGCGCGACCTCACTGGAGCGCAGCGCGCGCGGCTGCTCTGGCGCATGGCCGACCTGATGGAGGCCAATCTCGACGAACTCTCGGAACTGGAAACGCTCGACCAGGGCAAGCCGGTGTGGGTCGGGAAGTACGCGGAGATCCCGGGCGGTATCGAGCAGTTCCGCTACTTCGCCGGGCAGGCCACCAAGATCGAAGGGACCACGATTCCGACCTCGATCAACTACCAGCCTGCAGGCAAGAAGATTTTCGCGTACACCACCAAGGAGCCGATCGGCGTCGTTGGCGCCATCGTCCCGTGGAATTCGCCTATCGTGCTGACGGCGATGAAAATCGCGCCAGCGCTTGCCGCCGGCTGCACGATGGTGCTGAAGCCGGCGGAGGACACCTCGCTGACGGCGCTGCGCCTGGCTGAACTGATGCTCGAGGCCGGCTTTCCGCCCGGCGTGTTCAATGTCGTCACGGGCCTGGGCGAAACGGCTGGCGCAGCGCTCGCGGCGCATCCGGGCGTCGACAAGATTGCGTTCACCGGTTCCACCGAAGTCGGCAAGCTGATTCTCAACGCCGCACGCGGCAACCTTAAGAAGCTGACGCTGGAACTCGGCGGCAAGTCGCCCGCCGTCGTGCTCGACGATGCGGACCTCGACCTTGCGATTCCGGGCGTCGCCAACGCGATCTTCTTCAACAGCGGCCAGGTCTGCGTCGCAGGCTCGCGGCTGTACGTGCAGAAGAAGGTCTTCGATCGGGTCATCGAAGGCGTGGCCAGCTATGCGCGCGGACTGAAGCTCGGCCATGGCCTCGATCCGACCACCCAGATGGGTCCGGTGGTCAGCCGCAAACAGGCGGACCGCATCGCGGGCTACCTTAGCTCCGGCGCGAAGGACGGCGCTGAGACCGTCGTTGGCGGGCGGCAACTTGGCCCCGCCGGCACGTTCATCGAACCGACACTGCTGGTGAAAGTGAAGCCTTCGATGAAGGTCGTGCGCGAGGAGATCTTCGGTCCCGTGGTCGTGGCCTCGCCGATCGACAGTCTAGACGACGTCGCGGCGATCGCGAACGACACCGACTTCGGACTCGCTGCCAGTGTCTGGACGCAGAACCTGTCGGCTGCGCACCGTCTCGCGGCGCAGATCCGTGCGGGCTCCGTCTGGATCAACTGCCACTCGATGTATGACGCCTCCCTGCCGATCGGCGGCATGAAGCAGTCGGGATGGGGGCGCGACAGCGGCCACCAGGCCGTCGAGAACTATCTGGAAACCAAGACGGTCTGCGCGGTCATCTGATCGCTGGCAGGATCGTTCCGAGGGTGTCGAGGGTGGATTCAGAGCGTCTCTCAGCGGGTCGTTTGCTCGCCTATGCCGCGCCGACCGTGGCGCTGCAGGCGATGCTGGTGCCGCTTTATAACTTCCTGCCGCCGGTGTACTACTCGCCGGAAGTCGGCATGGCGGCGGGCACGGTCGGCCTCATGTTTGCGCTCGGCCGGTTCTGGGAGGCGCTGACGGATCCACTGATTGGCGCGTGGTCGGACCGCACGCAAAGTCGCTTCGGGCGCCGCCGCATCTGGATGGCGCTCGGCACGCCGATCGCTCTGTTCGCCGCGTACTTCCTGCTGCTGCCGCCCCAGGGCGCGAGTCCGGCCTATCTGCTTGCCTGGCTCATCGTCTTCTACATGGGCTGGACCATGGTCTACATCCCGCACCAGACCTGGGGCAGCGAGCTCGCGACGGGCTACGACGAACGCACGCGAATTGCGGGTTTCCGCGAGAGCGGTGCGTTCGTCGGGTATCTGTGCGCAACGCTGGCCGGCATCTTCTACTGGCAGTGGTTCGAGGGCGTCGCATTCCCGAGCTACGCGCAGATTGTGCAGTCGGCCGGTGTGTTCTTCGTCGTCAGACTGCCGTAGTTAGTGCTGTGGAGTATCAGGCTGGTGCCCGCGGTGGCGGCCCGCGACGATGCGACGCCTGGATGGGGCGAACTGCTGGCGCTCGACACC
>JANPDV010000516.1:0-4345 GCA_031431655.1 Gammaproteobacteria bacterium | reverse complement strand
GGGCCCGCCAGACACCATGACGTCGCCGGCCTACCGCATCGACGGCCAGGTGGTGACGCCCGAGGCCTTCTACGCCGCGGCTTGCGACCCGGCGCGTTCGGTCGTCGTCGAGGCCTGCGCGGGTGCCGGCAAGACCTGGATGCTCGTATCGCGCATCCTGCGCGCCTTGCTCGCCGGTACCGAGCCGCAGCACATCCTGGCCGTCACGTTCACGCGCAAGGCAGCTGCTGAGATGCGCTCGCGAGTGTTGACGGCGCTGCAGGGACGCGCGACGCAGCCGGGCAACGATGTGGAACTGCTGACCGCCACTCTGGCGAAACGCGCGCTGCAGCGCTCCCGCGAGCGCCGCTGGGGCCTCGAGAGCAACCCGGCGCGCCTTCAGATCCTGACGATCGATGGTCTCAACCGGGCGCTGGCCAGCAGCCTGCCGCTCTCGGCCGAGCTGGACGGGGACCTGCCTGTGACCGAGGACCCGGCCCGGCTGTACCGTGAGGCGGCACGAAGCGTGCTCGAGCTTGCCGAGAGCGATCCGGCCCTGCAGGCGCATTCGGCGCGCCTGCTGCAGCACATCGACAATCAATGGCTGCGAGGCGAGGCCCTGATTGCGGAGCTGCTGGCCGTGCGCTCGCACTGGCTGCGCCGGGTGTTCAGTGATCAGCCGGCAGCGTTGCGCAGCGCGATCGAGGCCAGCGCCGGACGCATCATCGCAGCGACGCTGCAGAACGCCCTGGCAACGCTGGGCGCTGATCGGGTTCGCGAGGGATGGTCGCTGTTGGCGGGCGCCGCCGCGCGGCTGGCCGTCGAGCAGCCGCACGGCGACCAGCCGTGGCAGGTCGCGCTGCAGTCCGCACCTCCTGACCTGCAGGGTGTCGCAGCCACCGACGTTTCTGCACTGCCGTGGTGGCGCGCGTTGCTTTGGCTGGCCTGCACGGCGACCGAGGCTGGCGACGGCACGCGTTTCCTGCGCAAGCGGGTCAACAAGAGTATCGGGTTCCCGCCCAAGCATGCCGACACCCACAGAATGCACGACTGGTTGGCGGACCTGGGTTCGGTCGAGCGCGCCGCCGCGGAGCTGGCGCAGATCGGGCGATTGCCCGACCCGAACTTCGCACCCGCCGATGCGGAAACCCTGGAGTCGCTGTTCGTGCTGCTGCGGATTGGCGCCGCCGCACTGCGAGTCGCGATGCAGTCCGCCGCACGCGTGGACTATCCGGAAGTGGCGCAAGCGGCGCTGCACGCGCTGACGAGCGAGGACAGCGGTTCCGATTGGGCGCAGGTGCAGGGCGAGCGACTGAACCACATCCTGATCGACGAGTTCCAGGACACGTCGTTTGAGCAGTTCGAACTGGTGAAGCGGCTGACGCGCGACTGGCGGGCCGGGGCGGGCTCAGGCGCGGCCGACGCGGGTCGTACCCTGTTTGCGGTGGGCGATCCGATGCAGTCGATCTACCAGTTCCGCGAAGCAGAGGTGGGACTGTTTCTGCAGGCGCGTGAGCGCGGCGTCGGCGAGGTGCGCATGGACGCGCTGGCACTGCAGGACAACTTCCGTTCCCAGCCGGCAGTGGTCGAATGGATCAACCGGCACTTTGCCGCGCTGTTCCCTGGACAGGACGATGCGCGCGAAGCCGCCGTGCGTTATCTGCCAAGTCGCGCGGCGCTCGCCGCCACCGGCCTTGACGCGGGAGTCACGCTGCATGCCTTGCCCGATGCTGATCCTGCTGCCGAGGCGGATTGCGTCGTGGAGCAGGTGCTGGCGCTGCGGCGCGACTCGCCTGCGGCCAGCATCGCCATCCTGGTGCTGGCTCGCACGCATGCCACGCAGATCGTCGGTGCGCTGCAGAGCGCCGGCATGGCTGTCGTGGGCACCGAGCTGGTTCGGCTGGTCGATGTTGCGGCCGTGCAGGATCTCGTTGCACTGACTCGCGCGCTGTGCGATCCCCACGACAGTGTTGCGTGGCCGGCGATGCTGCGTGCACCGTGGTGCGCGACCACGCTGGTAGAGCTGACCCGGCTGGCAGAGCGGCTGGCGGGTCGTGGCTGGTCGGAGGTCTTGTGCGAGGCGCCGCAGGTCCTCACGGATTCGGCGACGCTGGAGCGCGTCGCGCGACTTCGCGAGGTGCTCGATGCGAACCGCGCGCGGCGGGCACAGGAGTCGCTCGCTGTCTGCGTCGAGGCCGCGTGGTTGCAGCTCGGCGGGCCAGTGGCATGCGGCACCGAATCGCAGTATGCGGCGGCGCAGGCGTTTCTGAGGGCGCTCGCTGACCGTGAAGCGCGCGGCGAGTGGCGCGGGGTGGGCGACCTCGAGCCGCTGCTCGGCGACCTGTTTGCCCCGAGCGACTCGCCGGTGGAGGGTGCGATCGAGGTCATGACCATTCATCGCGCCAAGGGACTCGAGTTCGATCACGTGATTCTGCCCGGCCTGCACCGCAAGCCCCAGGCCGGCAGGGACCGGTTGCTGAACTGGCTCGACTGGCCCGGCGCAGAGGGCGATACGGAGCTGTTGATGGCCCCCATCCGCGCGGCCGATGACGAAGCGGGTTCCGCTCTGACGCGCTTCCTGCGCTTCCAGCGGTCGCAGCGACAGAAGCAGGAACGCGCGCGACTCCTGTACGTCGCCTGTACGCGCGCGCGACGACAGCTGCACCTGTTCGCTGCGGTGCGCGCTGCGGCGCCCACGAGCACAGCTGCCGATGCTGCGGCAGCGGCGGAGGCTGCGGCAGCGGCGGATGACAAGTGGCGTCCACCCGCAGGGTCATTGCTGGCCACTCTCTGGAGTGTGTGCGCCGAAGAGTTCCGTGCGGCCGCATCGAGGCATGCGGCGGCGGCCGCAGCCGCGGCGTCGACGGTCGCCGCAGTCGCACAGGCCGTGCCGAAACACCCGGGCCTGCGGCGACTCTCGGCGCTCTGGCGGCAACCCGATGTGGGACCGGACCTGCGCGTCACGCGGCTCGCGGTGTCATCGACCGAAGCCCGCGAAGCACCTCAGTACGACTGGGCCGGCCAGGTGCTGCGGCATGTCGGTACGCAGGTGCATCGGGAGTTCGACCGGCTGGCGCGTGCCGACGTCCTGCCGGATGCGGCCGCAGTACCGGACTGGACAACGCGGCTGGCGCGCGGACTCTCTGCACTGGGCGTTGAGCCCGCTCGGCTCGGCGACGCAACCGCACGCGTCCGGCGCGCGCTGCAGGTCACACTGGCCGACCAGCGCGGCCGGTGGATTCTCGGCGAGCCCCGGGCGGCGGGGGCGCAGAGCGAACTTGCGCTCAGCGGCCTGGTCGACGGCCGCCTGATCAGCGCCGTGATCGACCGCTGCTTCGTCGATGCGGATGGCCTCCGCTGGGTAATCGATTTCAAGACCAGCGAGCACGAGGGCGGCGACCTGCCGGGCTTCGTCGCCAACGAGGTCGCACGGTATCGCGGCCAACTGCGGCGCTATGCGACGCTGGCGGCCGGACTCGGCCCGGAGCCGGTGCGTGCGGCGCTGTACTTCCCGCTATTGGGCGCGCGTTGGGTCGAAGTCGACGTCGGGCGCTGAGGGCCGCTGGGTCAGAACGTCGCTTCCTGCGCGAAGCTGCGCATTCCAGCATTGTCGGCTGGGCCGAGGAACTCGAGTTGGCGCCGCAGCTCGATCGGGGCGGAGTCACGCGGCTTCACGGTGCCGCGCAGCAGGTAGCCAGCGGGGTCGGTCAGCGTCAGGGTGCCTCGAACCTCGAGCGGCCCGCCGCGGTCGGTCACCGTGCCCTGCAGGCCCGCCGCTGTGGTCTGTCCAAAGCTCAATTCATAGTCGCCGAGCGCGACACTATTCTCGCGGGTCTGGACGAGGTTGAGTGCGAGCACCCGTCCCCGGGCGGAGCGCACCACGCCTGCGCTCGCCTGCAGTTCAGTCAACCGCACGCTGACCTCGCCGCGCAGCCCAGCGCTGTAGCGCTGCAGCGCCGGTGCATCGAGGCTGGCGTCGATTTCCAGGTCCTGCGCCCCAAGACCACCACCCAGCCCGAGTTGCAGCACGCCTCGCAACGACAGGCCTGGTTGTTCTGCAGCGACCACCGCACGCACCCGGCCGAGCAGCAGGGCGGCTGGCCTCAGCCGCCAGCGGACCGTGCCCAGCGGGTTGCCGGCCAGCTGCATGCTGCCGCAGAAACCCGCCGCGATAGTGCCGCCCGGCTGCTGGCAGCGCACCGCCTCGGGTAGCCGCGCGACCGCCCAGCGCAGCGGCAGCCAGAACAGCAGACCAACCAGCAATCCGAGCAGCGCAAACAGTGCGACGGCACGGGCACCGATCATGAGCGGCGAGGGCTGGGTCGCGAATCGGCCGGGCGGCTGAACACCAGGGTCGCGTTGATGC
>JANPDV010000515.1:0-7598 GCA_031431655.1 Gammaproteobacteria bacterium | reverse complement strand
AACCGCGTGGTCCCGCCAGATGCGGGCCAGCAGTGTGCCGCGGCGCGACGCCACCCCGGCGTCGCCCGGAGCGGCGTCAATCCTCATAGCGCTTGCCGAGATCGAGGATCGCCTGCGTGCCGAGCAGCGCATTGAGCTGGCCGAAGTCGAGCATCCGCTCGCGCACGGCGAGCGTGCTGCCGTCGCGCTGCAGCGCCTCGAGGCACGCGAGCGCCGCGGCCGTCTGGATGCGCACGAGCGAACCCGGGTAGATCGCGATCGCGTATCCGAGCCCCGCGAGGGCGCGTGCGTCGACCATCGGCGTGCGGCCACCCTCGACCATGTTCGCGAGCAGCGGCACGCGTCCGCGGAATCGTTCCACGGTGCGCCGGATCGACTCGTGGTCCGGCAGCGCCTCGACGAACAGCACGTCCGCGCCGGCCTCGCGATAGGCCTCCGCGCGCTCGAGGGCGGCTTCGAGCCCTTCGACGGCGACGGCGTCGGTGCGCGCGACGATCAGCGTCCCGGCGCTGGCGCGCGCATCGCACGCTGCCCGGATCTTCCCGCACATCTCCCCGCCGCCGATCACGCTCTTGCCGGCAAGATGGCCGCAGCGCTTCGGGGACTGCTGGTCCTCGAGCTGGATGGCGGACGCGCCACGGCTCTCGAGCAGCCGAACCGTGCGCTGCACGTTGATCGCGTTGCCGAACCCCGTGTCCGCGTCGACGATCAGCGCGATGGCCACGCGCTCGCGGATCGCCGCGAGCGTGTCCGCGACCTCGGCCAGGCTCGTGAGGCCGATATCGGGCCGGCCGAGCCGGGTGTAGGCGATGCTCGCGCCGGACAGGTACGCGCACTCGAAGCCGACGTGCTGCACGAGTGCGGCCGAGAGCGCGTCGTAGCAGCCGGGGGCGAGAACCAGCTCGTCACGCGCGAGCAAGGTGGAGAGCGTGCTGCGCGTCGCGTCGACATCCGTCATCGGTCGGATCCATACTTGGCCGGGGACGGCGCTCACTCTAGCGCCAATCACGGCTGCGCGGTCCTCAGGCCCGCCGCGCGGGTCCGCACGCCGCCGACGAGGCCGCATGCCCTATGACCGGGCAGCATGAGGCTCCAATGCGTCGCGCATTGCACACGCGGGGCACCCGTGGCATTAGGTTCCAACGCAACAAGGACGAGGTGGACCATGGGGGCTCGCGAAACGGATCCGGTGTCGGTTTCAGGACTCTCGAGGCGCGACGCGCTCGGGCTCGGTGCGAGCGCCGGCCTCCTGCAGCTCACGGCATTCGGCGGCGCAGCCCAGGCGGCGGCCGCACCGACGCCCAGGTCGCTCGCCGCGAAGTTCGAGGACCCGGCGTGGCAGCTGCGCACGCTGATGCGCCTCGAAGGCGACCGGAATCCGAAGCGGCAGATCCACGGGTTCAACACGGGTACCGTGCTCGGCGTCCGCGACGGCGAGGCGCTGCGCCCGCTGTTCGGCTTCGAGGTGTTCAGCAGCATCCGGCTGATCCCGCAGGCCGACGGCACGATCCAGCGCCTGTGCCGGGAGGTCGTGTTCTACCGCGACCTCGAGACCGGCGAGCTGCTCGATGAGTGGACGAACGCCTACACGGGCGAGCGCGTCCGCGTCGTCGACGTCGCAAACGACCCGTACAACTACATGCTCACGACGCGTGGCCCGGAAACGGCCAAGGGATCCGTGCACGCTGCGCCGGCAGGCCGCGCGCAGCGCTGGTACATGCTCAACGAGAACACCGTCGCGTTCGAGCGCGACGTGCACCTGTTCTATCCGAGCATGCTCAAGCCCGACGTCTGGAAGCGCGAATCCCCGGGTGCGATGACGCGCGTCACCGAGTTCCTGCGCTACTCGATCCGGCTTGAGGATCTCGAGAAGGACACGGACGAGCACCTGCCACACACCGGCACCTGGGCGCGCGTCACCCCCTGGCTGCCGTGGATGCTCATGGACCAGGCACCGGGCCATTGCGTCTACGTCGGCATGTTCTCGACGCGGCGCGATCCGTCGGAGTATGCGCCGGCCGTGATCGCGCGGCTGAAGCAGCAATATCCGCGCTTCCTCAATGCCCCCGACAAGTGGAGCGAGCCGAGCTACTCGAGCCTGGAGCACTACGCGCTGGAGCAGAAGCCGGCGCCGCCGCGCAAGTAAGCCCCCGGCCAGACGGGCCGATGCCCGCGATGAGCACGTCCCGCCGAGAGACTCGGGCAGTCACAGCCCCGGCCTGGCACGTGCGATCAACACAACGAGACGGGCGACCGCGGCAGCGCCCCATGGTGGGTGATTGACATGAACCTGACGCTGCTTCTCTGGGGCATCCCGCAGGCGATGCGCACGGTCGCGCAGATCTATCCCGAGTATGCCGCGCGACTGAAGGAACGGGACCTCATCGCACAGTTCCGCCTGCGCGGCGAGGCCGAGGGCCGCTGGATCCGGCTCGGCAAGGGCAAGGTATCTTCGGGGAAGGGCCTCCACGCAAGCCCCGACGTGACCATCGAGTTCAAGAGTCGGAAGATCGCCGAGAGCTTCCTCACCCCGCCGTTCGACCATCTCGAGCGCATCGACGCCGCGAAGAACTTCAAGCTGACGCTCAGCGGCCGGGACGACCTGGCCGTCTGGTTCATGTCCACGCTCGCGCGCATCGAGACGGTGACGTGGAAAGCAGGCACCGACATGGGCAACGGTGTCACGCGCTACACCAACGGCACGAACGGCGGCCCGGTGTTCGTGTACGTCAAGGACGGCAGGATCCTGCGCACTACGCCGATCGACTTCGACGAGCAGGACGCGCCGTCCTGGACGATCGAGGCGCGCGGGAAATCGTTCACCCCGCCACGCCGCACGAGCCTCGCGTCCCACGGCATGTGCCAGAAGTCGATGGTCTATTCGAAGAACCGCATCCTCTACCCGATGAAGCGGGTGGACTTCGACCCCGATGGCGAGCGCAACATCCAGAACCGCGGCAAGTCAAAGTTCGTCCGCATCAGCTGGAACGAGGCGCTGTCGATCGTCACGCAGGAAATCCGGCGCTGCAAGGCGGTGGGGCCGGGCGCAATCCTCGCGTCGACGAGCGGTCATCACCAGTGGGGCAACCTCGGCCACTACCTGAGCGCGTTCAACCGCTTCTGGAATCTCATCGGGGTGACGAGGCTCATCAACAACCCCGACAGCTGGGAGGGTTGGTTCTGGGGCGCGATGCACCACTGGGGCAACAGCCTGCGCCTGGGCACCCCTGAGTTCTACGGCACGGTCGAGGACTGCCTCAAAGAGGCGGAGATGATCGTATTCTGGTCGAGCGATCCGGATGCCCTGTACGGATTCGAAGGCACGCAGCGCCGCGCCTGGGCACAGGAGCTCGGCATCAAGCTCGTGCACATCGATCCGCACCTGAACCACACGGCAGCGCATCTCGGCGGCAAGTGGATTGCGCCGAAGCCGGGCACCGACCCGGCGCTCGCACAGGCGCTCTGCCACGTGTGGATCACGGAAGGGCTCTACGACAGGGAGTTCGTGGAAAAGCGGACGACGGGCTTCGACCAGTGGAAGGCCTACATCCTGGGCGAGAGCGACGGCGTTGCGAAGACGCCTGAGTGGCAGGAGAAGGAGACCGGGATCCCGGCGCGGGACGTGCGCGCACTGGCGCGCGAGTGGGGGACGAAGAAGACCTACCTCGGCGCCGGCAGCTGGGGCTGCGGGGTGGGCGGCGCCGGCCGCGGCCCGATGGGCGTGCAGTGGGCACGCATGATGACGATCCTCGGCGCGATGCAGGGCATGGGCCGCCCGGGCAGCAATTTCGGCAACCTGCAGTTCGGCGCGCCGCTCGACTTCAGCTTCTATTTCCCCGGCTACGCCGAGGGCAGCTTCTCCGGCGACCTGAACTCGAGCGCCAACCCGATCAACAATTACCAGCGCATGCCGCACCTGCTCACCCTGAATCCGGTGCGCCAGAACATTCCGCGCATGTGGCTTCCCGAGGCGATCGCCCAGGGCAAGGCATCCGGCTACATCCCGGACGTCGCCTCGGTGCAAGGGCAGTTCCTGCCGTTCGCGTATCCCTCGCCCGGCCACGTGCCCGTCGAGATGATCTACAAGTACGGCAGCTCATCGCTCGGCACGATGGTCAACTCGAACCGATGGGCGCGCATGTACCAGCACGAGAGCCTGAAGTTCGTCGTGAACCAGTCGGTCTGGTGGGAGGGCGAGACGCCTTTCGCGGACGTCGTGCTCCCGGCCTGCACCGTGTTCGAACGATGGGACATCGGCGAGTGGTACAACGTCGGTGCAGGGTACGTCCTGCACATGTACTCGATGAACAATCACCGGGTGGTCTCGATGCAGCACAAGGCCATCGAGCCGCTGGGCGAATCGAAGTCCGACTACGATATCTTCCTCGCCCTTTCCGAGCGCCTCGGCATGGGAGCGATCTACTCGGAAGGGGGCAACACCGAGCTCGACTGGTGCAAGCGCGTGTTCGACTCTTCGGACCTGCCGCAGCACATCAGCTGGCGCGAATTCCTGAAGAAAGGCTATTTCGTCGTGCCGCCCGACCCGCAAGCCGCCCGCTCGCCGACCGCGGGTCGCTGGTTCTACGAGGGCCGCAGGAAGGACGTGCCCGAGCCCCATCCGTTGCCGGCGGATTACGTGGGCGAGTACGGCGCGGGGCTGCAGACGCCCTCGGGCAAGTACGAGTTCATCGCCACCTCGCTGAATCGCATCGACGACCCGGACAGGCCGCCGCTCAACCAGTACATGCCGGTCTACGAGCATCCGGCCCGTGACCCCGAAGTCGCGGATTTGCCTCTGCAGCTGCTCTCACCGCACTCGCGCTACCCGTTCCACGTCATGGGTGACGACGAAGGCTCCAGCGTGCGCGACATCCGCGAGCACCGGGTCTTCAAGGACGGGCACTACTACCTCGTCGCCCGCATCAACCGCCAGGACGCCGAAGCCCGCGGCATCCGCGACGACGACCTCGTGCGTCTCTGGAACCGGCGCGGTTCCGTCGTCTGCGCCGCGCAGGTGACCGATCGCCTGCGTCCAGGGGTGGTCAGCGCGTCCACCGCATCGGCGGAGTACCGGCCGGTCGGCGAGCCGGGCAAGTCGACCGATCTCGGCGGCTGCGTGAACGTGCTGACCCCGAGCAAGTCGATCACGAGGAAGTCGAGCGGCATCCGGCCGAACGCCACGCTCATCCAGGTCGAGAAGTGGACCGGGATCGACACCTGGCAGCCGGCGGAAAGCGCTTGATGAGCAAGAAGTGGAACATGATCGTCGACGTGGCACGCTGCGACAATTGCCGCGTCTGCTTCCTCGCGGTCAAGGACGAACACATCGGCAACGACTTCCCGGGTTACGCCGCGGCGCAGCCGGCCCAGGGGCACAACTGGCTCGAGATCCGTCGCAGGGAGCGCGGCACGTATCCGCTGGTCGAGGCCCACTTCATGCCAGTCATGTGCAATCACTGCGACGACGCGCCGTGCATGAAGGCGGCGAAGAACGGCGCCGTGAGAAAGCGCGACGACGGCATCGTGATCATCGATCCGGAGAAGGCGAAGGGGCAGAAGCAGATCGTCGACGCCTGCCCCTACGGGGCCATCAGCTGGAACGAGGAGCAGCAGATCCCGCAGGCCTGGATCTTCGATGCGCACCTTCTCGACGAGGGCTGGACCCGGACGCGGGTCGAACAGTGCTGCCCGACGGGCGTGTTCCGCTCGGTAAGGGTCAGCGACGAGGAAATGCAGCTGACCCGCACGACGGAGGACCTCGCAGTTCTTCGTCCCGAGCTGGGAACCCGGCCCCGCGTCTATTACCGCAACCTGCATCTCATGACCCATTGCTTCGTCGGCGGCACAGCGGTTGCGGATATCGCCGGGCTGGAGGAATGCGCGTCGGGCGCGCGCGTTGCACTGCGCCTCGACAGCGCTGAGATTGCACAGACGACCACCGACGGCTTCGGGGAGTTCAAGATCGACCGGCTCGAACCCAACAGCGGCCCCTATGAACTCGAGATCAATGGGAGGGGCGGCCGCTGCATGACCAGGTTCGATCTCGGCGCCGATAGCCGCTATCTCGGGCTGTTGAAGCTCAGCGTCCCGCAGTGCGCAGATGGCGCGTCGTCGTAGCCGGCAAGGAGACCGAGGCGCTGCCGGGCTCGAACCGACGATGCGCCCCCGGCATGGGGCTTTGGAGCGCAATGCATTGGAGGTCATGGGTCCCTGTGGCGTAATCGACCTTCAGGGGTAGTCGCGTACGAGGACTCCGCGATGTCGCGGACGCGACACAACATGCAAAACGAAATGCCAGTTCGTCGCGACCAGGTTTACTCGCGCCGCGCTCTGATCGAGGCAGCGGCGGCTGGCGTGGGCCTCGTGGCGGCGCTTGAGGCGCACGGCGCCAGCGCGCCGGGTCCGTTGCCCGGCACGCAGGTGCACGGGTTCAACACCGGCACAGTTCACGGGGTGCGTGACGGCGAGGCGCTCCGCCCGCTGTTCGGTTTCGAGGTACTCAGCAGTACCCGCCTCGTGCCGCAGGCCGACGGCACGTTCCAGCGGCTCTGTCGGGAGGTCATCTTTTACCGGGATCTCGACAGCGGCCGCCTGCTCGACGAGTGGCGGAACGTCTACACGGGCGAAGTCGTCCGGGTTGTCGACGTCGCCAACGACCCAGTCAATTTCGTGCTCTCGCCGCGCGGCGAGGCGGAGCCGGCGAACTCGGTGTTCGGCAAGCCGGCCGGTCGCCACCAGCGCTGGTACGAGCTGAACGAGAACACGGTCGCCATGGAACGCGACGTCCATCTCTACTACCGCAGCCTGCTCGACCCGGCCGTGTGGCCGCGGGAGTCCGCGGGCTCGATGAACCGCGTCAGCGAGTTCCTGCGCTATTCGTTCAGGCGCGAGGACCTCGAGAACGACAGCCTGACCCACATCCCGCACACGGGGACCTGGGTCCGAGTGACGCCGTGGCTGCCATGGATGCTCATGGACCAGGCGCGGGGGCACTGCCTCTACGTCGGGATGTTCACGACGCGGCGGGACGTCTCGCAGTTCTCCGCCGACGTTCGAGCCCGCGTGCGAGAGCGCTATCCGAACTACGTCGCAGCCCCGGATCGCTGGACCGAACCCAGTTACTCAAGTCTCGAGAACTACACCCGCACCCACAAGCCCGCGCCGAAGCCGGCCCACTAGCGAATCCACGCAGAGAGGTTCTGCCATGCATTACGCCCGTCCGATCGTCGCAAACGTCCGCGCCTGCAGAGTCCTCCTGTCGATCGCGGCGACGCTCGCCGGGAGCCTCGCGACCGCCGCCGAGGATCCGACGAGGCTCGACGAGATCACGGTCACGGCACGACGCACCGAGGAACGATTGCTCGACGTTCCGATCTCCGTGACGGCGGTCTCCGCCGAGACGCTCGAGCAGTTCAACGTCAAGGGCCTGCGCGACCTGTCGATGATCGCGCCGAGCTTCTACATCATGGAGTTCGCCGGCGGCCGCCAGGACCGCAACTACGTGAACCTGATGTTCCGCGGCATGAACTTCTTCTCGCCGCTGGGCCTCGTCGATGCGGCGGTGCTGTTCGTGGACGGCGCGCCAGTGCTCGGCGGCC
>JANPDV010000514.1:0-5929 GCA_031431655.1 Gammaproteobacteria bacterium | reverse complement strand
ACCGTGCTCACCGTGCTCACGAACGAAGTACTGCTCTACGAGGGCTGATCACCGCGATGCTGCTCGAAGGTAGAAACATCCTCGTGACCGGAGCGAGCTCCGGCATCGGGCTCGCGGCGCTGGGTGTTTTCGCCCGCGAGGGAGCGCGGGTGCTGGGAGTCGCGCGGCGGATCGACGCGGCTGCAGTGCATGTGGCCTCGCTGCAGGCGGCGGGCCACGAGGTCGCGCTGCAGGTGGCCGACGTGCGCGCTAGCGGCGAAATCGAGGCCGCGATCGCCACGCTCGAGGCTCGGTGGGGACCGCTCGACGGCGCGTTCAACAACGCCTCCCTCACGCAGGACGCCTTTCCGGTCGACGAGATTCCCGAGGCCGTTTTCGACGAGATCATGACCACCAACGTCAAGGGCACCTGGCTTTGCCTGTGTGTCGAACTGGTCGCCATGAAGCCGCGGCAGCGCGGCGCTCGACGCCGCGCCCTTCGGGATCCGCGTGAACGCGCTCTGCCCGGGCACGACGCGCACGCCGATGATGGAGCGCCAGATGCGGACCCGCCCGGGCGGTGAGGCGATCTCGCGCGCGCGCATTCCGCTCGATCGCATCGCCACGCCGGAAGAGCAGGCGCAGGGCGCGGCCTGGCTGCTCTCGGACAGCGCCTCGTTCGTGACCGGGGAGGAGCTCGTCGTCGATGGCGGCGGCACGATCCGCTGAACGCCGGGTAGCGGGCTGCACCCGCGCGGTCTAGAGTGACGCGAATGCCCGGTCAATCCCGTGATCTCGACGTCGAGAGCCTGCAGCGCGAGGTTGCCGCGGGCAGGATCGAACGCCGCACCGCGATCCGCATGGCACTGGCGGCCGGGCTCGCCCTGTCGGCCTGCGGCCCACTGTTCGCGAGTGGCACAGGGCATGCCCGCGTCCGGTCGACGTCAGCCTATGAGCCCCTGAAGAAGCGTCTCGACTACATCGTGGTGGGCGGCGGCACGGCAGGCAGCGTGCTGGCGCATCGGCTGAGTGCCGATCGCAACGTCAACGTCGCGGTGCTCGAAGCAGGCGACTGGGTCGAAGATCCGACCGTCGACGCCACGCAGTCCTGGCCGATGCTGCAGGGCGGCGCCTTCGACTGGAAGTACCTCACCGTGCCGCAGCGCGCCCTCGACGGGCGCGCGCTGCCTTGCCCGCGCGGCAAGGGGTTCGGCGGTTCTTCGCTGCTCAACGCAATGGGTCACCAGCGCGGGCACCGCAAAGGCTACGACCGCTGGGCCGCACTCGGAGCGACCGGCTGGGACTATGCGAGCCTGCTGCCCTACCACAAGCGCAGCGAGACATTCTCCGCCGGCGCCAGCGCCTGGCGCGGCGGCGACGGTCCGCTGGACGTGCTGGCCGTGTCCCCGCAGCGGGCGCATCCCGTGGCCAGCGCGTTTCTCGCGACTGCGCGAGCACAGGGCTTTGCCTGGAGTGACGACCTCAATGGTGAGACGTCCGCAGAAGCCTGCTGGAACCAGTTCACCATCAATCCGGCCCACGTCCGCGAGCACGCGGCCCGCGCGTATCTCGAGCCTCTGGCTGACCGCCAGAACCTGGATCTGCTTGCGGCAGCACCGGTGCAGAAGCTTCTGGTCACGAACGGACGCTGCATCGGCGTGCGCTATCTGCATGCGGGACGCGCTGTGGACTTGCTGGCTGAGCGCGGCGTGGTAATGGCGGCTGGCACGATCGCAACGCCTCACCTGCTGATGCTGTCGGGCCTGGGTCCCGCCGACCATTTGCGCAAACACGGCCTCGCTGTCGTGGCAGACCTCCCGGGCGTTGGCCAGAACCTGCATGACCATCCTCTCGTCGGCGGCGTGGCCTACGAGTCGCGCAAGACGCTGCCGACTTCAGCCTATAACCACGGCGAAGGGATGCTGTTCACGACCGTTGGCAAAAGTGATGTGCCCGACCTGCTGATCATGGCCGTCACCGTGCCATTCGTAATCCCGACCGTGGGCACAGCACCGCGGGACTGCTATACGTTCGTTCCCTGCGTGATGCAGCCACGCAGTCGCGGCACCATTCGTCTCGCGGGCGCCGATCCGTCGCTGCCTCCGATCATCGACCCTGCAACGTATTCCAACCCGGCAGATCTTGATCTGATGATTTCCGGTGTCGAGATAGCGCGCGATCTCGCGCGCCGCCCCGAACTGGCCGAGTGGTCATTGCGCGAAGCCTTTCCGGGACCGGCCGTGAAGGATCGCGCGGCATTGCGCGATTTCATCCGGCGTGGCACCAGCCCGTTCTATCACCCGGTGGGGACGGCGCGCATGGGTCGAGACCCTGCGGCACCGGTTGGCCCGGATCTGCGTGTGCGCGGCGTGCAGAGCCTCTGGGTCACCGACGCCTCGGTAATGCCGCAGATCGTACCGGCGATGACCAATGCCGCGACTATCGCGATCGCCGAACGTGGCGCGGATCTGATCCTGCATAAACGAGGTTGACCACGCGCCCCTGCGCGTCAGCAGAACCAAGGGACCTAATGTGCGGGCGTGATCGTCATCTCCGTCAGCACATACTCGCGGTCATTCCTTGTGTCCGTTTGGCGGACCAGTAATCTATCCTCACCCGCGATCCACATGTCGAGGGCTTCAACGCCCGCCAGCTGATAGTGCGTCGCATCGAAGGTCCCGGCAGGTGTGGTTACTTTTTCATTACCGAGCCGCGTGAACTTGCTCTCGGTCAGAATCGCGCTCACCTGGGCGTCGCCGCGCGGTGCGGCGCCCAGGACATACACGCTCGATGTTTGCTGGGCTTTTGACGTGGAGTCCTCAGACCAGTAGTACCAGCCATTCATCACCTCGCCGTGATGAACGACAGAAATGCTCTGTGGCACTTGCAGCGACGTCTCAACACGTCCCTTGGGGCCAAACGCCACAGCGTTCAGTTGACTCCCTGACACCGTGACGTACATCGAGCCCTTGAAACCCTCGTGCGTCCAGTAACTGGCGTAGGTTTCCAGAGGGCGCAAACGGAAATCCTCGCCGCCGCGCACACGTCCGTCGCTGATGGTTCGAAACGTCATCTTGCCGGTGACCGTGCGCACGATATTGGTGTTGGGCCCGGTGTTTTCGGGCAATCGCTGCTGCGCATGCGCAGGGCACAGAGCGATACCAATTGAAGCCAACAGAGTAAGCATCGTCAAGCGCAGCAGCGAGGCCGTTACCGACGGCGCTTCGGACCCAGACTGGACGCCGCGAAGGGTGGTTGGCTACAGTCGCGGCAATCGAGACGTGGCGCCGGGCCGACATTTCACGCTCCACAAGGGACCAACCCGATGGCAGACACACTGTGGATCGGAACCCGCAAGGGCCTGTTTGCACTGCGTCGGAGCGGCGGTCGCTGGCGGCTGACAGGCCCGCAGATGCTGGGCCACATCATCCATCATGTGGTGCAGGACCCTCGTGACCCGAGGCGCCTGGTAATGGCCGCTAAGACGGGCCATCTCGGCCCCACGGTGTATACGTCGGGCGACCGCGGCAAGACCTGGGTCGAGGCCAGGAAACCGCCTGCTTTTCCGAAGGCGGCAGAACCCTTGCCCGACGGCAGGAAGGCCAAGGCCGTCGATGTCGTGTTCCATGTCACTCCCGGGCACCAGACTGAACCGGGCGTCTGGTATGCGGGCACGGCGCCCGCGGGGCTGTTTCGCTCCGAAGACCACGGTGTCAGCTGGTCACCGGTCTCCGGGTTCAATGATCATCCAGACAATCCGAAGTGGGCGGCGGGATTTGCCTCGCCTGCCGGCGAGTTGCTGCACTCCATACTCGTGGACCCGCGCGATGCGAAGCATCTCTACATTTCCATATCGGTTGGTGGCAGTTTCGAGTCCACGGATGGCGGCAGGGACTGGGCGCCGATCAACAATCGGGTCATGGTGCAGTTCGGGCCGGAGTCGTATCCGGAATACGGACAGGATCCGCACTGCATGACCCTGCATCCGAAGTTTCCGGATCGGCTCTATCAGCAGAACCACTGCGGCATCTATCGCCTCGATCGGCCCGGCCGCGACTGGGTCCGAATCGGTGACAACATGCCCAAGAAGATTGGCGACATCGGTTTTCCGATAGTGCTGCATCCGGACAACCCGGATGTGGCATGGGTGTTCCCGATGGATGGCACGACCGTCTGGCCTCGCACCTCAGTCGACGGCAAGCCCGCGGTGTACAAGACGGCCAACGCCGGCAAGAGCTGGCAGCGCCAGGATGCAGGCTTTCCCGGATCCCAGGCCTGGTGGACCGTACTGCGCCAGGCGATGTGCCGCGACGAAGGCAAGGGCCCCGGGCTCTACCTCGGCACCACGGCCGGCGAGATCTGGGGCTCGGCGAGCGGCGGCGCGCGCTGGAAGTGCCTCGCACGACACCTGCCGCAAGTGTATTCGCTGACCTTCGCGCGCCAGATGCCATGACGCGCTGCAGGATCCGCGTCGCCAGCCCGCTGCGTTCCTACACACGCAACGCGGCCGAGGTCACCGGCCGCGGCAGTACACTGCGGGAAGTGCTCGAGAATCTCGACGTGGACTTCCCGGGCATCCGTTTCCGGATGATCGATGAGCAGGACAGGGTTCGACCGCACATCCGCTTGTTCGTCGGCGTCGACGAAGCGCTCAATATCGACGCTACTGTCAGCGATGGAGCAACCGTGCATCTGATCTGTGCGCTCAGCGGCGGCTGAGACCGTGGCGCACCTTCCCGGCCTGACCAGAGCCGACCGCGAGCGCTATCACCGGCATCTCGTGTTAGGTGAATTTGGCGAGCCCGGGCAGCAGAAACTCAAGGCGGCTCGCGTGCTGATCGTCGGCGGCGGCGGTCTCGGCTCCCCGGCCGCGCTTTATCTTGCCGCAGCGGGCATCGGCACACTCGGTATCGTCGACTTCGACACGGTCGATGTGACCAACCTGCAGCGGCAGGTGCTGTATTCGCAATCCGATGTCGGCGCGCCGAAGGTCGCCGCAGCCGCCGCGCGCTTGCGCGCGCTCAATCCGTTGATCGAGGTCGTGGCACACCAATCCGAGGTGACGGCAGCCAACGTCATGGATCTCATCCGGGCCTACGATCTCGTGGTCGACGGCAGTGATCGCCTCAGCACTCGTTACCAGATCAACGATGCCTGCGTCCTGCAGCGAAAAATGCTGGTGTCCGCCGCGATCTATCGCTTCGAAGGCCAGGCCCTCAGTTACCTGCCGGGCCGCGGCCCCTGCTACCGCTGCGTGTTCGCCAATGCTGCGGACGGCGCCACGCCGAATTGTGCCGAGGCCGGTGTGTTGGGCGTGCTGCCAGGCATCCTTGGCACTATCCAGGCGACCGAGGCCATCAAACTGCTGACGGGCATCGGCGAGCCGCTGGTCGGCCGCCTGTTGATGTTCGACGCGCTCAGCATGCGCTTCGATGAGTTCAAAGTGTCGCGGCGCAAGGACTGCGCCGTGTGCGGCGAGCATCCCAGCATAGCCAGGCCCATGGACAGCGGCGCGCCGACCTGCACCGCCGAGCAACGCGCACGCATCCGCCAGATGCCCGCCACAGCATTGGCAAACCACAAAGCACCGCTGCAACTGATCGATGTCCGGGAGCCGTACGAGTTTGCAGTTCAACACCTGCCCGGCAGCGAGAATCTGCCGCTCTCGGACTTCGGCAACCAGGTCGGCAAGCTCGTCGGCCTGCAGGGATCAATACTCTTCCTCTGCCGCAGCGGCGGCCGCAGCCAGCAGGCCTGCGAGCAGGCCGTGCTGGCGGGGCTGCTCGACGTCACCAACCTGGAGGGTGGCCTGCTGGCCTGGGCGCGCGACGTGGCGCCGGATTTCACGGTCGCTCCGCCATAGGGCCAATGGCATACTTACTTACAGGGCACGTGCGGCAGGCGATCGCATGTCTACTTGCACGACGTACGGCGGCGCCGGGCTCGCGCG
>JANPDV010000513.1:0-2988 GCA_031431655.1 Gammaproteobacteria bacterium | reverse complement strand
CGGCCGAAGCCCCAAGCTCCGCGGGCGTGACGGCTAACAACAGGTTGGAGCGGACGGTGACACATAAAGTGCAAGCTGCTCCCTGCTTCACTCCGAACAAGCGCCGGCTGGGGACGCTGGATCTGTTGCGTCCCGCCGCTCAACCGGGGCGTTAGAGCACGCGGTCACCGTCGTCTTTGGGCCAGTCGAGACCGGGCGTATACTCCGCCTTCGCCTGGAGGCCCGTTCATGACGCACCAGTTCAATGTCGTCGTAGAGAAGGATGCGGAGGGTAACTTCGTTGCCTCCGTGCCTACGCTGCCGGGCTGTCACACTCAGGCCCGCTCCCTCGACGAGCTTATGTTGCGTATCCGCGAAGCCATTGAGTTGTGCCTCGAGGAGCAGGGCGCCAGCCCTGAGCCGCTCGACTTCGTCGGCGTCCAGCGCGTCACCGTCAACGCGTGACGTCCTACCCGGCGGTTCGCGGCAAGGACCTGGTGGCGGCTCTCGGTCGCGCTGGCTTTAGGGTGTCGCGGGTCAAGGGCAGCCACCACTTTCTCCGGCACGCCGATGGCCGAGTCACGGTCGTGCCGGTGCATGCGGGTGAAACCATCGGCCCCGGATTGCTCGCGAAAATCCTTCGCGATGTGAAGCTCGATAGAGACCAACTGCAAGCCCTTCCGTAGTCGACCCGCAGCGCGTGCTCTAACTTCAGGATGCAACGGTTCGGGTGGGATAAAGTAATGGCATGGACGCCCCCCCCTCGGCACGGCATCGAACGTGCCAAAGTGGAAGTGTTGTAGCAACCACTGAAACCGAGAAGAGGCGTCGAGATGAACATTACGACGGTCGGGATTGATCTGGCAAAGAGTGTTTTTCAGGTGCACGGAGTGGACGAGCGCGGCAAGGTCTTGCTGCGAAAGACGGCGAAGCGTGCGGATCTTTTGAAGATGTTCGCGTCGTTGCCGCAGTGTCTGATCGGGATGGAAGCGTGTGGCGGTGCGCACGACTGGGCGCGTCGGCTGATGAAGCTGGGGCATACGGTGAAACTGATGGCGCCGCAGTTCGTGAAGCCGTACGTGAAGACCAACAAGAACGACGCGAGCGATGCGGAGGCGATCTGCGAGGCGGTCGCGCGGCCGAACATGCGCTTTGTTCCTGTGAAAGACATCGAGCAGCAGACGGTGCTCGCAGTGCATCGTGCGCGACAGGGATTCGTGGTTGAACGCACGGCGCAGGCCAATCAGATTCGAGGCCTGCTCTACGAGCTGGGGATCGTGATTCCGAAGGGGATCCGCTACATCGAGCGACAGCTGCCGCAGATTCTGGAAGATGCGGAGAACGGCCTACCGGCGATCAGTCGCGCGCTCTTCGCCCGACTGTTCGATCACTTTCGGCAGCTCGGCACGCAGGTGAAGGAACTCGAGAACCAGACCAAGGTGTGGCACCGGGAGAACGAGGCCAGCGGCCGACTGGAGGCGATTCCGGGCGTCGGGGCGCTGACCGCGAGTGCGCTGGTGGCAAGCATCGGCGATGCGAAAACGTTCAAGAGCGGGCGGCAGCTGGCGGCGTGGCTGGGATTGGTGCCGCGGCAGAACTCCAGCGGTGGCAAAGAGCGACTCCTGGGTATCAGCAAGCGCGGCGATACGTACCTGCGAACACTGTTGATTCACGGTGCGCGCGCGGTGCTATTTCACCGCATGGGAAAGTCCGAGCACCAGGACAGTTGGCTGATGAGATTGCGGGCGCGGCGAAATCCAAACGTAGCCGCGGTCGCCTTGGCGAACAAGAATGCGCGGGTGGTGTGGGTGCTGCTTGCGCACCAGCGCGAGTATCGCGTGGCGCCCGCCGTGGCCGTTGCGTGAACAGCGGCATCGCGGAACTGGCATAGATCAACGAGTTGCACAGGCGAAGACAAAGATGATGGCGTTACGGGCAAGACCGTGGTTGGCTCAACCTGTCAATGGCACGGGACTTCATGAGTCCGCTAAAGTGATCAGGCGCCGACCAGCTGATTCCATCAGGGCCAGCGACGACACGTCGCACACACAGGCCGGATGTATGGCTGCAATCTCTACCCGCAATCCGGAATCGGAATCTTCGCTTGGCAATGGGGGGCGTCCATGTATGCCAGTCGCGACGACGGCAGCCGGCCGTTGATCCTGGTGTTAGGCCGCACACAATGCACCGCGCCCTCGCCGCCATCTCAATAGCCACCGCTGCACTGCTCGGCTCAGCGGGTTGCGCGCCCGTTTCGACGCGCAGCCAGAGCAGCGAAGACCCGTTGGTCGGCGCCTGGATTGCTGAGGTCAGCTTGCTTGACTGCGCATCGGGTCAAACGACCCAGGCGCCACCCCTCCGCGCCTTGGTGGTGTTCCATTCCGGCGGCACGCTGTCCGAGGCGAGCGGTCCGTCGGTACGACGCACTCCAAGCTTCGGAGTTTGGTCTCGCTCTGGCGCCAATGAATACACAGCAACCTCAGTACTGCTGACCTTTGACGCCAACGGAGCGCCGTCCGGCGCGCAAGAGATTCGCCGAACCATTCGGCTCAACCCCGACTCCAGCCGCTTCGTGGCCGAGACGCGCACTGTCGCCACAGACCCAAGTGGTGGCATCACGTTTCAAGGGTGCGCGCGGGGAAACGCGCGCCGAGCAGGCTGACCTCTGGTGCGGCCTAACCACGCGCTCAACCGGACCCGCCGATACGTGGCTTCTTGCTCGCGAGTGTCGGTGGCGGCGGACCGGTTAGCTTAGCCGCTAGGCGCCACAGGAGCCCGCTGTGAGCAACGAAGCGCGCGCATACCAACGCATCGGCGAGTTCGCGGTCTCCTTCCAGTGGCTCGAGAACAAGCTCCGTGAGATCGGCTGGTTCATTTTGGACCCAGTGCGTTCGCACTGGCGGCCTGTTGGTCTACGGAGCCTCACGAATGAGAAGCTCATTGAGAGGGTGCATGAGTTGTTCGTGCAGGCCTTGCCAATCGTCCTGGAGCGTGCGCGCGCGCGCCTGG
>JANPDV010000512.1:0-3485 GCA_031431655.1 Gammaproteobacteria bacterium | reverse complement strand
GGATCAGGGGTAGGCGGCGCATTCGTGCATTCTAGCGGTGCGGCTCATTCGAGGCCGGACTGTGCATGACGCCTTGCGCAGGATGAGTGCGGCTTTGGCGGTAAGCCGTGAACCCGTCCCGGGGGGCGTCGGGCGCGCCGTCCATGGCGCGCACGGTCCCGAAAGCGACACTCCTGTCACACGCGGGCGCCCCAACCGTTGCAGGCGATCTCACGTCCGCAACCGCGGGCGTCCCGACCGTATCAGGCATGCCAACGATCCCCACTCGCACTCGACGTTTTGAGTGGCGCGGCTTCACGCGTCGCACTACGAACGAAGCCTTGTGCGGGATGAGTGCGGCTTTGGCGGATCGTGCGCGCCATGGACGGCGCGCCCGAAGCCCCCAGGGACGGGTTCACGGCGTTCCGCCAAAGCCGCACTCATCCTGCGCAAGGCGTCATGCACAGTCCGGCCTCGAATGAGCCGCACCGCTAGAATGCACGAATGCGCCGCCTACCCCTGATCCTCGTCCTGCTCGCCCTCGCCGGCGGCGCCGCCTGGCTCGCCTGGAGCCGGGTGAAGCCGCCTGAAGTCACGCTCGCGAGCCCGCAACGCGGTCCGGCGGTCGACGCGGTCTATGCCACCGGGCTGGTGGAACCGTCGCTCGAGATCCGCATCGCGCCGCGCAGCGCGGGGCGCCTCGTCGAGCTGCTGGTGGACGAAGGGGCGGATGTGCGCGCGGGGCAGCTGCTGGCGCGCCTCGAGGACGCGGACCTGCAGGCGTCGGTCAGCGAGCTGCAGTCGCGGCAGGACTACGCGCAGACGCAGTTCACGCGCAGCACCGAGCTGCACAAGCGCGGGCTGGTCTCGAAGGATGCGGTGGACCGCAGCCGGACGGATCTGGAGGCGGCGCGGGCCACGCTGCGCCGCTCGCGCGAGCAGCTCGGGTACATGCGCCTGCTCGCGCCCTCCGCGGGTCGGGTGATCAAGCGCGACGGCGAGATCGGCGAGTTCGTACCAGTTAACCAGGCGGTGTTCTACCTTGCCGGGCCGGCGCCGCTGCGGATCACGGCCGACGTCGACGAAGAGGACGTACCGCGCGTGCAGCGCGGCCAGCGCGTGCTGATCCGCACCGATGCGTTTCCGGAGCGCGTGTTCGAGGGCACGGTTGCCGAAATCACGCCGCGCGGTGATCCGGTGGCGCGCGCCTACCGCGTGCGAATCGCGCTGGTCGGCACGCCACCGCTGCAGATCGGCATGACGGCCGAGACCAACATCGTCATCGAGCAGCGCGAAGGCGCGCTGCTGGTGCCGACCGGCGCGCTCGCCGACAACCGCGTGTGGCTGGTGAAGGACGGACGCGCCGTGCAGCGCGACGTGATCGCCGGCGTGCGCGGCCCGGAACGCGTCGAGGTGCGTCAGGGCCTGTCGGAGTCCGACGCCATCATCATCCTGCCGCCGGAGGACCTGCAGCCCGGCGATCGCGTAACCGTGAAGCCCGCGGCGCGCACGCCGCCGGCCGCCGCCGCGCCGTGAACCTGTACGCCGACATCGCCTGGTCGCACCTGCGCAGCCGCAAGCGCCAGACGCTGGTGTCGCTGCTCGGCGTGGTGCTCGGCGTCGCGTTCTTCCTCGCGGTATCTGCGCTGATGCGCGGCTCGGAGCAGGACCTGATCAAGCGACTGGTCGACACCGCGCCGCACATCACGGTCTACGACCAGTTCCGCAGCGCCCGCCCGCAGCCCGCGAGCCTGGTGTTTCCGGATGGCGCCGTGGAGGTACACAGCCTCAAGCCGCGCGCCGAACGGCGCGGCATCCGGCAGTACAAGCAGAAGCTGGCCGTGATCGACGCGGTGCGCGGCGCGCAGGCGGCACCGATCCTGGCCGGGCAGGCGATCTTCAGCTTCGCGGGGCGCGACGAGGCGGTGACGCTGTCGGGCATCGTGCCGGTGCGCATGAAGAACGTCAGCAGCATCGACGACAACCTGGTCGCCGGCTCCCTGGAGGCCGTCGACACCAACCCCAGCGGCATCATCATCGGCCGCCCGCTGGCGCAGAAGCTCAACCTGGACATGGGCGACATGGTCACGGTGGTGTCGCCGGCGGGCAATGTACGCGCGATGAAGATCGTCGCGCTGTTCCAGACCGGTAACGCCAACTACGACGAGAGCCAGACGTTCGCCCAGTTGACGCGCGTGCAGGCGCTGATGAACCGGCCGAACGTCGCGAACATGTTCGTGATCCGGCTCGAGGACGCCTACCGCTCCGAAGCGGTGTCGCGCTTCGTCGAACGCAGCATCGGCTACAAGACCGTGTCGTGGCAGGAGGCGAGTCGCGACCTGCTGAATGCACTGACAGTGCGCAACGTCATCATGTATTCCGTCGTCAGCGCCATCCTGCTGGTCGCCTGCTTCGGCATCTACAACGTGATCTCCACCGTCGTGCTGGAGAAGACGCGCGACATCGCGATCCTCAAGTCCATGGGCTTCCACGCGCGCGACATCCGCAGCATCTTCGTCATCGAAGGCGCGTTGATCGGGGTCGGTGGCAGCCTGATCGGCGTCGCTGGCGGCGCGCTGATGATGCGCGGCGCCGGCACCGTGGTGATCCGGGCGCCGGGTTTCACCGAGCCGATCAACCTGCCGATCTACTGGGGCTGGGACCAGTTCGCGCTGGCCGCCGGGGCCGCCGCGCTCTCAGCGGTGTTTGCCGCCTGGCTGCCCGCACGCAAGGGCGGCCGCGTGCAACCGGTAGACATCCTGCGGGGCGCGGCATGAGCAGCGTGCTGCGCGCGGTGGGTGTCGGGCGCACGTTGTCGGGCGAAGTACCGGTGACGCTGGTCGCCGATGCGAGCGTTACGATCGAGCGTGGCGAGTTCGTCGTGATCCGCGGCCCGTCCGGCTCGGGCAAGTCCTCGCTGCTCTATCTGCTCGGCCTGCTGGATCGGCCGACTACCGGCGAGATCTACCTCGAGGACGAGAACGTCAGCGGCTTCGACGAGGACCGCCTGGCCAGCATTCGCCTGCAGAAACTCGGCTTTGTGTTCCAGTTCCATTTCCTGCTGAACGAGTTCAGCGCCCTGCAGAACGTAATGATGCCGATGCGCCGGCTCGGTGCGCTCAGTGACGCCGCGATGCGCGAACGCGCCGGGCAGATCCTGCTCGACCTCGGCATGAGCGGCCAGGAACACAAGCTGCCGTCGCAGCTCTCGGGCGGCCAGCGGCAGCGCGTCGCGATCGCGCGCGCGCTCGCCAACGATCCGCTGATGATTCTGGCGGACGAACCCACCGGCGCGCTGGACACGAAAAGCAGCGAGAATGTGCGCGGCATCCTGCGCGAGCTCGCCAGCAAGCAGCGTCGCGCCATCGTGGCGGTGAGCCATGATGTCGGCTTCGCCAGCGCCGCGGACCGGCAGATCGAGATCGTGGACGGGCGCATCGTCAACTGAGGGGAGAACGCGCGATGACAGATACCTCACGACGGGCGCTGCTGCAGGTGGCCGCAAG
>JANPDV010000511.1:0-6466 GCA_031431655.1 Gammaproteobacteria bacterium | reverse complement strand
CGGACCCGCAAGTGATGCCGGACGCGCGCGGCGAATCGGACGCCCGCGAAGTCGCCAAGTTCGATGCCGCCTCGCACCGCTTCTGGGATGCCAATGGCGAGTTTGCGCCGCTGCACCACCTCAATCCGGCGCGGCTCGACTTCATCGCATCGCGAGTACCGCTCTCGGACGCGCGCGTTCTGGACGTCGGTTGCGGCGGTGGCCTGCTCGCCGAGGGCCTGGCGCGAGCCGGCGCGCGCGTCAGCGCAATCGATCTCGCGGCCGGCATGGTCGAAGTCGCGCGCCTGCATGCGCTGGAGTCGCGCCTGCAGATCGACTACCGCACCCTCAGCGCGGAGGCGCTGCTGGCCAGCGGTGCCGAGCCGTTCCCGGCCGTTACCTGCATGGAGATGCTCGAGCACGTGCCGGATCCACGCGCCACGCTGGCGACGCTGGCGAAGTTGTGCGCCCCCGGCGGCTCGGTGTTCGTCTCGACCATCAACCGCAACCTGCGGTCGTTTGCCCTGGCAATCGTCGCAGCGGAGTACGTCGCGCGGCTGATTCCCGCTGGCACTCACGACTACGAACGCCTGCTGCGCCCTTCGGAGCTCGCCGCGTTCGGGCGCGCCGCGGGCCTGGAACTGCGCGAACTCTCTGGCATCGACTACAACCCGATCACGCGCCAGGCCCGGATCTCGCGCGACGTCGCCGTCAACTACCTGGCACATTTCGTAAGGCCCGATTGAACGCGGTGCTCGAGCCGGTCCGGTATTCCGTGCAGTTGTATGCCGCGCCGCCCCGGCGCGAGTACCTCAACGCGCTGTTCGCGATCGAGGCGGCAGTCCAGGACTGTACGCGTCCCGAGCGACAGCACGAGGTCGGCCACCGCAAGCTCGAATGGTGGGCCGGCGAACTGCACGACCTGCATGCAGGACGCGGCCGGCATCCCGACTCCCTGCGCCTGCGGCGTGCCTGCGATGCCCTGGCCATTCACTACCCGGACCTGGGCCCCCTGGTGGAACTGGCGCGCGCCGATCTCGCGGCCGTCGCGTTCGAAACTGCCGCTGAGATCGACGGCGCGAATCGACTCTGGACGCTTGCGGTGTTCGACGCCAGCGTCACCGCGAGCCACGCAGCGGCCGTGTTGAGAGAAGCCGGGTCGGCCGTGCGCGAGATCGAACTGATCCGCAACTTCGCGCCACGCGCACGCCTGGGGCGGATCCATGCCGTGCTCGACCGTGGCCTCGACAGTGTGGCGCAGTGGCAGGCCTGCCCGTGGCCGGCTGGCTGTGCCGAAGCGCTGGCGCAGCGACTGCAGCGCGCGCGTCAGCAGCTGCAGCAGGCGGCTGCCACGCTGCCGCCCCCGGACCGGAGCCTGCAACGCCCGGCCCTGACATGGATGGCACTGGCGGCACGCAGCGCCGCGCTTGCGCTGCAACACCTGCCACGCCCGATCCCCGCCCGCCGCAGCAGCGCAATGCGCGACGTCTGGGCGGGCTGGCGTGCCGCCAGCAGCGCCTCACTGGGCCGATTGCCAGCAGCGCTGGCGGAGCCGCTGCTCGAATTGAACGTCCGAAAGCCAACGAGAGTCCGCCCATGAACGCCGGCGATGCAGACCAGTTTGACCCACGCAGTGCCAGCTTGGCGCCGCTCGAGCTTGACGGGCGGGTGATCGCCGTAACCGGGGCGACCGGCGGACTCGGCGCTGCCGTGAGCCTGGAGGCCGCGCGACGCGGCGCCCAGCTCGTTCTGGTGGGCCGCAACGTGCGCAAGCTCGAGGCCCTGTTCGACGCGATAGTTGCCGTCCGGCGCTACGACGACTCCGCGGTTGCCGAGCCGAACATCGCTCCGCTGGACCTGGAGAAAGCGCTTGCGCGCGACTACGACACGCTCGCCGAAGCGATCGAGAAACGCTGGGGCCGGCTCGACGGTCTGGTCCACAACGCAGCGCTGCTCGGCATGTTGTCGCCGATCGAACAGTACGATGTCCCCACCTGGATGCGCGTCATGCACGTCAACCTGAACGCGGCCTTTGCACTGACACAGGTGCTGTTGCCGGCCCTGCGAGGCAGCGCCGATGCGTCGATCGTATTCGCCTCGAGCGCCGTCGGCCGCAAGGGGCGCGCGCTGTGGGGCGCGTATGCAGTGTCGAAGTTCGGCATCGAAGGCCTTGCCGAGACGCTCGCGTCCGAACTCGACTCCACCCGGATACGGGTCAACACGCTGAACCCGGGAAGCGCACGTACGCTGATGCGTCGCCAGGCCTACCCCGCTGAAGACAGCTCAACGCTGCCGGCGCCGGAGACGCTGACCGGGCCGTACATCGCCCTGCTCGGGCCGGCTGCGCGCGGGGTCAGCGGCCGGCGCTTCGACGCCCAGTGAGGTCAGTTCGGCCCCGGTCATGGGCCGGAACCTGCCTCGCGGCAGTTCGCGTGTCAGGATCACAGGACCCAGCGCGGTGCGGATCACACGGCTGACCAGGGCCCCATTGCGCTCGAACAACTGGCGGATGTCCTTGCCGCTGGCGCCCTGCGCCACGATCCGATACCAGTGGTTTGCGCTGTCGCTCTGTTCGGACTCCTCGCTGGTCGGTTCCAGCACGCTGATCGACAGCGGCCCCCCCGCATCGAGCGTCCCCGTCCGGATGCGCGCCATCAACGGTTCATCCAGCCGGCCACGGATACGAACCGTGAATTCGCAGGCCGCGGTACGCACGGCCTGCTGCAGGGCCGCCACCACGGCGCCATCGACCGCGAGGATTTCGAGACCGCCGTCGACACGCGGCATCGGGCTGACCGCCGTTACGCGCGGCGCAGCGCGTTTCGGCAGTCGCTTCGCGAGTTCTTCCAGCAGGCCTTCGCCCGGTGAGCGGTGGCACAGGAAGGCGCGCTCCGCGCCGGGCGACGCGCTGCTGCGCGCCGCCAGACGCACCGCGCGCCCATCGATGCGCACATCGTCGGAATCGAGGACGCGCTGGCCGAGCACCGCCGCGCGGCCGTTGATGACGACGCGGCCCTCGCGAATCCAGCCCTCGGCCTGACGGCGCGAGGCGAGACCGAGTTCGGACAGGCGTTTCTGAATGCGCTCCCCGGCTTGCATGCCCGGGCCGCTTCAGTCGTCCCGGTCGGCCGCCGAAGCAACCAGCCCTGTGCGGGTCCCGGCGTCGGCGGGCGCTGCATCACGCTCTTCCGGGTCGCTGCCCTCATCATCGCCGCCGGCCGAATCGGCAATCTGGACGCCGCGGGGAGCCACCGAATCGCCTTCGGCGAGTTCGTCGAGCGATGCGGCCAGTACCGGCTCGTCGCCCAACGGGCCCGTTTCGGCAGTACCCGGCAATGGCAGCTGCATGTTGATGTCCGCCAGCGCGCGCAACTCGGCGAGCGGCGGCAACTCGTCGATGCTCTTGAGCCCGAAGTGATCGAGGAAATCGCGCGTGGTGCCAAGCAACTCCGGCCGACCCGGAACATCGCGCTGACCTACTACACGGATCCAGTTGCGTTCGAGCAGCGTCTTGAGGATGTTCGGGTTCACCGCGACGCCGCGCACCGCCTCGATCTCGCCGCGCGTAATCGGCTGCCGATAGGCGATCAGCGCCAGGGTCTCGAGCGAAGCGCGTGAGTAGCGCTGGGCGCGTTCCGGCCAGAGTCGCGAAACCTCGCTGGCGAATTCGCGCCGCACCTGGATCCGCACGCCGCTGGCAGTTTCCTTGAGTTCGATGCCGCGTTCTTCGTACTCGGCCGCAAGTGCAGCCAGCGCGCCGCGCAGCTCGGCCGTGTCCGGGCGAGACGTCTCCTCGAACAGCAGTCCAAGATCGGCTATCGAAAGCGAACGGCCCGCGGCCAGCAGGGCCGCTTCGACGACGTTCTTGAGGTGTCTGTCGCTCATTCGAGGGTGCTCTCCGGGTTATCCGCGACCAGGCGCAGTTCGGGCGCGGCGGTGACCGCACGCACGTGCAGCGGCCCGTATGCCTCGGCCTGCACGAGATCGAGCAGACCCTCCCGCACCAGCTCGAGAATGGCCATGAACGTCACCGTGACGCCCATACGACCTTCCTCCGGGCGGAACAGCTGGGCGAATTCTACGAAAGTCGAACGCTCCAGCGACGAAAGAATGTCGCTCATGCGCTGCCGGACCGAAAGCCGCTCTCGCTGCACCTGATGATGGGCGAACATCTCCGCCCGCGCCACGACATCGCGAAACGCCAGGATCATCTCCTGCAGCGTCACCTGCGGCAGGGTCTTCGCGGGGCGCCTTGCGTCGGCTTCAGCGGAGGCCGTCCAGATGTCGCGGTCCAGCCGCGGCATCAGGTCGATGCTTTCGGCAGCCCGCTTGAAGCGCTCGTACTCCTGCAGCCTGCGCACCAGCTCGGCGCGCGGATCAGACTCCTCCGCATCGGCTCCATCGCCGGCACGCGGCAACAACATCCGCGACTTGATCTCCGCCAGCGTAGCCGCCATGACCAGGTACTCGCCAGCGAGCTCCAGCTGCATCTCCTGCATGAGATCTATGTAGGTCATGTACTGCCGCGTGATATCCGCAAGCGGAATATCCAGCACGTCGAGATTCTGCCGACGTATCAGGTACAGCAGCAGGTCCAGCGGACCCTCGAAAGCTTCGAGGAACACCTCGAGCGCCTGGGGCGGGATGTACAGATCGCGCGGCAGCTGCGTTACCGGCTCGCCATTGACCATGGCGAACGGCATCTCAGCCTGCATGGGTGGCGGCGCGGCCGCCGACTGCCCGGCTTCGCGCGGCGGATTGGACACCACGACCTTCAGTTCAGGCTTGGCCATGTCTGTAGTTTCCCTGGCTTTGGTAACGCGTGGCGGTGCCGCGGCTCAATCGGTCCGCAGATGCATCGCACGCCGCACTTCATCGAGCGTCGCCCGGGCTGCGTCGCGCGCCTTTTCGGCGCCCTCCGCCAGAATCGTGCGCACGAGCTCCGGGTTGTCCTCGAACTCCTGGCCACGCTTGCGCATGCCGCCAACCTCCGCGACGATCTTCTCGATCAACGGCTTCTTGCATTCGAGGCAGCCGATACCGGCACTGCGACAACCCTCGCTCGCCCACTTGCGTGTGGCCTCGTCCGAGTAAACACCATGCAGCGTCCATACAGGGCATTTCTCCGGATCGCCCGGGTCCGAGCGCCGCACGCGCGCCGGATCGGTCTGCATCGTGCGCAGCTTCTGCGCGACCACGTCAGGGTCCTCGCGCAGCCCGATGGTATTCCCATAAGACTTCGACATCTTGCGCCCGTCCTGCCCCGGCAGCTTCGGGGTGGCCGTCAGCAGAGCCTGGGGTTCCGGCAGGATCGCGACATTGTCGCCTTCCAGAAATCCGAGCAGCCGCTCACGATCCGCGACGGTGATGCGGGTATTGCCCTGGACCAGCGCGCGCGCCTTCTCGAGTGAAGCGCTGTCACCCGCCTCCTGGTACTGGCGCCGCAGCTGCTTGTAGAGCGCGCTGTTCTTGCTGCCCAGTTGCTTGATCGCTTTTTCCGCCTTCTCGGTGAAGTCCGGCTCGCGTCCGTAAAGATGATTGAAACGGCGCGCGACTTCACGGGTGATCTCGATGTGCGCAACCTGGTCCTCGCCAACGGGCACGAACGCCGGACGGTACAGCAGGATGTCAGCCGACTGCAGCAGCGGGTAGCCAAGAAAGCCATAGGTCGCAAGGTCCTTGTCGGCCAACTCGGCCTGCTGGTCTTTATAAGTCGGCACGCGTTCCAGCCAGCCGAGCGGTGTGATCATCGACAGCAGCAAGTGCAGCTCCGCATGCTCCGGCACGTGCGACTGCACGAACAGCGTGCAGACGCCCGGGTTCAGGCCGGCCGCCAGCCAGTCCACGACGATGCTGTGGACTGCCGCCGGCAGACCCCGCGTATCGGCGTACCCGGTGGTGAGCGCATGCCAGTCGGCGACGAAGAAGAAGCACTGGTACTGATACTGCAGGTCCACCCAGTTGCGTAGCGCGCCATGATAGTTGCCGAGATGCAGGCTACCTGTGGCACGAATGCCGGAGAGCACCCGACGGGACTGCAGATTGGCGCTCATGAATGAGCCGGGCGCGTTGCCCGATTACCTAAACAACTTGAATAATATGCTGTAAAGCACTGATCTAAAACAAAAAACATCTATACTCCGCTTCGATTCAGCGCTTCGCCCAGTAACCTGTTGATTATAACGAAGCAAGCGATAGCGCCTGCCCCGACCTCGCTCTTAACGCGGCACTCAGGTCAGCCCCAGCGGCGCGGTGCTCCCCTTGCCGAGTCGCGTGACCACAGCTGGCGACTGGCCCAGGTCGACCACGGTGGTTGGCTCGGTGCCGCAATGGCCGCCCGAAAGTACGACGTCGACCTCACGCGCAAGCCGCGTGCGGATCTCCGGGCCATCCGTCAGCGGCGTTGGGTCACCGGGCAGCAGCAAAGTCGAGCTCATCAGCGGCTCTCCCAGTTCGCGCATCAGCGCCGTGGGTACCGGATGGTCCG
>JANPDV010000510.1:0-4736 GCA_031431655.1 Gammaproteobacteria bacterium | reverse complement strand
TTCCGATCGACGCTGCTGCTCGGCGCACAGCTGGCCGCAATGGCCGGCACCGCCGTCGCACAGACCTGGACCCCTGCACAACAGGAAATCTGGAAACTGGAAGAACAGCAGTGGCAGATGGCCAGGGACAAGGACCTGAGCTGGATCGAGACCATGGTCCACCCGAACGTGAGCTACTGGGACGTAGACCAGGCCATGCCGCAGAACAGGGCCTCGCTGGCGCGCTGGAGCCGCTACGGCAACGGCAACAGCACGGTCCTGGAACAGGAGCTGTTCCCGATCTCGATCACGGTCACCGGCAATGTCGCCGTGGTCCAGTACCGCTACCAGATTGCCCGCGAGAACTACAAGAAAGAGCGCGAGTCCATCAGCGGTCGCTACACCGACGTGCTGGTCAAGGAGAACGGCCGCTGGCTGTTCATCGGCTGGGCCGGCGGCGACGACCCCAAGAAGTAACTCGCCACCGCGGTCGGTCGCTGCGCAGCCGCGCAGCGCCGGCCGTCACGGTAGCTCGCCGTGGCGCCTCGCTATGGCGCCTCAAGCGTGACGGGCAGTCCGTTCAACGCCGCGTTGCCGCTCGGTCCATCGAGCCAGGCGGGGTCGGTCAGGTCGTTGTAGCTTGCCCCCGCAACGGCATTCGCGCGCTGCAGTCGCGTGCCGGCTCGCCCGTGCCCGAAGCCGTGCGGCAGACACACAACCCCCCGCAGCATCGCGGCTTCAGTACGCAGTTCAACCTCGACGACACCGGTGCGCGACCGCAGCCGGGCGCGGTCTCCAGCCGTGAATCCGCGCGCGGCGAGGTCGTCCGGATGGACCCACAGCTGGTGGCGCGTCGGACCCTTCACGAGCCGCGGCGCGTTGTGCATCCAGGAGTTGTTGCTGCGGACGTGGCGCCGGCCGATCAGCCGGAGTTCCCCGGCCACCGACGCCCCTGGCGACGCCGCGGCGCCGCGCCACTGCGAGACCGCCTGCAGCAGCAGCGCCGGCGCGCACTCGATGCGGCCGTGCGCCGTCTCGAGCCGCGCCAGCAGCGACGGCCGCAGCGGCCCGAGGTCTATGCCGTGGGGCGCCGCCTCCAGTGCAGCGAGCTCGAGACCGCTGCCGCCCGCGGCCAGTCCGCGCGCGATCAGCGTGCGCGGCTCAGGCAGCACGCGCCACTCGCGAGGCGAGCCCGCCACGCTGCTGGCGGCCGCGAATGCCGCACCGAGTCCGTTGACGATCTGCCAGTCCGCGCGCGCGCCGTCCGGCACGGGCTGCACCGCGGCGTTGAGCCGCGCGACGCGCCGGATGGCGAATGCATTGAACACGCTGTCGTAGTGATCCTGCGTGAGCGGGGACGCCGGCGGCAGGATCAACTGCGCGTGGCGCGTCGTCTCGTTGACGTAGAGATCGATCGACACCATGAAATCGAGCTGCGCGAGCAGGCCGTCGAGCCGGTGGCCGGCCGGTGTCGACAGCACCGGGTTGCCGGCGCAGGTCAACAGCGCGCGCACCTGCCCCGCACCCGGCGTCGCGAGTTCCTCGGCCAGCGCCGCAACCGGCAACTCGCCGGCGAACTCCGGCAGGCCGCGCACACGGCTGCGCCAGCGATCGTAGACACCGCGGGACGTACCCGGCCCGGTCAGCGGCAGCGTCGGCTCGTTCGGTAACACCCCGCCCTCGCGGTCGAGGTTGCCCGTGACCAGGTTCAGCAGCTGTATCAGCCACTGGCACAGAGTGCCGTGGCGCTGCGTCGAGACGCCCATGCGGCCATAGACGATCGCGCGCGGTGCGGCATGCAGCTCGCGCGCGAGCCGCCGGATCGTCGCGGCTGGCACGGCGCTGTGCGCGGCGGCGGCGGCCGCATCGATGCCGTCGAGCGCGGCGAGCGCGCGCTCGAGGCCTTCGAGCCGGCCGGCGTAGCGTTCGATCCGCAGTGCGCCAAGCGCACGGATCTCGTTGAGCAGCGCGGCCAGCAGCCAGACGTCGCCATCGGGCTGTATCGCGTGGTGCTCGCTCGCGATCGCCGCGGTCTCGGTGCGCCGCGGATCGACCACGATCAGCCGGCCGCGCGCCGCCAGCGCTGCGAGCCGCTTCTCGATCCCCGGCGCGGTCATCAGGCTGCCGTTCGACGCCACCGGGTTGGCGCCGAGCATCAGCATCCAGTCGGTACGGTCGACGTCCGGAATCGGCAGGAGGAACTGGTGGCCGTACATCGCCCATGCGACCAGCTGATGCGGCCACTGGTCGACTGAAGACGCCGAGTAGACGTTGCGCGTCTTCAGCAGGCGCACCAGCGACGGCAGGTAGGCGATGTGGCCGAAGTGATGCACGTTCGGATTGCCCAGGTACGCCGCGAGTGCATCGTTGCCATGCAGCCGCTGCACCGCTGCGAATCGCTCGCCGGCCTCGGCGAACGCGTCGTCCCAGCCGATCTCTTCCCAGTCGTGGCCGCGTCGCCGCAACGGCTGGCGCAACCGGTCGGGATCGCGCTCGAGGTCGAGGATCGCGTTGCCTTTAGGGCAGATGTGCCCGTGGCTGAAGGGGTCGAGCGCATCGCCCCGAATCGCTGCGAGGCGCCCATCCTCGTAGCGCAGGTCGAGGCCGCAGATCGCCTCGCACAGTGGGCAGGCGCGGTAGTGGTGCACGGTCGTCATGGGATTACGTGGCCTCCGGCGATCCGGCCCGGCGCGGACCGGCGCCGACTGATACTACCCTTGGGCGGGGCAGTGTTTGCCAATCCCCGGGCATCCGATAAGCTGCATCGGGGCGCGGGACAGGGCTGCGCCGTTTTCCGCATGGAGGTGGAAAATGCCGAGCTACCGTCAAGCGGGCCTGCCCGCAGCGCTGCTGCTGGCCACTCTGCTGGCCGGATGTGGCGGCGGAGGTGGATCCGGCGGCGCTGCAGCCCCGGCGGTCACGCCGTCGACCCCACCCGTCGCGACAATCCCGCCTCCGCCGGCGGATCCCGCGTGGTCGCTTGGGGTTTTCCAATCGCCCGCCAGCCTTGCCGGCCGTTGCGCCGTGCCGCGTACCGGCACCGATCCGTCAACGGGCCGAGCCTATGTCGACACTGCGGGGTCCGTGGTATGGGAAAACCACTGGCTGCGCGCATGGTCGAATGCCTACTACCTCTGGTACCGCGAACTGCCGGACCTGAACCCGGCCGCGTCCACGTCCACGGCAGCGTATTTCGATCTGCTGAAGACATCGGCCACCACGCCGTCGGGCGCAGCCAAGGACCGGTTCCATTTCACCTACTCGACCCAGCAGTGGGTCTCGCTGTCGCAGTCGGGCGTTTCGGTCGGGTATGGCGCCGAATGGGCGCTGCTGCAGAACCGCCCGCCGCGTCGGCTGCTGGTCGCCTATTTCGAGCCGGGTTCTGCCGCTGCGGCTGCAGGTCTGCGGCGTGGCGCGGAGATCCTGACCGCGGACGGAGTCGATGTCGTCAACGCCGGCGACCAGGCGAGCATCGATCGCCTGAACGCGGCGCTGTTTCCGTCGGTCGCGGGTACGCACACGTTCGGCGTGCGTGATCCGGGAGCCACGACGATCCGGACCATCACGATGACGGCAGCGTCGGTGACGTCAGTGCCGGTACAGAACGTCCGCACGTTCCCGACCGGAACGGGCGCCGTGGGTTACCTGCTGTTCAACGACCACATCGCGACCGCCGAACGCCAGCTGGTCGATGCGTTCACGCAATTGCAGGCGGCGGGCGTGGCTGACCTCGTGATCGACCTGCGCTACAACGGCGGCGGCTACCTCGACCTGGCGGCCGAGGTCGCGTTCATGGTGGCCGGGCCGGGGCGCACGACGAACAAGGCGTTCGAGCGCCTGGCATTCAACGACAAGTACACCACCACCAATCCGATCACCGGCAATGCGATCACCCCGACGCCGTTCCATTCCGCGGCCCGTGGTTTCTCGGTGACGGCGGGAACGGCGCTGCCGACGCTGAACCTTGCGCGGGTGTTCGTGCTGACGGGCCCGGGCACCTGTTCGGCCAGCGAGTCGATCATCAACGGGCTGCGCGGCGTCGGTGTCGAGGTGATCCAGGTCGGTTCCGTCACCTGCGGCAAGCCGTACGGCTTCTACCCGCAGGACAACTGCGGCACCACGTTCTTCACGATCCAGTTCAAGGGCGTCAACGAACAGGGCTTTGGCGACTACACCGACGGTTTCCGTCCCCTGAATAGCGCTGGCACGGGCGACGCGCGCGTTCCCGGTTGTTCCGTGGCGGATGATTTCAGCCGCGACCTCGGCGATCCGCTCGAGGGCCGGCTGGCCGCGGCGCTGACGTATCGCCAGTCCCGATCGTGTCCGGCCGCCACGGGCTCGACCGATCCGCGCCAGCTCGCGAAGGGCGATCCCGAGTTGTTCAAGCCCGAGTTCCTGATGAACCGCATCGTCGGCAAGACGCTGTGAGCGCGCGCTGGAACCGCGGTCGAATCATGGCGTTGACACTGTCGTTGTCGCTCGCCGCGACCGGCTGCAGCGTGCTCGCAGCGCCGGGCAGCACGCCCGACGCGGCGGGCAAGGCGCCTGCCGCCGCGACAGAGACGCTGTTGCCGGCGCTACTGGTATCGCCGTCCGACCCGGCAACGCGCAGGGTGTTGCTTGCGAAGCTGCACGATCTGTTAGGCGACCGGTCCATCACGCTGGCGGATGATGCCTTCGCAAAGGCAAGTGAACTGGTGCTGGAGCGCGCGCGGCCTCCGGGCGAAGCCGGCCGCTATGCAACCGGTCGTGAGATG
>JANPDV010000509.1:0-4528 GCA_031431655.1 Gammaproteobacteria bacterium | reverse complement strand
TCCAGAACCTGCTCGCCCACGTCCGGCCGCGACACGCGGGCGACGCTGCTGCGCAGCCTGAAGTACGGTGCGCTGGTGGCGGGGCTGAGACCGCCGCCGCTCTGTCGCACGATCTGCTCGTTGTTGTCGTAGACGCCCGGCCACGTTGCCAGCAGGCGCGCGAACTGGGCATCGAGATCGGCCTTGCTGCGCGGCGGCGCCTGCACCGTGCCGGATGCGGCGAGGGCGCTGCCGAGCGGCAACAGGGCGCAGGCGAGGGCGGCGAACCGGAGGGTATTCATCTGCGGATTCTGCTACCGCCGGCGGGCGCTTGTCGCGGCCGAACTTCCAACTTGCCCGGGCCGAACGTAGCATGCTGGCCGGCATGCAACGCTTCGTCATACTGCTCGGGCTGCTGATCCTGGCGGCCGCCGTGCTCCTGCCGCCACCAGCAGGGCTGACCGCCGCCGGTTCGGTGGCGCTGGCGCTGCTCATGGTGATGGCGCTCTGGTGGTTCACCGAAGCATTGCCGGTCACGGCCACGTCGCTGCTGCCGTTTGTCGTGTTGCCGTTGACCGGGGCCGCGCCGCTCGCAGCAGTGGCCGCCAGCTACATGTCGCCGATCATCTTCCTGGTGCTCGGTGGCGCACTGCTTGCCCTGGCGATGGAGAAGAGCGGCCTGCATCGGCGTGTCGCAGTCGCGATCGTTGCCGGCGCGGGCACCGAGCCGCGCCGACTGGTGCTGGCGTTCATGGTAGCCACCGCATTCATCTCGATGTGGGTCAGCAACACCGCCACGGCGTTGATCATGATCCCGATCGCGGTGGCGCTGGTGGCGGGAATTCTGCCGGCATCCGATCAGCGCAGTCCCTCGCAGGCGGCGTTTGCCCGCGCGCTGGTGCTGGGCATCGCCTATGCCGCGTCCATCGGCGGGCTGGGCACTCTCGTGGGCAGCCCCACCAATGCCGTCGCAGTCGGGCTGATCGACAAGGGGCTCGGGATCAAGATCAGTTTCCTCGACTGGATGAGCTTCGGCATTCCGCTGGTCATCGTGTCGATTCCGCTGACCTGGTGGTTGTTGACGCGGGTCGCCTGCCGTTTCGACCTGCCCGCACTGGACCGGGCCGCCGTCCTCGCATCGGTGGGGCGCAGTGGCGGCTGGTCGAGCGCCGAGCGGCGACTGCTGCCGCTGCTGCTGTTGACGGTCGCCGCGTGGGTCACTTTGCCGACGCTGAAGACGCTGCCAGGCCTCAAGGCCCTGGATGATTCAATCGTCGCGATCGTCGCCGCCCTTGCGTTGTTCGTCATCGCCGCCGGCGATGGCAGTCGCAGCCGCCTGCTCGACTGGTCCGACACGGCGCGCGCCCCGTGGGACGTGATGATCCTGTTCGGTGGCGGGCTCGCGCTGGCCGACGCCATCACGCAGACCGGGCTCGGCAGCTGGATCGGCGCCCAGCTCGCGGCGCTGCAGGGCTGGCCCGTTTGGCTGATCGTCGTCACGATAACGCTGCTGGTAGTCGTGGTGACCGAGTTCGCGAGCAACGTCGCGGCGGCCTCCAGCGTGATGCCGGTGATCGCCGGCATCGCTGGAACTCTGCAGATCGACCCTCTGTGGCTGGTAATGCCGGCCGCCATGGCGGCATCGTGGGGGTTCATGATGCCGGCGGGTACGCCGCCCAACGCCATTGCCTACGCCACCGGCGTCGTGCGCGTGCCGCAGATGATCCGCGCTGGATTCTGGATCGACCTGCTCGGCCTGCTGGCGATTCCCGCCGCGGTGCTGGTGGGCGTCTGGCTTTCGCGCACCGGCTAGGCCGGTCGCGGCCCGCCGCAACCTCACAACGTGAAAGCGCGACGCGTGGCCTCACGACCTGGGTTCAACCTGTACCAGCGCATCGATGCCGTCGCCCGGCAGCGCGGCGATGCGCCCGCCTGGTTGCTGCCCGATGGCCGGCACTGGACGTTTCGCGCCGTGCGCCGCGAGTCGGGCCGTTACGCCGCGGCGCTGCGCAACTACGGAGTGCAGCCCGGCGATCGCGTGATGGTGCAGGTGGAGAAGTCGCCCGAGGCGCTGGTGCTGTACCTGGCGATCATGCGCATCGGCGCCGTGATCGTGCCGCTGAACACAGCCTACACGCCTGCCGAGGTCGAGTACTTCGCGCGCGACGCCGAGCCGCACCTCCTGGTTGTCGATCCGCTGCGCGCCGCGGCCCTGCGCGAGGTGGCGCAGCGGCTGCGGGTGCCGGAGTTCGCGACGCTCGATGCGCGCGGCGACGGCGACATGCCGCAGCGCGCCCGCGCCCTGGCTTCGATGCATGGCTCGGCTGCCGGCGCTCGCGGCGCCGCAGTGCACGCGGTCGCCAGAGACGACCTCGCGGCGATCGTCTACACCTCCGGCACCACGGGGCGCGCCAAGGGCGCGATGCTGAGCCACGGCAACCTGGTCGCGAATGCGGATGCGCTGGCTGCGATCTGGCAGTTCACTGCCGCTGACACGCTCCTGCATGCGCTGCCGATCTACCACGTGCACGGGCTGTTCGTCGCCACGCATTGCGCACTGTTCAGTGGCGCGTCGATGCACCTGCTCCCTGGTTTCGACGCAGCGCAGCTGCTGCAATTGCTGCCGGCGAGCACCGTATTCATGGGAGTGCCGACGCACTACACGCGGCTGCTTGCGCTGCAGGAATTCGACGCAACGCGCGCCGCCGGGATCCGTCTGTTCATCAGCGGCTCGGCGCCGCTGCTGCCGGCGACGTTCGCGGAGTTTGAACGGCGCACCGGGCAGCGGATCCTGGAGCGCTATGGCATGAGCGAAGCGGGCATCATTGCGTCCAATCCCTGCGACGGTGAGCGCGTTGCCGGCACTGTCGGCTTTGCGCTGCCCGACGTTACGGTGCGGATCACCGGGGCCGAGGGCATCGGACTGCCGGCCGGGACGTCCGGAGCCGTGGAGATCCGCGGCCCGAACGTATTCCGTGGCTACTGGCGCATGCCGGAGCGCACCGCGGCGGACTTCCGTCCCGACGGCTTCTTCGTTACCGGCGATGTGGGTACGCTCGACGATCAGGGTCGACTCACGCTGGTCGGGCGCGCCCGCGATCTGATCATCAGCGGCGGCTTCAATGTCTATCCGAAGGAGATCGAGCTCGAACTCGACGCGCTGCGCGGCGTCATCGAGTCGGCCGTCATCGGCGTGCCCCACCCGGACTTCGGCGAGGGGGTCATTGCGGTCCTCGCCGTGCGGCCGGGCCACTCGCAGACCGAGCTCCAGGTCATAGGCGCGCTGCAGGATCGGCTCGCGCGCTTCAAGCAGCCCAAGCGGGTCTTCTTCGTCGACGACCTGCCGCGCAATACCATGGGCAAGGTGCAGAAGAACCGCTTGCGCGAGCGCTACCGGGATACGTTCGTCGCTTAGGCAGCGCGGTGCCGTGCTTTTGACGCTATATTTCCGCTCCCAATCGCGCGCCAGGAGCCCGTCGATGATCGATCGCAGGGAATGGATCCAGTTGTCGGCCGCAACGGCGGCCGCGGCGGCCACGGTCGGCGCGTCTGCAGCCACTGCCGAAGTCCCTGCCGCGCTGCGCAGCCGCGCGTGGGTCGTTGGCGAGCAGAAGGGCGTCGATTCGCTGCGGGCCGTGGTGCGCACGGTGCCGCCGCCGGGGCCCGGCGAGGCCCTGGTCGCGGTGCGCTGTGCCGCGCTGAACCACCGCGACCTGATGATCGCGGAAACGCGCTACGGACGCGCCAAGCCTCCCGAGCGGATTGCGGTCGGTGATGGCGCTGGCGTCGTGCTGGCGCTCGGACCACCGGCGGGCGACGGGCCGGCGCCCGCGCCGGGCCCGGCGGTCAAGGTCGGCGACCGGGTTACCGCAGCCCACTTTTCCCGCTGGTACACCGGACCGTTCGTGCCGTCCGCGTTCGAGCGCGACCTGGGCAACACGGCGGACGGCTGGCTGGCCGAGCATATCGTCCTGCCGCAGGCCGCCATGGTGCGTATTCCGGATGAGGTCAGCGATCACTCGGCGGCGGCGCTGGGAGCTGCCGGCATCACCGCGTGGACCGTCATCGCCACGCTGGGACAGGCGCGGCCGGGCGACATCGTGCTCACGCTCGGTACCGGTGGCGTGGCGATACTCGCTCTGCAGATTGCGCGGCTGTTCGGCGCCCGGGTTGCGATCACCTCATCGAGCGATACCAAGCTCGAGCTGGCGCGTCGACTTGGGGCGGACATCACGGTGAACTATCGGACGTATCCGAACTGGGCCGAGCGCGTGCTGGCCGAGACCGGCGGACGCGGCGTGGACATCATCGTGGAAACCGTCGGGCTGGGCACGCTCGACCAGTCGGCCGCGGCCTGTGCGCCGAATGCGCGCATCGGCCTGCTCGGCGCGCTGGCGGCGCCCCCGGAGGGCAGCTCGGCACGTCCCTGGGGTGCGCTGATTGGCAAGAACCTGACGCTGAAGGGCATCACGTCGGGCAGCCGTGCCCAGCTCGAGGAGCTGTTGCGCGCGGCGGCCAGCAACCGGCTGGTGCCGCACGTCGATCGGAG
>JANPDV010000508.1:0-2351 GCA_031431655.1 Gammaproteobacteria bacterium | reverse complement strand
CAAGATCGCCACGGCCAACGGCACCGGCTCGGCGAGCGCCAACGGTCTGATCATGCAGGCGATCTTCCGCATGGGCGTACCAGTGACCGGGAAGAACGTCTTCCCGTCAAACATCCAGGGCCTGCCGACCTGGTACGAGATCCGCGTCAACAAGCACGGCTACACCGCGCGGACGCCGCATTTCGACCTGATGCTCGCGCTCAACGCGGCGACCTATGCGAAGGACGTCGCCGAGGTGCGGCCCGGCGGCTACCTCGCGTACGTCGCGGCCGTACGTCTCCGCGTTCATCGCGACCATGAGGTCGACCTTGCCGGAGCGGGCGACGTAGCCGTCCTTGGACACGCGGATCTCGTACCAGGTCGGCAGGCCCTGGATGTTGGACGGGAAGTAATTCTTCCCCATCACAGGAATCCCGCTGCGGAAGATCGACTTCATCAGCAGCGTGTTGGCGCTCGCCGAACCGGTGCCATTCACCGAGGCGATCTTGAGCGCGAAGTCGTTGACGCGGGAGGCAGACGCGGGCATCGGCAGGTCCTTTCGGGCGCGGACGGGCGCAGCGCGCCTCAGGCGCTCTTCAGGGAGGCGGCGGCGGTCGCAGACGGCTGGTCAGACGCGTGCGGCCATTTCACCACGGATTTCTGCATGTCCCACGCGGCCGTGGGACAGCGCTCGGCACACAGGCCGCAGTGCACGCACAGGTCCTCGTCCTTCACCATGACGCGCCCCGTGTGCTTGAGCGGCGCCGACACATAGAGTGCCTGGGTGAGGTTCTTCGCCGGTGCGCGCAGCCGGGTGCGAAGGTCGGCCTCTTCGCCCCCCGCGGTCATCGTCAGGCAGTCCACCGGGCAGATGTCGATGCAGGCATCGCATTCGATGCAGAGCTTGGCCTCGAACACTGTCTGCACGTCGCAGTTGAGGCAGCGCTGCACTTCCGCGGCGGCCTGCTCGGCCGTGAAGCCCAGCTCCACCTCGATGTTGAGTTTCTTGAAGCGCTCTTTCAGCGAGACGTGCGGCATCAGCCGTCGTTCGACCGGGCTGTAGTCGTTGGAGTACGACCACTCGTGCATGCCCATCTTGCGGCTCTGCAGGTTCACCAGCGGCGGCAGCCGATCCGTGACCGGCAGGTGCTGGCAGTGCTGGTGGATCGACACCGCGGCCTGGTGGCCGTGCTCCACGGCCCAGATGATGTTCTTGGGCCCGAAAGCGGAATCGCCGCCGAAGAACACGCCCGGTCGTGTGGATTCGAACGTGGTGGCATCGACCTTGGGCACTTCCCACTTGTCGAACTCGATGCCCAGGTCGCGCTCGATCCACGGAAACGCATTCTCCTGGCCGATCGCGAGGATGACATCGTCGGCCGGATAGAACTGCTCGCCGGCGACACGCTCTGCCGTGATGCGCCCCTTGGCGTCGAGTTCATATTCCATCACGTCGAACATCATTCCCTTGAGCTTGCCGTCCTCGAGTACGAAGCTCCTGGGCGAACGGTTGATGACGATTTCGACGTTTTCCGCCTCGGCATCTTCCAGCTCCCACTCCGAGGCCTTGAAGAAACCGCGCGGTTTGCGCGCCATCACCTTGACGCTGCTGGCGCCGAGGCGCAGCGAACTGCGGCAGCAATCCATCGCGGTGTTGCCGACGCCGATGATCAGCACGTTGCGGCCCACGGATTTCACGTGGTCGAACGCAATCGACTCCAGCCAGGCGATGCCGATGTGCACGTTGGCACTGGCTTCCTGGCGCCCCGGCAGCTTCAGTTCCTTGCCCTTGGGCGCCCCGGAACCGACGAACACCGCATCGAACCCGCCCTCGGCCAGCAGCTGGCGCATCGAGTGGATGGGATGATTGAGCTTCAGGTCCACGCCCATATCCACGATGGTCGCGATCTCTTCGTCCAGCACCGGCGCTGGCAGGCGGAACGAAGGAATGTTGGTGCGCATCAGGCCACCGGCCGTGCCGAACTGCTCGAAGATCGTGACTTCGTAGCCGAGCGGCATCAGGTCGTTGGCGACCGTCAGCGAGGCGCAGCCCGCGCCGATGCAGGCGACGCGCTTGCCGTTCTTGATCCGCGGGATGGCAGGCAGCTGGTCGCGATACTCATCCTTGTGGTCCGCCGCGACGCGCTTGAGGCGGCAGATCGCCACGGGCTTCTGCTCGACGCGGCCGCGCCGGCAGGCGGGCTCGCAGGGTCGGTCGCAGACGCGGCCGAGAATCCCGGGGAAGACGTTCGACTTGCGGTTGACCAGGTAAGCGTCGGTGAAGCGACCCTGCGCGATCAGCCGGATGTACTCGGGTACATCGGTATGGGCCGGACAGGCCCACTGGCAGTCGACGACCTTGTGGAAATAGT
>JANPDV010000507.1:0-5142 GCA_031431655.1 Gammaproteobacteria bacterium | reverse complement strand
AAGGAGCGCCGCAAGGAAACTGAAAGCCGTATCGCCGACGCGCGCGAGAATCTGGAGCGCCTGCAGGACGTGCGCGGCGAGATCGACAAGCAGATCCGCCATCTGCAGCGGCAGGCTGCCGCCGCGCGCCGCTACCAGGCTCTCAAGGAGGACGAGCGCCGGCTGACGGCCGAGCTGCTGGCCCTGCGGCTGCGCGAGCTGGATCGGGGCGGCGAGGTGCAGGACTCCGCGCTTCGCGAGCGTGACATCGCGATGCAGGCGGCCCTCGCCGACCTGCGTGCCGCCGAAGCTGCGATAGAAAAGCAGCGCAGCTGGCAGATCGAGCGAAGCGAGGAAGTTGCAGCGGCGCAGGGTCGCTTCTATTCCGTGGGTGCGGACATCAGCCGTGCCGAGCAGCAGATCAGCTATGTGCGCGAGTCGCTGGCTCGCAAGCGCGACGATCTCGCCCAGGCGCAGCAGGCCCGCAGCGACGTCGCCAGCCAGATCGTCCGTGACGAAGAGGCACTGGAGTCGATCCGGGCTGAGCTCCTGGAGCTGGATCCCGGGGCCGATGAGGCGCGCCGGCTCGAGCTCGCTGCTACTGCTGCCCTGCTTGCAGTGGAAGCGGACCTCGCAACATGGCAGGCGGGCTGGGAGGACTTCAACCGCAGTCTCGGCTCGGCTCACCAGACCGTGCAGGTGGAAGGCGCCCGGATCGAGCAGCTCGAGAACCAGCAGCGACGCCTGCGCGCGCAGTCGGATCGCATCGCGGTCGAGCAGGATACCCTGCGTACGCAGGCCGCCGGCACCGGGGTAGAGGAGCTGTCGGCTCGCGAGGTCAGCAGTCGGTCTGCGGCCGACGAGGTGGCGAACGCTCTCGCACTGAAAGTCACGGAACTGCAGGTGCTTCGCGGCGAGCTGGCTGGGTGCGAGCGCGAGCTCGAGCAGGCACGTGGGCAGCGCGACCGCCAGCAGACGGAGGCGATGTCGATCGAGGCGCTGCAGCGTGCCGCGACGGGGCGCGCGGAGGCACTGTCGGTCAACTGGTTGCGCGGAGTCGGCTTCGGGGACAGCCCGCGCATGGCGGAAATACTCGCCGTTGACCCGGGTTGGGAGCGCGCGGTGGAAACCGTGCTTGGCGATTATCTCGAAGCCGTGAGTGTCGCCCAGCTCGATGATCTCAGCGCTGCCCTCGCGCAGGCGGGTGAGAGCGGCCCGGGCGGACTGGTGGTCGTAGAGGGTGCGCGCGCGCCGCGCGCGGACGACTCCCGACGGCTTGGCGCCCACGTCGACGGGCCCCCCAGCGTCAGCGAGTTGCTCGCGGGCGTCTTTACCGTCGACTCCCTCGACACCGCGCTGGCGATGCGACATGACCTCGGCCCCGGCGAGTCCTGCGTAACCCGCAACGGCGCATGGGTCGGCCGCAACTGGGTGCGCGTGCCGCGAGCCGCGGATCCGCACGCCGGCGTGCTGGAGCGCGAGCAGCGGCTCAAGGGACTGCGCGGCGCGCTGGCCGAGACGCGCGGCCGGCTCGAGGCGTTGGAGTCGCAGCAGCAGGGCCTGCGGGTCGCGGTGCTTGCAGCCGAGTCGGCACGCGACCACGCGCAATCCGGCATTCAGCTGGCGCATCGCGAACACGCAGACACCAAGGCGCAGCTCGATTCCGCCATTGTGCGTGCCCAGGACGCGGCATTGCGGTTATCCCGACTGGGTGATGATGCGGCGACCGTCAGACGCGAACTCGATGAGACCGAGCAGCTGCTGGCGAAGGCGCGCCACGCCCTGGACGCTGGGCTGGTCGATCTCGATGCTCTCGACGCACGCAGGCCCGGCCTCGAAGCGGAACGGGACGAGCGTCGGGAGGCGCTGCAACGGGCTCGTGGCGGAGCGCAGGAGGCGCAGGAGGCGGCACGTAATCTGCTCGTGCGAGTCGAGGGTCGTCGATCGGCCGAGTCGGCGATGGCCAGTGGCCTGCAGCGGATGCAGGACCAGCGCAAGGCTCTTGATGAACGTTGCTCCCGCCTCGGCGGTGAGCTTGCGGGTGGCGACGCCCCTCTGGAGGAACTGCAGCGTACGCTGGCCGAGATGCTGCAGCGGCGGCTGGAGGTCGAAAGCGAGCTCAGCGCGCTGCGCGGCGCCCTCGATGAAGCTGACTCCGGGCTGCGCATCCTTGACGAGAAGCGCGTCGTGGCTGAGCGCGCTGTGCACGCGGCGCGCGAGTCCATGGACGAGATGAAGCTGGCTGCGCAGGAAACCAGGGTACGGCGCGAGTCCCTGTCGGAGCAGTTTGCCGCAACGAAATTCGTGCTGGAGGCGGTGCTGGAAACGCTCGCGGCCGATGCCGACACGTCGGTCCTCGAGGGCCGGCTCACCGAAGCGCGGGCCGACCTCGACAGGCTCGGGCAGGTCAACCTCGCCGCAATCGACGAACTGGCACAGAACACGGAGCGCAAGGAGTACCTGGATCGCCAGTTTGCCGATCTCACATCGGCGCTGGATACCCTCGAGCAGGCGATGCGCAAGATAGACAAGGAGACGCGCGCGCGCTTCGAAGAGACCTTCGAACGCATCAATGCCGGCTTGAAGCAGAAGTTCCCGCGCCTGTTCGGCGGCGGGCACGCATATCTCGAAATGGTGGGCGATGACGTGCTGTCGGCCGGCGTCGCCGTGATGGCGCGACCGCCCGGCAAGCGCAACGTCTCGATCTCGCAGCTTTCGGGGGGCGAGAAGGCCCTGACCGCGGTTGCACTGGTGTTCTCGATATTCGACCTGAATCCGGCGCCGTTCTGCCTGCTCGACGAGGTGGATGCACCGCTCGATGAGCACAACGTCGGCAGGTTCTGCGACATCGTTCGGGAGATGGCGCACTCCGTTCAGTTCATTTTCATCACCCACAACAAGGCCACCATGGAACTGGCATCGCAGCTGCTCGGGGTCACGATGAACGAGCCTGGCGTGTCGCGACTCGTCGCGGTCGACGTCGATGCGGCGGTCCGGCTGGCGGCGAGTTGAACACCATGCCTGAGTTACGTTGGGCTCTGCTGCTGATCGGCATCCTGTTCCTGGCGGGGCTGGCGCTATGGGAGCTTCGCAAGCAGCGCAATGCGCGGTTGCCGCGTGCGACGTCGTCCGCCGCTGCTGCCGAAGCCGAGGCCGAGGGGGCCGGGCATGGCAATGGATCGCGGACCGAGCCGGTGCTGAGCATGGAGACGCTCGGCCGTCATGATTCGGGGCACCACAATCCCGCCACGCAGCGCGACCCGATCGGGCGGCTACCTGTCGTGGAGATCGTCGATCCGTCGGTGCTCGACAATCCGTCCATGCCGGCATACGGCCAGTCCCACCTTGCGCATGCCTCTGGCGACACCGCCGGGTACATCGCCGCACGCGAGGATCAGGCCAACGCCGGGGCGCCCGTCGGCGCGGCGGCCGCGGCTGACCGTGCGGCCGCCTGGCTGGCGCAGCAGGAAGCGGCGTCGGACACACGCCATGTGCGTCTCGACTGGCCGCCCGAGGACCAGAGACAGATCGTCGCGCTGCGACTCACGGCCCGCGATGGCGAGGTGATTACCGGTGCCGCGCTGCGTCAAGCGCTGGTGGGCGAGGGTTTTGAGCACGGCGAGTTCGAAATCTTCCACAAGGCGCTGGGTGATGGCCGGGTGATCGTCAGCGCAGCCAGCCTGATGCGGCCTGGCACCTTCGCGCTCGCCCAGATGGACACCCAGATGTTCGCGGGGCTGAACCTCTTCTGTGTCCTGCCGGGTCCGCTGCCGCATCGTGAATCGTTTGAAAGGCTGCTGCAGGTGGGCCGCACCCTGGCGCAGCGCATTCGTGGCGTGCTTTGTGACGCGAAGGGCCGGCCCCTGACGGACTCGCGCATCTCGGAGCTGCGACGCGAGGTCGCAGCGCTCGCCCAGGCGAGCGAGAGCGCCGCCGCGGCGCAGCGCGCGGTGGCTTCATCGGGCTGATGTCACGCGCGTCGGTGCGGCGCATCGCCGAGTTGCGGGCTGCCATCGAGCACCACAACTACCGCTATCACGTACTTGACGATCCCGAGATCGACGATGCGGCCTACGACGCCTTGCTGCACGAACTGCGCGCGCTTGAAGCAGCCAATCCTGCCCTGATCACCGCCGATTCCCCGACCCAGCGGGTTGGCGCGGCTCCGGCTGTCGAATTCGCCTCGGTCCGCCACCTGCGACCGATGCTTTCGCTCGACAACGCATTCGCCGTCGAAGACGTCGCTGCCTTTGATCGTCGCGTCCGCGAGCGCCTCGGGGTCGAACGTGAAATCGAGTATGCGGCCGAGCCCAAGCTGGACGGGTTGGCTGTTTCGTTTCGTTACCGCGATGGCGTGCTCGACCAGGCGGCGACCCGCGGCGATGGTTCCACGGGCGAGGATGTGACTGCCAATGTCCGCACCATTGCGTCGCTGCCGCTGCGGCTGCGGGGTCGCGCACCCGCGTTGCTGGACGTGCGCGGCGAGGTGTTCATGCCCGTGGCCGGTTTCGAAGCGATGAATCGTGCCGCGGCGGAACGTGGCGAAAAGCAGTTCGTCAATCCGCGCAACGCCGCCGCCGGCAGCCTGCGGCAACTCGATCCACGAGTGACGGCGGCAAGACCGCTCGACGTCTTCATGTACTCAGTCGCCGCACTCGAAGGTGGCAAGATGCCGGCCCGCCATTCGAGCACGCTCGCCATGCTGCGCGATTGGGGATTGCGCACCTCTCCCGAGGCCGCGGTCGTGAGCGGCGTGGCCGGCTGCCTCGGCTATTTCGAACGGCTCGGCACTCGGCGGGCCCAGCTGCCGTACCAGATCGATGGCGTGGTGTACAAAGTCGACGCGCTGGCTGAACAGGAGGCGCTCGGTTTTGTCTCGCGCGCGCCGCGCTGGGCCATCGCCCTCAAGTTCCCCGCTGAAGAGGCCACGACGATCGTCCGGGCGATCCAGTTCCAGGTCGGCCGCACCGGCGCATTGACACCCGTCGCGCGACTCGAGCCGGTGTTCGTCGGCGGCGTCACGGTCAGCAATGCCACCCTGCATAACCTCGATGAGCTGGCGCGCAAGGATGTGCGCGTCGGGGACACCGTGATCGTGCGGCGCGCCGGCGACGTGATCCCCGAGGTTGCTCGCGTCCTGCTGGCGCGGCGCCCGGCAGGCGC
>JANPDV010000506.1:0-15505 GCA_031431655.1 Gammaproteobacteria bacterium | reverse complement strand
TGTCGTCCACCTTCAGCTGCACCGAGTCCAGCGCAAAGAACTCGCCCACGTCCATCGACAGGAACACGGCCACCTGCGTATTGGCGGGGAACAGCAGTTCTTCCTCGAGCATGAACAATTCGCGGTTCAGGTCGAGAGCGTCCTTCTTCAGCTGCTGCGACTGCTCGTCGATGCCGCGCGTATCGGGCGCCGGCTGTTCCGGGGGCGCGGCGGGTGCAGCGTCGGCTGGTGCCATCGCGGCTGGTGCCGTCTCGGCTGGTGCCGCGGCTGGTGGCGCGACCGTCGGGGCCGACGGAATCGCAGGGGGCGCGGCCTGCGCGCGGGCCAGGCCGGGGGACGCGAGCACGAGCAGCAAGGCGACACCGGTGCTGAGCAGGCTGGCGAACGGGAATCGTGGCGGATTCGTGATCATTGGATTCACTCGTCGATCAACTTGCGGAGCTCCGACATGTAATCACGCGCCTGATCGCTGCGGCGCGCATGGAGCACGAAACGTACGGCACCGAAGCGATCGATCGCGACCATCATCGGCAGGTCGTCGACGCGATAGGCGCGCGCGACTGTCTTGGCTGTATCGATCAGCATGGGGTAACTGAGGCCCTGTGAAGACGCAAACTCGCGCGCAGCGACCGGGTCGTCGTCGATACTGACCCCGAGCACGGTAAAGCCGGCCGGTCGGAAAGTGCCGTAGGCACGATCGAGGGCGCTGAGCTGCTGGCGGCAGATGTTGCAACGACTGGACCAGAAGCTGAGCACGACGACGTCGCCGCGCAGCTCGGAAAGCCGGACGTTCGGACCTCGCAGCGCGCGCAATGCGAAGTCAGGCGCAGGCTGCGATGCCGTGGCTGGCGCAGCGGCCAGCGCGAGCTGTCCCGCCGCCGGCGTGGAGTCCGACCAGCATGGCGTCGCCAGCAGCCCGCTGCATGCGAACCAGATGGCAAGCAGGCCGCGCGCGTTGCGTGCGTTTCCGTACGGGCGGAATTGATGATCCTGCAAGCTCAGATGTCCTCCGTGCCGCGCGCATCGCCAGGCGGAATACACGCGGTCGCGCCGAGGTGAGACCACCCTGGCGCGACGAGGTACTCAACCGGCGGCAAGCGACCAAACTCAACCGCTTCGATCGGCAACCCCGCTGTCCACGCGCTCGGCGCGGACCGGAGGTTTTGCGTCGCCGTCTCGCGACGGTTATGCCCGGACCTTCGTTATCAAAGCTCGCACAGCCCGCGCTGAAGTGTCAACGCAACAACCGCGCTATTGGGACCCGTGATGTTCGCTGCGTCACAGTTTGCCGTGACAGCACCCCGGCCCTGGACGGGCGTCACGCAGGCCCCGCGCTGTTGCCGCGCAGGCTCTCCTCATACAGGCTCAGCAGGAATCCCCGGACGGCCGGCACCGCTTCGTCCGCCCGCATCAGTTTCTGGTCGACCAGAAAAGCCGCGATCTCGCCCATCCCGCGTCGCCCATCGATGAGTGCCGTGACGAACGCGTAGACGCGGGTTGCCAGGGCCTGGGTCCGAAAGTGCTCCAGCGCGGGCACCGGCAGGCGCGCATCAACCAGCCATTCCGGGAGCAGGGTGTCAGGCTCGACCATCTCGGCTTCCCGGACCTTGACAGCAGCAAAGCCCCAGAGCGTCTCGATCCGGGAATGACGACTGCCGGGCGCACGCATGTAGGGCACGTCGACCTCGCGGGTTCGCCGCACCTCGAATCCCTGCTGCGCGAGTATCTCCATCACTTCGGTCGGGTCATGCTGCAGTTCCGGATCCGGACTGGCGAAGGCCAGGGAGCCGAAGCTGGCCCAGTGGCTGCCGACGCTCAGGACTGCATTGATCTGCGCCGCGAGCACCGCGAAGGGTTGCTCGACAATGTCGACCAGCCAGGGCGTCAACACGGTGTCGTAGGCGCCGTTGCGAAACGGCAGTCGCCCAACGTCGGCGAACGCCAGCTGCAGGCCGGGGCGCCCCGCGGGCATCGCGGGCAGCGTGCGCCGCACTGTGCCATCGGCAGCCGAGCGCGGAGCAATCGGGAACTCCATCAGGGTCGCGCCTTCGCCGCGGATAACCGCTGCCGCGGCAAGCAACAGCAGCGGATTGATGTCGATGGCTGTCGTCAGTTCGGTATGCAGGACCTGGTGCAGGTCCCAGGCAAGGCGGCTCGCTCCGGCGCCAGGAATCAGCAACCGTCGCGGCGCGACGCCGTCGAGCAGTTCCTCGGCGAACTGCCGGTTCGCGGCGTTCTCCTGCTCGCCCCAGACCCAGTCGCGATGCAGGTTGGAGTAGTAGGAATGCAGGTCCTGGGCTGGCGGAAGTCGCGTGCGCAGTGCCAGATGGGTCTCGTAGCGCGCCACCGGCCGCTCGAGCTGGAGCGGCGACAGCAGCGCAGCCACCCGCTGCGCCTGTTCGCGCAGCCCAGCGCGTCTCGCCGTCAGCCGCGCGCGCGTCGACGCCAGCAGGCCGCTGCGTGCCAGGGCGGCATCCGCACGGGCTGCCGACTGCTCGAGTTCGCGAACCATGAAGTGGTATCGCTGCCGCCAGTCAGACAGACGTGCCTGCGGCTCCGCCAGCAACCAGGGCAAGCCGCCGACCTCCGGAAAGGAGCTGCTGCAGGACGGACAGCGGAGAGCTCCGCCCACCACGGAATCCGGCGCCGGCTCCAACGCCGCCCCACGGCACTGCGGGCAGCGCAGCGTATCGAGAAATGCCGCATTCACGCCGCTACTTTACACGGCGGACACGCGGACCTCGTCCCGCATCGTGTCAGGTTATCGTGCCGTTCACGATTGGATTGAACGCCGTCAGGCTGTCGCGCAGCGCCGCGCTGCCCAGGCCATGGCCCGGGAAGAAGTTGGCGGTCGGGAACAGGCCCTGCTGGCCATGCAGCGCCATGTAGTTGAGCACCACGGTCTCAACCAGCAGATTCACGTTGTTGGCCGCCGGAGTTCCTCCGGTCTCCACCGAGGCATCTGCGCGGAAGTAGCCCAGCTGCTGGTGGCGCGCTGCCGGGATCGCGTCGCCTGTGAACAGCTGCGGCCGACTCCCCGGGTTGTAGACCAGGAAGAACGCCGTCGCGGTCGACTGGTTGTCGCTGGTCCACATGAACTTGCCGCGACCATCGACCGTGTTGTCGACCATGGTGCCGGAAGAGATGCCGCCATCGCTGAACACGTACAGCATCAGTGGAATGCCCTTGCGAGCCGCATACTCGAGGCAGGCCCCCATGCACTGGCCGGCGCGGAAGTTGCGGACCTCGCCACTCGCCCGCCCCTGGCCGTGGTAGTCGTAGCCACCCATGGTGATCGTGCCGGCGCCGGCATAGCCTTCCAGCACCAGTTTCATCACGGCCGCGGTCTTGCGGAACTCGGCATCGCCGTCGAACTGGGCGCGCGTGAAAATCGGCGCCGTGGCCCCGGGCGCACCCTCGAGGATGAACGGATCCAGCTCGGGATTGAGCGAGCTTGGGTTGCCGAACCGATCCGTCAGATCGGCGGCCTTGACGTAGTTGCAGCGGATCAGTTCCTTGACCACCTCGTCACGGGTCACCGTGCGCGGTTCGGCCTTGGCGAGCTTCAGGTCCGACACGCGCTGGATCGCTTCCATGACGGCGACGGCGTCGGACTGGTCCAGCAGCCCTACCAGTTTCCCGGTGTCGACCAGGCCCGTGACGTCACTGGTGCGGTCCACCTTGGTCGGCGTAGCGGCCGGATCGATCATCGCCATCGGAGCGACGGAGTTGCCGCCGGACTCGGATGCGCGCGAGCCGATCAGCGTGAGCAGCGAACCGTCGGAACCAGCCTTGTGGATGCCGAACATCGGGTTGTGCGGATTGTTGCCGGTATCGTTCTCCGAGCGGGCCGGGATTACGGCGCCGTTGACGTTGGCCGCCGTGCCGACGCCGATCTTGGAGAGGATGCCGCGCAGGATCGCGCCGTCGGAGTGCCAGGCGAGACCGAGTGACGTGTTGATGAAATTGTTGGTCGGGCTGGCCGCGTTCGGTGCGTTCGGCACCATGTCACCCGGCAGACCGACCTTCGCGTAGCCCGCCGTGCTGAGGAAATCGAGCTGGCCGCCCTGCCCGCCCACGAGCACCTCGGACCCGACCAGGTTGGCGCCGCCAGCAAGGTCGAACGCGATGAACGGGATCTTGCCCGCCCCCTGCACGCCGAAGCCACAGGCCTGCTTCAGGGCGGTGATGTCCGGCGACAGCGCTGCATGCGCGAGCCGCGGATTTGCGAACAGGCTGAACAGGGTGGGTGCTGCGAGCGCGACGCCGCCGCCGAGGAAGCCCTGCCCGACCAGCTCACGGCGGGTCACCGGCCGCTTGTGGCTGTCCTGGTGGCGGATTGGCTCGTTCAGAGCCAGCTGGCGGGGCGCTTTGGTGCGAATGATCATGTCGATTCTCCGGTTTCGATTCGCCGCGTCGGGTTACTGCAGCAGGGTCACGGCGCTGCCGAGCACGGCCGCGCAGGACGCCTTGACGACCGTCTTGGTGCGATCCGCGTTGCAGCCCGCGCCGCACGAGGTCAGGCGGGCGGCCAGCAGGTCGAGCTGGGCTCGCGTCAGCGCACGGTCGGGCTGCGACGCAATGTTGACTCCCATGATCCGGTCCAGCAGCGGGTTGAACGCCGCATCCCGACCGGTAGCCGTCGCGAACGTCGAGGCCGCAGGCGCCGCGAAGTCGAAGCCGGGGAAGAAGGCGCTGCGCAGCGCCGTATCCTCGACCAGCGTATTGCAGTACTCGATCGCGAGCTGCGCGACACCGGTCTGCTGCGAGGCCACGAAGCCCTCGATCGTCTCCTTGATCGGCATCGCCTGGCGCACCAGGTCATAGGTGCCCCGGATCTCGCTGCGCGAGGCCGGCACGCCGGTCGCCTGCGACATCGAGGCGCTGATCTCCTCGAAGGTGCGCATGCCGATGTCGGAAGGGATATCGGTCGGATCGGTCGCCGGCGCCGGCGGCGTCGGGGCCGGATCCACCGGCGTGTGGGTCCGCGAACCGATCTGCTCGAAGGTCAGGAAGAACAGGTCGCTGTCCGGCCCTTTCTCGAGCGCGACGATCGTGCCGACGTCGGTCAGCAGCTGGCCGGCCGTCGGCGTGTAGTTGGAAGCCGTGACCGTGCTGTTCAGCGGAACGTACGCCTGCCCGACGCGAGCCTCAGTGCCATTGATGCCCAGACGCAGGCCCCTGATGGCCAGGTTGTCGGGCCGCGCGGCGCTGTCGAGGCTGATGAAGGTCGGCTTGCTGAACAGGTAGCTGTAGCTGTCGTACTGGGCTGCCTCGAACATCACGTAGCTCTGCGGTACGCTGACGAGGTCGCTGACGTTGAACAGCATGAAGTAGCGTTCGCCGACGCCGGCGTCAAAGTTCTGCCGCACCTGCGCCGCGGTCAGCGCCCGGCTGTGGATCGCGGCCATGCGGACGATGCCGGCCCACGAGCGATTACTGGAAGTTTCGTTGCCCAGCACCAGCGCGAAGCTGTCATCCCAGTCGGAAAGCGATCCACCGCCGCTGCGGTCGGTGTCGCCCGTGAACGTGCCGTTGACGTACAGGCGGCTGCCGTTGACCGGGTCGTAGGTCATGACGACGTGCTGCAGCGAGGCCTGCGCATCGCGATCGGCAGCATTGGTCAGCAGCGCCGGGGCGCCGTTGGCATCGGTGCGCGCGCTGCGCGCGAACGCCTGGTACTGATACTCGCGCTGGGCCAGCGTGAAGTTGCGCGACGTCGTGCCACCTGAGTAGCTGACGATGTAGGCGTCTTCCTGCATCACGTTGGCGGGCGCGATCCACGCCTCGACGGAGTACTCGCCGGTGGCCTTGATGACATCGGACAGCTTCTTGCTCGACGCGGTCGAGGCCTGCGCCTTGCCGCCCGCGCCGATCTTGATGCCCCAGCCGCCGAGCCACGAGACATCGCCCGCGAAGTTCAGGTTCAGCGCCGGCTCGACGCCACTGGTGTCGAACGCCACCGTGCCCATGCCGGTCTTGAACTCCCAGAGTGCGACCAGGTTGTTCTCGAAGCGGTTGCCGCCGGCAGCCACGGTGCCGTCGTAGAGCGTCAGCGCCTTGGAGAACACCAGCGAAGGATCGACCTGCGTAAGGGGAATGCCGTTCGAAAACGCCTGGATCGCCGCCTGCATCTGGGTCGCGGCGCCACCGCAGTCGTTGTTCCAGCAGTTGTGGAACTCCTGTCCGAGGCGCACGACCAGTCGTGACTGGGCGGGGTTGTCCAGGTTGATCTTGGAACGCGCCGCCGCGTAGGCTGCATCCACATTGGCGTCACCAAAGAACGGCGACTGCGGCGTGCCGGCATTGGACGCATGGCAGCGGGCGCAGTACTGGCGCAGCAGCGGGTGAATCGTCGCGGCGAACGCGGTCGAGGTGGCCGGGAACGTCTTGCTCGCACCGACGGTCTTGTCGGGCGGTGCGCGCAGGCTGATCGTCTTGCCACCGGTAGCGACGGCACCCGCCCAGTTGCGGATCCAGACCGTCATCGTGTCGCCGCAGGCGGAGTTGGCGGACAGCCAGCAGTTGTGGCCGCCGGCCACCTTCGTGACCAGCCGCGACTGCTCCGGTTGCGACAGCGTCACCAGCTGCACGGCTTCCTGATACGCCAGGTTCACATCGTCGGTGCGCGCGAAGCGCGGCGCCTGGCCGGACGCGGTGTGGCAGGCTCCGCAGCGATTGGAGGCCTTCAGGTTCTCCCAGACGTTGATCTTGAACGCCTGCACGTCAGCGCTGGACGGCGCCGGGCCGGTGTAGTCCTGCACGGTCTGTGCCTGGGTCACAGGCTGCTCCTGGGTGGGAGCGCCACCGGAGCACGCGGCCTGGGTAAGCAGCGCGAGCGCGAGCGCAGCGCGCGGCAGGATTCGGAGCGGGTTGTGGGTCGTGAGTTTCATGACGATGCGTTCTCCGTGCGACTCGCTCATTCGCCCATGCAATACGCGCCGGTTTCGGCGAAGACGCGTTTCAGGCTGTAGTTGCTGGACTTGAATGCGGTCTTGATCGACTGCACGCGGGCCCGGTCAGTGGCATTGCTGGGCGCCCGGAAGCAGACGGTCTTGAAGACCTTCTCGACCTGGCACTGCGCAAAGACATCGCTGTTGGCCAGTTCCTGGCCGAGTGACTTCGCGCCGGTGCCGGAGCCCGGCAGTGCGCTGTCCCACCCGAGCAGCTGGTTGTTGCCTTTGCGCCAGTAGTTGTCCCAGCGGTCGTCCTTGGTTACGAAACCAGGCTTGAAGTTGTCCGCGTTGTTGAAGTACTTCACCTGCACCTGCGCCGGCGTGTAGACCAGGCGTGCGGCGGTCTCGTCGTAGTGGTAGTAGGCGAAAGCCTGGGCCAGCGGGTCCATGCCGCTGTGGCAGCCGATGCAGTTGTTGAGGAACTGCCTGCTGTCGCCGCCCGGTGAGCGGCTGACGTCCTGGCGGATGCGATCCGGCGGCCGCGTGGTGTCCATGACCTGCTCGAGATCCCGGCACATGTGGTTCATCAGGGTGAAGCGGAACATCGCCCGGTTGGTGCCGGCGATGAAGAACGCCTGCGCTGCCGCACGGGTCGTCATCACGCCGGCAGTCGCCGCCGCCGGGATGCCGAGCAGCGAGGACTGCGTCTGCTTGACGAGCACCGCGCGCAGGTCGGCACCGGTGGTCTCGAGCTGCTCGTAGTGATCGTTGTTGGCGGGCGAGAAGGCCGCGACACCGGCCTCGCCCTGGCCCGTGTACAGCACGTCTGCCGACAGCACCGTATTGAACGGCTCGTCGTCACGCACCATGCCGATCACCGTCGCGGTGTAGTCGTTCAGCGGAACGAACACGCTCTGCTCGCGGTTGGTCCACGGCGAAACGAAATTCTTCAGCGTGACGTTATAGAATGCACTGGACTGCATCGCGCGGTTTGCTGCATCCAGGGGCCGGCCGGCCGCGATTTCGGCCTCCATCTGCCCGAGCACCTGCGCGCTGGGCGGGACACCGGCGATCCGGTCATGCATGCGTTTGGCCTGCTCACGCGGCCCCGCCTGCACGGATGCGGCGGATGCGAGCAGGACCGCTGCTGCCGCCAGGAACGCAAATCGACTCGCTGCTGTTTTCATGACACTCCCACCCCACCCGGTTGCCGGGCGTTGCGACGAACTATAGGAGCCGGATCAAACGCATCCGCTGTCTCGATCAACGGACGTCGCCTGACGACGACAGGCGCATTCCTTACGTCATTCCGCCATGCTGGCGGACATGAAGTGAGACGGCGGTCACGGCGACAGGACGCGCAGGGGCCTACCTCTCACGTCGTGCACCGCGCGACGCGTTTCCGGACTCCAGGGCAAACAAGCCCGCTCAGGGAATCGCGATCGCGGTCGCCGCGCTGTGACGTCGTCGGCAGATCATTGATCTGAACGCAGCGACGATGAATTACGTTACATGCGCGTCCGCTTGCGCGCTTTAACGCCGGCCTGCCCGGCTGGCCTGTCGAGGAGGGAACCTGATGAAGTCCAACCATGCCGGACTGGTGGCGGCGCTGGCCGTGGCGTCATGCGTGCTCAATGCCTGCTCGGGCGGTGGCAGCATCGACATCGGCGGCGGCCAGAGCGCCGACCCCGCGACGATCGATTTTCCGATTGCCTACGTCAAACGCTCCATTCCGGACGTGCAGGCCGATGACGCGCGCAACATGCGCACGTTCATTGTCGATGCGGACCTGTTCGTCAAGGATCGCGCCGACGCCAGCGTGCCGGAGCGCAACATCACCGAGGCGACCACCCGCACCGGCACGTGGGACATTCGCGATCTCGACGTCGCATTCGACGGCCGCAAGCTGCTGTTCGCGATGCGCGGCCCACTGGTCGTCAACGGTGACGAGGAAGACCAGCCCACCTGGAACATCTGGGAGTACACATTCGCCAGCCAGACGCTGCGCCGGGTGATCGCATCGAACGTGATCGCCGAAGAAGGCAACGACGTCGCGCCGCACTACCTGCCGGACGGGCGCATCGTGTTCTCGTCGACGCGCCAGCGCACCGCCAAGGCCATCCTGCTCGATGAAGGCAAGCCGCAGTTCGACGCGCAGACCGAGGACCGGCGCGAGCCGTCGTTCCTGCTGCACGTGATGAACGCCGACGGCACCAGCATCCGGCAGATTTCGTTTGGCCAGAGCCATGATCTCGATCCAACCGTGTTGACGAGCGGCCGCATCCTCTGGAGCCGCTGGGACACCGCGCCGGGGCGCAGCGCAATCCATCTGTACACGGCGAATCCCGACGGCAGCGATGTACAGCTGCAATACGGCGCGGTGTCGCACCTGACCGGGACCAACAACTCCGAGGTCCACTTCTTAAAGCCGCGCGAAATGCCAAACGGCAACATCCTGGCGCTGATCCGGCCGTTCACAGATGCCGATCTCGGTGGCGATCTGGTGCAGATCGACGCCAGGACCTACGTCGAGAACGCGCAGCCACTGCAGAGCAGCGCCGGCCTGCTGGGCCCTGCGCAGCGAGCCGTCACGGGCAACGACGTCCGGACCATTCCCGGCGTATCGCCGGGCGGTCGGTTCGCGGCCGCGTTCCCGCTCTGGGACGGCTCCGGCCGCATCGCGGTGAGCTGGACGCCGTGTCGCGCGCAGATCAACGGCCAGCAGCGCGCCTGCACCGACGACGTGCTGCGCGATTCCGCGGTGCAGCTGGCGGCGCCCCTCTACAGCCTCTGGATGTACGACACCATCAAGCGCGCCTTCCTGCCGATCGTGCCCCCGGAACAGGACAAGATGATCACCGAGATCGTCGTGGCGCAGCCACGTCCTGCGCCCGCCGTGATCCTCGATCGCGTGCCGGGAGTCGACGTCAATGCCGAGTTCGTGTCCGAAAGCGTTGGCATCCTCGACATCCGCAGCGTCTACGACGTGACGGGCGCCGACACGGCGCAACCCAACATCGCGACGCTGGCCAATCCGATGCTGCGCACGGCCGCGCAGCGACCCGCGCGCTTCATCCGGCTCGAGAAGGCCGTATCGCAGCCCGACGACGACGTCCTCGACCTCGACGGCTCGGCATTCGGCGCCAGCGGGTTCATGCGGGAGATCCTTGGCTATTCGATGGTCGAGCCGGACGGATCCGTGCGCATGAAAGTGCCGGCCAACGTTGCGTTCCAGATTTCCGTGCTGGACGCCGAGGGCAAGCGCTTCTCGCCGGTCCATCGCAACTGGCTGCAGGTACGGCCAGGCGAAGTGCTGAGCTGCAACGGCTGCCACGTCCGCACCGCCCAGAATCCCCGCTCGCATGGCCGCGCCGGGCTGTTCGCTTCGGTGTGGCCCGGCGCCACCGCCGGAGCCTTCCCAGGGGCCGATCCCACGCTCGCGCCGCAATCCGGCGAATCGATGGCGCAGACCCGGGCGCGGCTGACCTGCCTGCTCACCGGCCCCGACAAGTGCAAGTCGATGCAGACTTCGGTCGACGTGAGCTTCGAAGACATCTGGACCGATCCGGCAGCGTCCGGCCGTGCCAAGGAAGCCGCTTTCGCCTGGAAGTACGCCGACCTGACGACGCCGATTCCGACCACGCCCGAGTGCTCTGCCCGCTGGAGTGCAGGCTGCCGGATCACGATCAACTACGCCCAGCACCTGCACCCGCTGTGGGGCAAGCCGCGGATCACGCTGGCCGCGGATGGCGTGACCGTGCTGGCAAACAACACCTGCACGCGCTGCCACAATCCGCGCGATGCGGCGAATGCCGTGCAGGTACCGGCCGGCCAGCTCGACCTGACGGACGGGCCGTCCGACGACGATGCCGATCAGCTGAAGTCGTACCGAGAGTTGCTGTTCACCGATAACGCTCAGGAAGTTAACATGGGGGCGTTGCGTGACATTCTGGTGACCACGGGCGTCGACCCGGTCACGGGCCTGCCGATCCAGCAGACCGTGCCGGTGGCGCCGTCGGGGCTGGCCGGAAACGCACGCGGTTCCACCCGTTTCTTCAGTCGCTTCGGAACGGGCGGAACTCACGCGGGATACATGTCTCCGGCCGAACTGCGCCTGGTCGCGGAGTGGCTGGATATTGGAGCTCAGTATTTCAACAATCCATTCGACCCCGCGGCACCCCGCAACTGAACCTGGGGCGGGCCCGGCATGGCTCGCGAGGATCGTGATGCTTTCGCTGCTGCTGTTCGCCGGCTGGCTCGCGCCGCCGGCCGCGCAGGCGCGCGAGCGGGACTATCTGCAGCTGTTCGTGGCGGAACCGTTCCTGGAACTGCGCACCGGCCCCGGTCGCGGCTACCCGGTCACCCAGGTCGTGACGCGCGGCGAGGCCGTCGATGTGCTGTTCGCGCGCACTGACTATTTCAAGGTGCGCACCGCCCGCGGTCGCGAAGGCTGGGCCAGCGCGGCGGATCTGCAGAAGGCATTGCTCGCGGACGGCACGGCGTTCCAGGTGGAGCTCGGCGATCGGGCCGGGTTCGCCAACCACCGCTGGGAGCTCGGCGCGTTCGCCGGCGACTTCGACGGTGCGAACCTGGTCTCGTTCTACGGCGCCCGCTCGCTGACCGAGAACCTGAAGTTCGAGCTGTCCGCAGGACAGTATCTCGGTGACCAGCGCAGCGGCTACATGGTCGAGGCGGGGCTCGCCCACGTGTTTGCGCCGGAGTGGCGCGTGTCGCCCTTCATCGCGATCGGCGGCGGCCTGTTCCGCGTCGACAGCGACGCCCAGCGTCCGAATCTCGTGGATCGCACCGACGAAGCGGCCTATGCCGGTGTCGGGGTGCGGTTCTACATTGCGCGTCGGTTTTTCTTCAGGGCTGAGTACAAGGAACGCGTGGTGTTCACGAGCCGCAACGACAACGAGGAGTTGAAGGAATGGAAAGCCGGTCTCGCGTTCTTCTTCTGATCCGGCCGATTGCGGTTGCGGCTCTGACCACCGTGTTCCTGAGCGGCTGCGCGGCGCTGCGCGGGCCCTGGTGGGGAGCCAAGACGCCTGCCGACCAGACCGGCTCCACCGCCGAGGCCGACGACAACTCGGCAGCCCCGCCGCGCGTGCTCGAGACCAGCGTCACCCGCCGGCAGATCAAGCGCCCTGCCATCGACACCGAGAACTTCGAACTCGGCGGGTGGTACGGCGTGCTCAACGTCGAGGACTTCGGCACCAACCCCGCCTACGGCGTGAAGGCGGCCTACCATATCTCCGAGGATTTCTTCTTCGAGGGCGCGGTCGGCCGCACCAAACTCGGGCGCACCAGCTTCGAACTTCTCAACCCCGGTTCCGACCCGCTGAACCTGGGCAGTGAGAGGCAGCTCACGTATTACTCACTGTCCTTTGGGTACAACTTTCTTCCGGGCGAGGCGTTTGTTGGTCGCAACCTTGCCCTGAACAGCGCCTTCTACCTGCTGGGAGGAATTGGCAGCGTCAAGTTCGCCGGGGACCAGAAGTTCAGCGTGAACTTCGGTGCCGGCTATCGGGTACTGCCGACCGATTGGCTGACCCTGCACATCGATGTGCAGGACCGGTTGTTCGAGTCGGATATCTTCGGTACCAGCAAGCTGACGAACAACCTCGAGGCACGGATTGGCGTGACCGCGTTTTTCTGAACGTCACTGGCCTGGTCTGGTCGGTGGCGGGCATCCTGAGGAGAGAGCACCGTGATCCGTAATCGTTCTGCTGCACCTTTTGCCTGGCTCGCTGTGGCCCTGTGCGCGTCGCTCGCATCGGTTGGGCCGCCAGTCGCCGACGCGGCCCCGACCGCAGCTGCGGCAGGCTCGAACGCGCCCGCGAAGGACTTCCCGATCGCGTTCGACCCGGACAGCAAAGTGTCATCGATGTACAGCGTCCAGGGCATGCCGAGCTCGATCATCGTCGACCGCAAGGGCAACGTCCGCGTCGTGCACCGCGGCTACCGACCCGGCGATGAGAACACCTATCTCGACCATATCCGCACGCTGCTGCGGGAGTGAGCGCATCATGAAGCGAGCGATCTCTGGCGGTCTCATGCTGCTGGCCGCGTTGGCGGCGGCGGGCTGCGCGCCGATCGAACCGTGGGTCAAGCCGTACGAGCGCGAGAGACTCGCGGACCCGATCATGGCGATGGACCGCGATCCCGTCTCCTCGGCCTACCTGGACCACGTGTTCGAGTTGCGCGAAGGCTCGCGCGGCGCCATGGGCAGCGCCGGCGGCGGCTGCGGCTGCAACTGAGTTCCCTGACGATGCAGTATCTCCCGTACCCCCGCCACAGCGCGCGGCTCACGCTCGCGGCAATGCTGCTGGCCGTCGCGGGGTCCAGCGCCGTTGCCGGGGTGCTGCCGGAAGACCGTGCAGACGTGCTCTATCACCGCTACGACGGCGGCGGGGTCGTCGTCGACGGCCCGTCGGTGCTGGTGCGCAAACGGGTAGGCGAGAAGTTCTCGGTGGTCGCCAACTGGTTCGTGGATACCGTCTCTTCGGCCTCGGTCGACGTCGTGTCGACCGCCAGCCCCTACACGGACAAGCGAACGCAGAAAAGCCTTGGCCTGGACTACCTTCGCGGCAAGACCACCTGGAGCCTCGGGGCCATCGATGGCGAGGAGACGGACTACCGCGCCAAGACAGCGTATCTGGCCGTCAGCCAGGACATGTTCGGCGACCTGACAACCATCTCGTTCGGCGTACGACGCGGACAGAACGACGTGTACCGCAACATCAAGGATTCAGTCACCGGTGCCAAGCGCCGCGACCCGGCCTTCACGCAGGGCATGGACTCGCGGGCGTGGAGCGTCGGCCTCACACAGATCCTCACGCGGGACCTGGTGGGCAGCCTTGCCTATGAGCTGATCTCCGACGAGGGCTACCTGAACAATCCCTATCGACAGGTGCGCTTCGCGGATCCGACCAATCCGCGCGGCTACAGCTACACACCCGAGTTGTACCCGGCCACTCGCACCAGCAATTCCGCTTCGGCGCGGCTCAAGTACTCGCTGCCCTGGTGGCGGGCGTCGGTGGACGGACAGTACCGGTTCTACTCGGATACCTGGGGGGTGCGCGGCCAGACCCTGCAGCTGGGCTATGCGCAGCCGGCGTTCGGCAACTGGGTCTTCGAGGCGCGCTACCGCTTCTACACGCAGGACGCCGCGGACTTCTATCGCGACCTGTTCCCACGCCGCAATACGCTGAATTTCCAGGCTCGCGACAAGGAGCTGTCGACCTACACGGCCAACACCTTCGGCGTGGGAGCGACGTGGGAGTTTCGTGTCGCGCGCCTTCCCTGGCTGGAGCGCGGCACCGTCAATGTCCGCTACGACTACATGATGGTGAGCTACGACGATTTCCGGAACGTTCCCGCGGGCGGGCGGGCCGGCGCGGAGCCGCTGTACAAGATGAACGCCGGAGTCGGCCAACTGTTCCTGTCCGCCTGGTTCTGACGAGCAGTTCAGTCATGAGTTAAGCTTCGCGCACCGATTGCCAGGTTGGCACGGTGCAGAAGGAACTCATCACATGCTTGCCAGCGCCCGCGCTCGCCGCGCCCTTGCCATTCTCCTGTTCGCCGCCGCCCTGCCGCCATTGGCCGAGGCGCAGGCCCGTGAAGAAGCACGGGTGCTGGTCGCCACCCAGGTCATGGAGGACCAGCGTGGTCTGCGCGATCAGTTCATTCCCGAGCGCCTGCTGGAACGCGCCTTTGGCATCGCGATCTTCCCTGAGGTCAAGAAAGGCGCTCTTGGCCTCGGCGTCCGCGGCGGCAAGGGCGTGCTGGTGGTCCGTGATCGCGACGGACGATTCAGCAATCCCGTTTTCACGAACCTTGCGAGTGCTTCATTCGGCTGGCAGATCGGCGTGCAATCGACCGACCTCGTGCTGGTGTTCACCACCCGCTCGGGCGTCGACGGTATCACCGACGGCAAGATCACCCTTGGCGCCGACGCGTCGGTGGCTGCGGGCCCGCTAGGTCGCTCGGCGACTGCGGCGACCGACGCCCAGTTCACGGGCGCCGAGGTCTATTCCTACTCGCGCAGCAGCGGCCTGTTCGCCGGAGTCGCGCTCGATGGCACGGTGCTCGCGATCGACAAATCAGCCAACCGTGCCTTCTACGGCGGGCGTCGCGTGGCGGTCAGCGACATCCTGAGCGGCGCGGTCAAGAAGGATTCGGAGAGCGTTCGCCGCCTGCTCGCGGCCCTCGCCTCAAGCACCGCTCCGCGCACCGGCGCGGCTGCAGGCGCTGCCTCACCGCCGTCCCCAGCGGCCCCGGCCGCCCCCGCAGCACCGGTGCCGGCGGCAGCTCCCGCGTCGAGCGAATCCCGCACTTTTCCGATGGAAGACAGCAAGCCCGGCCAGGAGCCGCCACGCTGACGGCACATGCACCGGGCGGGGTTCAGGCGCAGGTTACGCCAGTACCCCGCAGTCCACAGTAGCCACCCGGATTCTTGGCCAGGTACTGCTGGTGATAGTCCTCGGCGTAGTAGAACTCCGGAGCAGCGCGGATCTCGGTCGTGACAGGTCCCAGGCCGCCCGCACGCAGCCGCTGCTGGTAGGCGTCGCGACTCGCGCTGGCGGCGGCAAACTGCAGATCCGAGG
>JANPDV010000505.1:0-5023 GCA_031431655.1 Gammaproteobacteria bacterium | reverse complement strand
CGCCTGCGTAGAGCAGGTGCGAGGTTGCTCGCGCACGGAGTCGCACAGGCAGAGCACTTGTGGCTCATGGGTACCGTCGAGCAAGCGCGCAAGAGCCGGGCGCCGCCGTACGTCGTGCACGTCGAAGTGCGACCGCCTGCCGCATACGCCCCATAAGTAAGTGCCATTGGCCTTAGGTCATGGTCTGCACGCTGCGGCGCCGTCAACCCGCCTTCGGCTTCGGCGTCAGGGCCTTATCCGGTTCGTTGATCAGATCGGGGTGATGCTGGCGACACAACGCAAGAATCGTGTCGGGCAGATCCTCGGCGCGCTCGACCTTGCCGCCATGCCCGTTCTGCACCGTGTGTCCCGGTGTCGCGCCCATCTTCATCCACGGCCGGAACGCGGCCAGGCCGGTGTACAGCACCTCGGTCGGTGCGCTGGTCCGGCGTGGATCCATGACGACATCCCACGGCGACCTGCGGATCGTCCATTCCCGATAGAAGAAACCCTGCGCAGCCGGATCGCCCGGCGTCACGCGGGTGTCGATGTCCTCGCGCACCAGCAGCGAATCGCCATCGCGCTGCACTTCGCTCAGCCACTGGCGACTCAGGGCGATGCCGGGGCGGAAGAAGCTCTCGCCCTGCCGTGTCTCGCGCGCCATGCCGAACTCGCGACGTTCCTCGCGACGCAGCATCACGTGATTGGGCGATGGCCCGGCGCGATACAGCGGCACGTCGGCCACGCTGCCCGTGCGCGGCATGGTCAGCGTCTTCAGGGGTTCGCCGGTATTGATGTCGTGATAGAAGGCCACTTCGAGCGACGTGCCTTCGAAGCGGTCGGGTGATGCGCGCTTGAAGCGATACCAGGTTGCGGCAAACAGCCGGTACAGCGGAAACGTCTCGCCCTCGATGAAGGCGTAGGTCACGGCGTCCATCCAGCCGATGACGATGCGGTCGTCGGTGGTGGCGCTCATTTTCATGAACGCCTCGAGCAGGGCCGGGCCTGCAAGGTCCACGGCTTTGGCATTGGAGCGCCGGACTGGCGCGGCGCCGGGTTTGCCGCCGTTCGCAGCAGCTGCCTCGCGCGCCAGCGCAGTTGCGGGCAGCAGTGCCGCCGCACTGCCCAGCAGCGCGCGGCGCGAAACGAAGTCGGATTCATTCATCGTTGTTTCTCCCCTGAAGACGGCTGCGGCGATGCGCAAACCACAGCTGCACGCTGCTTACCGCATCAATACTATCAATGGCGCCGCAGCAGATCGACGCGGATCGGCTGCGCAAAATGCGCCCCGTCGGCCGTCTGGCATGTCTCGAAGCGGGCGCGGACCTCGGCGAGGATCTGCGGGGTGAGCGCGAGCCTGGTGTGGGTGACCCCGAGGACCAGCTGCTCGAACTCGGCGAAATCCCTGAACTTGACGGGTGCGTTGAAGAACACCTGTTCGACGAGTTCGAGCGTGCCGTCATCGACGGCCGCGCGCACCGCCGCAAAGGCGAGCTGGCGGACGCGGCCCTCGTCGTTGAAGAGGCGCAGGATGTCGTTGAACGCACCGGCGTAGACGGGCTCGGAGATGTACGCGTGCCCGCCCGGCTTCAGCACGCGCGCGACCTCGCGCAGGGCCGTCGCCATCAGTTCGGGCGGCACGTGGTGCAGCGACTTGAACATGAAGACCACGTCGACCGACGCATCCGGCACGGGGATGGCCTGGGCGCCGGCAAGTTCGAAGCGCACGTTCGGCAGGTCCGTGATGGCGAGGTTCAGGCGGTGCTGGATCTCGTCCACCTCGAGCGCGAGCACCTGGCGATCGCGGCCGGTGGTGGCGATCAGCCGGGTCAGCTGTGCGCGGCCGCAGCCGAGCTCCACGATCCGCGAGCCGTCGAGCGACAGCAGACTCTCGTACACCTCGGGCTCGCGCCGCGTCGGGAGTTCGTCAGTGGACGCAATCTGCATAGTGATGCTCCGGGAGACGGTCCGTCCTGCCGCGCGCGCAGCACGCCTCTGCACCGATCCGCGGCAGCGGCCTGCCGTTACTTGCCCGCCGAAGCCGCCGGCAGCGCAAACGCCACGATTGAATCGCCGATCACGGTGCCGACCTGCGCATTGCCGCCTGCCGCGATGGCGACGAACTGCCGGCCGCCGGATGTGTAGGTCATCGGCAGCGCCATGCCCGGCGCCGGCAGATCCGCAGACCACAGTTCCGCACCGGTCGCGGGATCCAGCGCGCGGAACTTCGAATCCATCGCGGCGCCGATGAAGATCAGCCCGCCTGCAGTCACGATGGGACCGCCGACGTTGGGCGAACCCCAGCCGAACGACGCGGGCGCGTTGATGCCCCACTTGCGCACCTGGCCGAGCGGCACCTGCCACTTGAGCTTGCCGGTGGCCATGTCGATGGCGCTGAGCGTGCCCCACGGCGGCGGCGTGCAGGGAATGCCGAGCGCGGACGTGAAGATCTCGCCCTCGACGCGGTAGTCCGTGCCGACCAGCGGGCGCGTGAGGTAGTCGCGCGTGGGCATGTCCCTGTCGGGGCCTTCCTTCTTCACGACGCGGATCCTGGTCGCGAGGTTCTCGGCCTTGATGAACAGCGTGTTCGAGCCTGCATCGAACGCGGCGCCGCTCCAGTTGCCGCCGCCCAGCGCGGACGGGAACAGGATCGAACCGCGCATTGACGGCGGCGTGTACATGCCGTCGTAGCGCAGCTCGTCCCACTGGCTGCGGCACGACGCGCGGTCGAGCGGCGTCAGGCCGAACAGGTCCTCGCGCTTCAGCGTCTGCCGCGCAAACGGCGTCATGCCCTGCGGCACGGGCTGCGTTGGCGCAGCGGTGTCGCCGGGCACATCGGTCCTGGGCCCGGGCATCTCGACGATGGGCCACAGCGGCGCGCCGGTGGCGCGATCGAAACCGTACAGCCAGCCCATCTTGGTCTGCAGCAGCGCGGCGGGAATCGTCCGGCCCTCACGCTGCACGTCGACCAGCAGCGGATGGCCGACCAGGTCGTAGTCGAACAGATCGTGGCGAATCGTCTGGAACGACCAGACCACGCGGCCGGTGGCGCCGTCGAGCGCGACGATGGAATTCGCCAGTGGAATCTCGAAAGGCCGGCCGCCGCCGTAGTAATCGGTGGACGGACTCGTGGTCGGCAGGAACACGAGGTTGCGCTGCGGATCGACGCTCATCGTCGACCAGACATTGGCGGCCCCGGACAGCGCGCGCTTGTCTTCGGGAATCGGATTGAACTCCCAGCGCAGTTCGCCGGTGCGCACGTCGAACGCGCGGACGATGCCGTCCTTGGCATTGGCAATGCCATCGTTGGTGGCGGTGCCGCTGACGACGATGTCGCCCAGCACCACCGGCGGCGAACTTGCCGAACCTACGAAGCCCTCGCCGTAGCCCTCGTAGTCGGCGTGCGATGCCCAGCCCGGATGGCCCTTGGCCGCGCCGAAGTCGAGACAAGGCTTGCCGGTGTCGGCGTCGAGCGCGAAGACCTGGCCGGCGCCGTGGTTCTTGAAGATGCGCTTCGCGCAGGTGCCGGGCGCCGCGGACGTCACTGCGGTCGCAGCAGGCGCCGGCGGCGCCGCGGCCGTCATGCCGGGCAGGCCTGCGACAGCCGGAGCAGGGGTCGCGCTGGGTGCGCCCGCGGCGACGGGCGCTGCTTCCCAATACGCCACACCGCGACAACGGCCCGGACGCTTTGGCGAATCACTGAAAGGCTTCCTGGTACGCGCATCGACCGCATAGGGGTCGAACACCCAGCGCTCGCGGCCTGTCGCCGGATCCAGCGCAAAGACGCGGTTCAACGGTGTGCAGAAATACAGCATGCCATTGACGTGGATGGGAGTGGCCTGCAGCACGGTGCCCTGCGGCAGCGGCGCGTCGACGAAGTCACCGGAGTGATGGGTCCAGGCGACCCGCAATTGCGTGACGTTGTCCTTGTTGATCTGGGTCAGCGGCGAGGACTGGCTGCCGCCGGGATCGCGGCCGAATGCGGGCCAGTCGCCGGGAGCCGGGGCCGCTGCTGCGAAGCCGGTGGCGACGCGGAGCGAGGCAACGAAGAGCGCGGCAACCAAAGCCCCCAAGCGCGGCGAGCGCGCGAGCTTCGCGGACGCTCCACGACCGCTCATTCGCGCGGCATCCGTTCCATTGCGGCTGGCCAGCTCGCGTTGGCGCGGCCAGGCGCGTGCGACACCACGAACACGCGATTGCGGGCGCGCGGCTCGACGGCACTGACGATGGCGACTTCGGCGAGATCGGCGCGCGCGATCGTGCCGTCCGGCGGCGGCTGGTCGGGGCCCGGCAACGGACCGGAGGGGCGCATGGCAACCTCTGCAGCGGAGGCCTTGTACTCGGCCTGCGAGTACACCCCAATCGCCCAGGCATTCGCGGGCCGCGGCAGGATGCCCGTGGGACGCAGGATCGTGTACTCCAGGCCGGATGCGATCAGCAGCCGCTCCGCCTCGCGCTTGGCGCCAAAGCCCTTGCGCATCGGCGGCGCCCAGTTCGCCGCATCGCGGCCCACGGCCTGCCCGGTGATGAACACCATGCGCTTGACGCGCGTGCCCTTGACCGCCGCCAGCAGATTGCGCATGCCGCCGAGATCCACCGCTTCGACGCCGTTCGGTCCTTCCATCTGCGTCGTGGCGACAGCGTTGATCACCACATCGATGTCGCGCAGTGCCGGTTTCAGCGAGGCCGGATCCGTGACGTCGCCCTGGATCCAGTCACGCTCACCGGGGAATTTCTCGCGCGCCTTGGCGACGTCGCGCGCCATCACGCGCGGCTTCGCGCCTGCAGCCTCCAGCGCCGCGACGATGGCGCTGCCGTTGCGACCGGTGCCGCCGACCACGAGGATGCGCGTGCGCTTCAGCCGACTGGCGAGCGCTGCGGAAGCAGGCGCGGGCGCGACGAAGGCCGCGACCGGCGCCGCGGCGGCTGCCGGTGCCGCCGTGGCCTGCGCGCTGGCAGCCGGCGCCGCCAGCGCGACCGCGCCCGCGGTCAACGCCACGCCGAGAAAGCGCTTGAAATCACCCCAGATCTGCTCTGCCATTTC
>JANPDV010000504.1:0-2325 GCA_031431655.1 Gammaproteobacteria bacterium | reverse complement strand
CGAGGTGCTGCACCTGTGGACCGGCCTCGGCTACTACGCCCGCGCCCGCAACCTGCATCGCGCGGCGATCCTGATCCGCCAGGCGCACGGCGGCCATTTTCCGCATGAGTTCGCCGCCGTAGCCGCGCTGCCCGGCATCGGACGCTCGACCGCTGGCGCGATCCTCGCGCTGTCCGCAGGCGCGCGCCATCCGATTCTCGATGGCAACGTCAAGCGCGTGCTGGCGCGCGTGTTCGCGCTCGACGGTGACCCTGGCTCCAAGGCGGCGACGGACCTGCAGTGGGGTCTCGCCGAGGCCTGCACGCCCGTTGCACAGGTCGACGTCTACACGCAGGCGATCATGGATCTGGGCGCCACCCTGTGTACGCGGCGCCGACCGGCCTGCGTGCTGTGCCCGCTCGCCAGCGTCTGCATCGCACGAGCCACCGGCCGCGAGCAGGAGCTGCCGGCGCGCAAGCAGCGTGCGGGACGCGCGTCGCGTCGCCGCCGGCTGGCGTGGATGCTGGTGGCGCTCGACCGCAGCGGCGCGGTATTCCTCGAGAGGCGCCCCGACCGCGGCATCTGGGGCGGCCTGTGGTGCCTGCCGGAGTTCGAGACGCAGACAGCCGCGCGCAGCTTTGCGGCCAACCACCTGCGCGACGCGCGCGTGCAGCCGCTGCGCGACAGCGGCGCGCTCGGCCCGGTGCAGCACGCGTTCACGCACTACGATCTCGAGATCCGGCCGGTGCTCACCGAGTGCGACGGCGCGCGCTTCGAGAGCGTGATGGAGCTCGGCCGGACGCAGTGGTATAACCCGCTGGCCTCGCCGGCAAACATCGGCCTGCCCGCGCCGATCAAGACCCTGCTCGAGGCACTCGCCAAAGGAATCCCCTGACATGACCGCAACCCCCACTCCGCGCATGGTCCAGTGCACGGTGCTGAAGCGCGAGGCCCCGGGCCTCGATCGCCTCACCTATCCGGGCGAGCTGGGCGCGCGCATCTGGCGCTCCGTGTCCAAGGAAGGCTGGCAGCGCTGGGTCAACCACCAGACGATGCTGATCAACGAGTACCGGCTCACGCCGATCGAACCCAAGGCGCGCAAGTTCCTCGAAGACGAGATGAGCAAGTTCCTGTTCGGCGAAGGTTCGGCGCGGCCCGAGGGCTTCGTCGACAAAGCTTGAACGCGCGGCTGCGCCGCGCCGCCCTGCTGCTGGTGCTGCTGCCGGCCGCACCGTTCAGCGCGGCGGATCCGGCCGCGTGGGCCGCGCAGGCGGTCGACGCCGCGGCAACGCGCATCGCACAGGTCGAAGATCCGCTCGAACGCAGTGACCTGCAGCGCCGGCTTGGCGACGCGCAGGCCGCTCGCGGCGAGCGCGCTGCCGCGGTCGCCGCGTTCACCCAGAGCCTCGCCACGGTCGAGTCGCTGCAGCCAGCGGCGCTGCGCGAGTGGCCGCGCCGTGAAGTGGCCAGCGCGCTCGCGACCGCGCGCGAGTTCGAACGCGCCGAAGCCGTTGCAGTGTCGATCACGCGACGCGAAGCCCGCGATGCCGCCTGGGCTGACATCGCCGTGGAGCGCATCAATGCCGGCGACGCCGCTCCTGCGAGGCGCGCGGCCGATCGCATTCGCGCCACGCCGCTGCAGGACGAAACCCTGCGCTCGATCGCCGCGGTGCTGGCCGCGCGCGGCGAGGTCGACGCGGCCGCGGAAGCCGCCCGTGCGATCACTGGAGCGCGGATCCATGGCCTCGCGCTCGGCGACGCGGCCGCTGCAGAGGCCACGCGTGGCAGTCTCGACCAGGCGCTGGCGGCGGCATCGCGCATCGTCGATCGCGCGGCGCGCGAGCAGGCCTGGGTGCGCGTCGCCGCGGCGCGCGCGCGCATCGGTGATGCCGGTGGTGCGCTGAAAGTCGCGCGCGGTGTCGCATCGCCATTGCAGCGCGGCCGCGCGCTGGGCTTTGCGGCCAGCGTAGCCGGCGCGGCGCAGCAGCCCGGATTGTTTGCCGAGGCATTCGAGTTGCTGCGCACCGCACGCGCCGACACCACCGGGACGGTGGACGCGCTGGCCGAGCACGCACGCCTGCGCATCGCCGCCGTCGATCGCCCCGGCGCGCTCGCGGCGCTGCGGCTCGCGCTGCCCCTGGCGCGGCCGCTCGGCATCACGAATCCCGGCCACCTGCGGCTCGAAGCGGTCGCGCGGCTGCACGTTGCCGTCGGCGATGCGGCCACGGCCCAGCTGCTGTGGCGCGAGCTCGCCGCCGGCGGCGGCCCGCTCACCGGGCCGAGCGGCGTACCAGCACCACGACGCGGGCTGCCCCGCTCGCGCGACAGCGTGCTGCTGCGCGATCT
>JANPDV010000503.1:0-21159 GCA_031431655.1 Gammaproteobacteria bacterium | reverse complement strand
CTACGTCACGGGCGATGACCGCTGGGCCGATGTCTACGTGGGCTATTACCGGTCACAGTCGCAGGGCGCCTCGATGCATTCGCCGCTGAACTGCCTGCCGGGCGCGGGATGGGTGCCGATCCGCGCCGACCGCGTCGCGTTCGCCGGCGGGACCGCGCGACGGGTGCTGATTCAGAAAGGGTCCCAGCGGCTCTTCGTGTTCTACTGGTATCAATCCGCGACGCGCATCGAGGGCAACGAGTATCGCAGCCGCATCTTTACCGTGCTCGACACGCTTCGCTACCAAAGCAATGACGCAGCGCTCGTCCGCGTGATTGTGCCGGTCGATGACACGTCACCTGGCGAGCGTCGCGCCGTAACCAATGCCACCGACGTCGCGCGATTGCTCGAACCCCATGTGCGGGCTCAGCTCTTTCCACCGCAGCCTGCTCAGCCGGCGGTCTGACGGAGACCAATAGATTCAAACCGGCTCATCCCGACCACCTCGCTCAGGTCGCGCAAGGCTTCTGTGCGACCAGTACTTCCCAGCCGCCGCCCGGCGCGTACTCGCCCGCCTTGAAGTCCCGATTGGCCACAGCCTCGGCCGCGGCCGAGTCGTAGCCTGCGGCGTTCTGCGCGGCTAGCTCCGCGATCGCCATCGGCGCCGTGTCGAAGCGGACGCCGGCCTCCGGGAAACCGGCCTTTGTCGCCAGCGCAACCTGGTCGAAGTCCCGCATCGCGCCCCAGAAAGGCTCGTTGTTGTAGTGCGTCTCGTTGTCGAGGATGAACTGGGTGAACGGGTCCATCAGATCGAACGGGGGCAGATCGGCATGAATCATCCAGCCGCCCGGCGCGAGCAGCCGGAAACACTCATCAAAGATGCGCGGCATGGCGCGCCCCGACGTCTCGTGCAGCAGGATATGGCTGACCACCAGGTCGAAATGGCCGTCGGGAAACGACGTACGCTCGGCGTTCATCTGCGCGAAGTTCACGTCGACGCCGAGGCCGGCGGCGCGCAGGTGCGCATACTTCACCTGCGGCGCAGCGACGTCTATGCCCCAGACTTCGGCGTCGGGGAACATGGACTTGTATGGCAGCGTCGAATGGCCGGTAGTGCAACCAAGGTCGAGAATGCGCTTTGGCGCGAAGTGGGCGAGCTTGCGACGAATGTAATTGCAGACCGAGCGGCCCATGTCGTCGTTCATCGGACCCATGTAGCCCATGGCGTAGAGGTAGACGCCCCGGTCATAGAGTGCGCCAGCGGCGAGCTGCTGCGAATCGGCTTCCGAGGCGTAGCCGCCGGGCATGCAGTGGATGTCCAGTGCGGTAACGTAGCGCGGCACCTCGAGCGTCGGGTCCAGCGACAAGCTGCCGACCGTACTCTCCAGGCACCGCGCCTCGCGGCGCAGGCGTGGCATCTCGCGCTCGACCGAGTCGATCACTGAGGACCAGAGCAACTCCTGTGCGCTGCGATTGGTCGCTGCGTAGGTTTGGAAATACGGCTCCTTCACCATCCGGTCGCGAATCGCGTGACGATCGGGCAACGCGCCGCCGCCGCGCGCCGCCTGCGCCGCGACCTTGCGATGCAGGGGCGTAAGCCCTGGCAGCAGCCGGTTCTGCACATAGCCGCGAAGGCCCTTGGCGAAATCCTGGCGGGAGCGCTCCGAGTGCGAAGCGACCGGCAACAGGGGATGGGACGCCTGCTGGAAGACGTTGAGGACGGGGTCTGTCATGGGGGGCCGCTTCCCTGCGAAAAGCACATTAATCAATGGGGCAAGCGCTGCCATCCTGGCGGCGCGTCTTACTCTGCTAAGATCCCGGACATGAATGACACAGTCAAGCTCATGGACGAGCATGGCCGCCTGCCGCGCACGGTGCGTGGCAAGCGCCCTGATTTCTTCGAGACCCCCGGCGTTGACGACGCGATGTCGATGATCCTCGTGCTTGCACAGGAAGTTACCTTGCTGCGCGAACGACTCGACTCGGCGGAGATCGTCGCCGCGCGACACGGCATTCCGCTTGCTGCCGAGATCGAGGCCATCACGCTCGACAGTGCGCGGCTGGCCGAGCGCGAGGCCTGGCGACAGTCGCTGTTCGACCGGCTGTTCCACGTCGCGAACCAGCGTCGTGCAGAACTCGAGCAGCGCCACACGCCGCAAGCCTACGCACAGACGCTCGAGGAGATCGCGCAGCGCTGACTGCAGCAGGCAGCGGCTGGCGGTTAGAACCCTTTCATCCCGGCCATTGCGCGAATCGCCCGCTCGCCGGCGGGGCGGCTCAGTCGGGGTGGCCGGCCGCCAGGGCTCCCAGCTGTTCAACCTCCGGTGGCTCGGCGAGCAGGCTGAAGAACTCGGGCGCAATCGCGCCGTGCAGCGAGTTGTGCCGCTCTCTGCCGGCCTGAGTCCGGTAGCTTTCCACCATCAGATAAACCTGCGGCTCTGATGTCGCCCAGGTTGAGTAGACCAGGCAGTCCGGCTCCTCAGCCTTGACCCGCCGGGTTACCGCCGCCAGGATCTCCAGGAAGCGCGCTTCCTTTTCTGGCAGCACCTTCATTCGCACGGTTACGGTGCTCACGGGCTCTCCCGGCCGAGTTGGCGTCGTATCGCCTCATCGCGCGCGTCTTCGATCACGAGCAATACCCCCTGGGCGTCGACCGCCGCCGCGTCCCGCTCGAACTTTCCGGTCAGCTCGCGATCGGGCGTCAACTCACCTCGCTGGAACAGGCCCCACATCTCCAGGGCGAACTCGCTGTCCAGCAGTTCGGGCGCAAATCGGCCGAGCGTCGCACGCAGATTGTTGACGTCGCGTTCCAGCATGGCCAGCGCGCCGTTGTTGCCGGCGGCATTGACACCTGGGGCAGGTCGATAATGACCGGGCCGTCCGCTGCCACCAGCACGTTGAACTCCGAAAGGTCGCCGTGAATCAGACCGGCGCTGAGCATCTTCACGACCTGCCGTAGAAGGAAACCGTGGTACTCACGCGCGACCGCCGGGGTGAGGTCGACTTCGCCAAGGCGCGGCGCCGGATCGCCGGCAACGTCCGTGACCAACTCCATCAGCAGCACGTCGTTGAAGTATCCAAGCGGCCGCGGCACGCGAACACCCAGGCTGGTCAGCAGGTAGAGCGCGTCCACTTCGGCGTTCTTCCACGCAGACTCCTGCTCGCGGCGTCCGAACCGCGTGCTCTTGTTCATCGCGCGCGCCTGGCGGCTGCCCCGCACCTTGCGTCCCTCCTGGTACTGCGCGCGCCGCTGGAAGCTGCGCTGGGCCATGTCCCGATAGACCTTCGCGCAGCGTAACTGGGCTCCGGACCGCACCAGGTAGACCGTCGCTTCCTTGCCACTCTTGAGCGGCCGGACGACTTCGTCGATGACGACATCGTCGATCAGGGGCTGGAGGGCAGGTGGAATCTTCATGGGGGCGGGCATCCTACACGCCATTCGGGGTCATACGGGGTTTCCCAACGCATATCTGCCGTGCGAGAATTCGCGGTTTGACCCGGCCCGAACTCGCCGTTTCCGCCACCCGTTACGAACCGGGGTCGTGGTCCGGCGGGTAGCTTTCCCGCGACCCACTTCAAACTGCTACGGAATCTGCCATGCCTCGCACAACGCCTCTTGCCGACATCCGCAACATCGGAATCATCGCCCACGTCGACGCCGGCAAGACCACGACGACGGAGCGCATCCTGTATTACACGGGTCGCAAGCACACCATCATCGACATCCACGACACGAAGGACCTCAAGACTTCGACTACGACGGACTACCTCGAGCAGGAACAGAAGCGCGGCATCACGATCCAGAGCGCCGCGGTGTCCGCGTTCTGGCGCGGCAAGAAGATCAACGTCATCGACACGCCGGGGCATGTCGACTTCACGATCGAAGTGAACCGCAGCCTGCGCGTGCTGGACGGCGCGGTCGTCGTATTCGACGGCGTTGCGGGCGTTGAGCCGCAGTCCGAGACGAACTGGCGCCTGGCGGACAACTACAACGTGCCGCGCGTCTGCTACATCAACAAGATGGACCGCAGTGGCGCGTCGTTCACGCGCTGCATCGACATGATCCGCAAGCGTCTCGGCGCGCGCCCGCTGCCGATCCAGGTCCCCATCGGATCGGAAGACAACTTCAGGGGCATGATCGACCTCGTCGAAATGAAGGCCCTGGTTTGGGACTCGGATGACAAGGATTCGGTCTGGCAGGTCATCGATATCACCGATGACAACATCGGCAGCCTCGCCGACAAGCTCGGCATAACCGTGCCTACTGACCGGCAGATCCTCGACAACGTCCAGAAGTACCGGACCGAACTCGTCGACACCGCGCTCGAGATGGACGACGCGGCCATGGAAGCGCACCTGATGGACGGCGTGATGCCGTCGGTCGACGTCCTGAAGAAGTGCCTGCGCAAAGGCGTGCTCACGTCCGCGTTCACGCTGATCCTTTGCGGTTCGTCCTACAAGAACAAGGGCGTGCAGCAGGTGCTGGACGCCGTGGTCGACTACATGCCGGCGCCGACGGACGTCGAGTCCATCAAGACCGTCGATGCAGACGGCAACCCGATCGGCGAACGCGCGTGTTCCGACGACGAGCCGTTCTCAGCGCTCGCATTCAAGGTCATCAACGACATCTACGGCGCCCTGACGTTCATCCGCGTCTACTCCGGCGTGCTCACCAAAGGCATGTCGGTGCAGAACACGACGCGCGGCAAGCGCGAGAAGATCGGCCGCATGGTCGAAATGTTCGCCAAGGATTCGAACCCGATCGAGGAAGCGCGCGCCGGCGACATCGTTGCGCTGGTCTCGTTGGCGGAGACCGATACGGGCGATACGCTGTGCGATTCCAACTCGCCGGTTGTACTGGAGCGCATGCGCTTCCCGGACCCCGTCATCAGCGTTTCTGTGACGCCCAAGGCGAAGGTCGACCAGGAAAAGTTCAGTGCCGCTCTCGGCAAGATGGTCCGCGCCGATCCCTCCCTGCATCTCGAGACCGATCGCGAAACCGGCCAGACGATCCTGCGCGGCATGGGCGAACTGCACCTCGAGGTGACGCTCGACCGCATGCGCACGGAATTCGGCGTCGAGGGCAACATGGGCGAGCCCCAGGTCGCCTACCGCGAGACGTTCACCAAGCCGATCGAAGAGCACTACACGCACAAGAAACAGACGGGCGGCTCCGGCCAGTTCGCAGAGGTGTGGATCAAGTTCGAGCCGCTGGAACGCGGCAAGGGCTTCGAGTTCGTCGACGACACCAAGGGCGGCTCGGTTCCCCGGGAGTTCGTCCCGGCGGTCGAGAAGGGCCTCAAGGTGCAGAAGGAAGACGGGGTCCTGGCCCGCTATCCCACGGTCGACTTCCGTGCGACGCTGTTCGACGGCAGCTACCACGATGTCGACTCCAACGCGCTGACCTTCGAGATCGCAGCCAAGGCCGCCTTCCGGGAGGCGATCCGCAAGGCGAACCCCATCCTGCTCGAGCCGGTCATGCGGGTGGAGTCGGTTACGCCAGGCGATTATCTGGGCGACGTCATCGGCGACATCAACCGGCGCCGGGGATCGATCCAGGACCAGCTGGAACGCGGCACCAACATTGCCGTTGTGGCCACGGTGCCGCTGTCGGAGATGTTCGGCTACATCGGCCACCTGCGCGCCATGACCAGCGGCCGGGCCTCATACACCATGGAGTTCAGCCACTACGACACCGTGCCGCGCAACGTCACGGAAGCTGTTGTCGAGGCGTCCAAGAAACCGGCAGCGTGATCCGCGCGGGCCGCGCGTGGTACGAGGCCGCGTTCAGCCCTCGTACGGCGCGATGGTCACCGGATTCCTGTAGAAGCGCTCGATCACCGTGCGCTCGAACGCCTTCGGATCGGCGCGCAACCGCTCGACGAAACCACGGGCTCCGGCTGCGTAGATCTCGGTCTCCCCTTCTGCCAGCGCGTCGAATACTTCTTTGGCATGGGCCTCGGGGGTGACACCGCCCGGGCTGCCAACCGGTGAAGCGCGCGTCTTCACCCCACCCGTGATCACCGCCGCGACCAGAACGGGATCGCGGTCGGTCTCCGCGCGCAGGCCGGCCGTCATGATTGCCGCTGCGGCCTTGGACGTGGAGTAGCTCGAGAACTCGGGCAGGCAAAAGAACGCCCCGACGGAGAGGATGTTCACAACGGCTCCGCCGCCGTTGCGCACAATGTGCGGCATGAACAGCCGGGCCAACTCGGCCGGCGACCAGCAATTGGTGTCCATGACCACCTTCATGTCATCCAGGGAACTGGCCGACAGGAAGCGCCGTTCCGCCGCAGTGAAGCTGCCCGGGGCCGCGGCGTTGTTGATCAGTAGCGTGACATCCTTCGCTGCGTTCGCAGCGGCCCGACGCTGCGCGTCGTTCGTCACGTCGAGCTGCAGCGGGACAACCCGAGCAGGATCGAGCGCGACGATCTCCGGAAGGTTGTTCAGATTGCGCCCGGTCGCATAAACGCGCCGCGCACCACGCGCCAGCAGCACCTCGACGAAGCCGCGGCCGATGCCGCGATTGGAGCCGGTGACCAGCGCCGTGCAGCCCTCGACGAGAAAGCGCTTCGTTCCTGGAGGCACCTCCACGGCACTGGCGGGGGAAACAGCCGCCGTGGAAACAGCCATGCCGGCAAGCAGGTCACGCCGATTCATACACGGGTCCTAAGTCGAAGATGCGCATTGCGCTGGAACGGTCCGTCGAGGGCGCAGGCCTTCATGGCAACGCTTCCTCGTCCGCATCCTACCGCAGCATCTGCCCCAGGCCCAGATCGCAGCGCCCTGCAGCGCAGCACTCGAGAGCGGTCGAACTCCCTACCAGCTGTTGCGACTCGGGTCGGTCGCATCAATCACGCGTCGGTCAGGGACGCCAGGCGGCGCCGCCACGCGCCGGAATGCCAGACAGGTTCGCGGGATTGTCATTCCGAAGGGTGGCAGGCGGCGTTGCTCGATAAGGCGGGTCTCCAGGCTCGTTGGCTCTTGCTTGAACGCGCGCTCAACGACAAAAGACTCCTTGCCCTCGAACAGTCCGCGGTAGAACTCGAGTCGAGACTCTCCGTAACCGTGATGAATGTCCTCGGCTCTGGCAACGCCCACGTATCGACGGAACTCGATGTCGCAGGCGACGAAGTAGTCAGCCTTGCGGACATCCGCCTCGTCGGCCGCTGTTTCGGTGCCAGCGACCTGGGAGTAGCGCATCAGCGAGACGATCCGCTTGCCGTCCGCCGCGATCGGTCGCGCCCAGTCCGCCATCCCATGGCGCAGATCGTGGGTGTACATGGACTGGGTCGCGGCTGCATTGTAAGCGGAGTAGATCACCACGATCGCCGCAGCCGAAACCGCCAGCGCACGATGAGCACGGACGCTCCACAGCTGCTCGACGGCGAAGCCAGCGAGGATGCATGCCGCTGGCACGAACACCAGCGCATGCCTGGGCCCATGGATGCCCGCGATCATTATCAGCACGAAATGAACTGACAGCCCGGCCGCAAGCAGCACCACATTTCGCACGCCGGGCGCCGCGAGCGCATCGACGCGGGCGCCCCACCCGCCGTCGGCAGCCCAGGCCAACCGCGCAAATGCCCACAGCCGCTGCATGAAGAACGCGCCGCCGACCACGAAAAGCAGGAACAGCGCGATGCCCATGGCGGGCACCAGGTCCCCTCCGTACTTGATCGCCTGCATGAAGGGCCCATGCCCGCCGGGAATCACGACGTTGTCGAAGAACAACGAGCGAATGAAAGGCATGAACTCCCAGATCGTATAGTTGAAGAGGGAGAAGATGAAGAACCCGGACATGACGAAGAGAGTGGCCGCCAGATACCGCGAGAACACCGTGCGATCATGCGACAGCAGCAGCATCGCGCCGACGACGGCAAGAGCCGGAAGATAGAACTTCAGCGCGAGTACGGCGCCCGTCAGCACTGTCGCGATGATGAAGTGAGACTCTTTGCCGGTTCGAAGGTAGGCACCCGCCCCAAGGAACAGGCCGTAGAACAGCGCCAGCACCGGCATGTCCGCCGTGCCGAAACTCGAGTTGATGACGTGCATCGGCGCAAATGCGAGAAACCAGACCGCGAGCACGCCTGCAAGCCTGCCCGTGCCGACAGCCCGGGCGACGAAATAGGTGAGCAACAGGCTGAGCACCGCGTAGAGCTGGGAAATCACGCGCATCACGCGGGCACCGTTTACGGCGCCGAACTGTTCAACAATTCCCAGCGCGACGAACAGCTGCGCCGTCACCCCGACGACATAGCCGTCGGGCCAGTTCTTGCGGAAGTTGCGCGCTCCCTCGAGGAAGCGATTGTCATCGGCGTGAAAAGTGAACTCTGCCTTGGGACCCGCACCAATCAACCAGTCCACGCCGGGTGCACGTACCGCCACGGCGCAAAGCACCGCTGCCGCGAGTGCGGCAATGACCCACGCACGTGACAGATCCTTGATGCCGGCCATGGGTCCCACCTGCCATATCCTCGGTCGTCGCAATGACTGGTCGGCGACGAACCGAAACACATCGTGCAAGCATAACCGCGGAAACTCGCTGCCGGTGTGTCCGCCAGCACGGCGGCTCGCGCGGCCTTTGGCCCGCGCTGATCCCGATGGGGCCGACACCCCATACGTGTCGCGCGGGGCGGCGGTGCCTCCGGCTAGTCCACGACGACGCGCTGGGGTGGCAGGGGGCGGGATCGGGGAGTGGTGCGCAGCAGGATGATGCCATCGCGATCATTGAGGCTGACGCTGCGCGTCAGCGCGCCCGTATTGACCGTTGGCGCCTGCCTGCCTGAGACCAGGCGATAGTCCGTTTCGAGCTGCACCGTAACGGATCCATTGCCTTTGGGGTTCACCAGAGCGATGCCATTTTCGAAGTCACGGCGATACACCCCGTTTGACCACGCCGACGTTGGGGGCGCGCTGATAGCCCTTCCCAGCTTGACGTCGTACTCGTCGTACCAGGGCGCTCCATTGACACCATTGATGTCGGCGTACTGGAAGTAGCCGTCGTCCATCAGGCACGACGCCAGCCCATATCGCATTGACTGGTAGTCATCTATGCGACCGAACTGCTCGAAAAGCATCAGTCGTGGGTCGGCCATCTGCGCGAGAGTCTCGCGGTACCAACGCATCATTTCTGCCCATCCGGCCCAGCTTTCCACCGAGTAGGGCTTGCCGACCACGGCCTCGAGAACGCCACCATTGAGCTGTCCCTCGAACTCGCCAATCTGGCGCCCCGCGCGGCGCGCCTCCGGCCAGTCCGCGACGTTGCCCATCACCATCTTTCCCGCCGGCATGGCGCGGCGCATGCGATCGAAGTAGGCGCGGTACCCGGCGCGGAACCAGCTCTGGGTCTGCACGCTGTCCTGCGAATCGGTGATGCCATCCCGGTTCCAGTCGCCGTCAACGCGGGGCTTCCAGAACACGTTGTCGGTGAAGATCCCGTCGACGGACGGGTTGGGAGTCACAAAGGTCGAGACAGACCAGTCCGCGAACCAGTCGTTCCAGTTGCGTCCGCTGCTGTCAACCGGCGCGAACGAAGTCGTGTTGGTGATGTAGTGGACAGTGCCCCACGTCGACTTGACCCGCGAACCACTGGAGCCGGCCGGATAGAGCCACCAGCCCATGGCGTCCACCTTGCTGCGTACTTCCTGCAACGCGTCTCCCGAGTCGGTCGTATCCCAGATCTCGTTGTTCGCGACATAGACGAACAGCTTGGTTGACGGGCTGCGGTCCTTCACTGCTCGCAGAGCCTGCTCGGCAGTGACCCCACCGGCGCCACGCCAACCAGGCCAGACCGTCACGACCGCCCAGTCGAGCTTGGCGAGATAGTCCTGCAACCCAGGGTCGCCAAGCGGTGCCGGACCCATGTAGTGCGCTAGACGCGGATAGTCTGGACTCTGCGCCCGTGCGGGGCTCGCAACCATAGCTGCCACGATGAGCAAAGCGGCGCAGACGTATCGCCAGAATCCTGAAGCGGAGAGTGTCACCGGCATTGGGAGTCCTCACTGTCGATAGCAACTACGGCTCCAGGAGCAAGCGACCGCCGACCACGCGGTCAACAGCAACTTCAGGCCTCACCCGGGCACGACGCACCCGGAAGCGTGCCGGGCTCAGCAACGCACAGCGTCGGCAAGGCCGAACGTTGCGGGGAGCGCACCGGTTTGAAGCGGCTGCCTCCGCGCCTAAGCAAGAAGGACTGCTGGAGCAAGCGAACGAGAACGAGTATCGGTAAACGCAGCTTTCCGCACAATGTCCGCAGCAGCCGACAACTTTTTAACGTTAACGCTGCTTTGTGACGCAGTGCGCACTGCGCGTGACTCGAGCCGGCATCGCGACAGGGAGGTTACGCTGCAGTATCGACCGGAAGTCTCAGGTGGTTGTGATCACGTAGATTGAAGCAACCATCAGCGCAAGGCCCACGAAGTAACGCGGGCCGAGTTGTTCACCAAACACCAGCCAGGACGCGCAGGGAACCAGAGCAAAGGCCAGCGCTACGAAGGGGTACGCCTTCGACAGGGGGATACTGTGCAACAGGTAGACCCACAGAGCCGTGGCGAACCCGTAGATCACCAGCGCAACTGCCATCGGCAGCGAGATCATGGACGCAAGCAGCGCCGGCAAGCTCTCGCCTACCGCGAGATCACGCGCGGCGCGCTTGAAAAGCAGCTGGCCGGCGGCGAGCAGCACCGAAACGCCAAGCAGACCCGTTATCTGGCCGGAATTCAGCATTGCAGGAGTTCCAAGGCCGCGCTCGTCACTCGCTGCGCTTGGCCGGTGAAAGAGGATCACGCAAGGCCAGCGCGCGGGCCAGCATCGTCAGAGTGCGGCTGAGTCGCACGATCTTGAGATAGAGGAAAAGCAGCAAAGCGATGGTGAGCACGACCCAGGTGTAGAAGATGAGGTCGGCGCCTCGCGCGATCCCGACTTTCCTTGCGATCACAAGGCTCTGATCAGGTGCCCAGACAAAAACCAGGCCCACGGCGACGGTCACCAGGAGACCGTACCTGATGATGCGCGCGGAAGTACGCTGCAGGCCGGCAAACAGCGCCACGCTTATCAGCAGCCCCGAAAGAAAGATCTGGATGATCATCGCATCAGCCACCCAACGAGCAGATCAAAGAGGATTCGCACGCTATTCGACGTCTTCTGGCCCTTGCCCAGACTGTAGTCGGTGTAGGTGATCGTGACCGGACACTCGGCATACTTCAATCGCAGCGTCTTCAGCTGCGCGACGAGTTCTGAAGCGTAAGCGAAACGGTCCTGTCTGAGGTTCAGGGTCCGGGCGACAGCGCCCGTCATGACTCGTAAGCCATTATGGGGATCGGAGAGCCTCACGCCGGTCGTCGCTGCCGTGAACAACATCGCGGCACGCAGGATCATCAGGCGATGCCACGGGATTCCCTCGGTGCGGCCGGCGAATCGACTGCCGATGACTACGTCCAGCTGCTGTTCACGCAGCATGTCGACAAGACGCACCAGATCCTCCACGCGATGCTGGCCGTCGGGATCGAAGGTCGCGACGATCGGGCTCTTCTGCTCGGCGACGTAGCGCAACCCGGTCTGCAGCGCCGCACCCGCGCCGAGATTGAACGGATGACGAACGACAGTGGCGCCAGCGGCGAGCGACTCTTCGACCGTGTTGTCCCACGAGCCGTCGTCGACCACAACCGTCAGCGGAAACCGCTCACGCAACTTGAGGAGGCTGTCGCGGATTACGGGCCCCTCATTGAACGCACGCACGATTACGTACACGTCCGCAGCCCCTCGGCGTTCACCAGGACGCGAAACCGCGGCCGATGCAGGAGCCTCAGTACCGCTGTTGTTGCGCTCCAAACCAACTCTCCACCAGGCCTCGCAGTCCGCCTGATTCTAGACGCTATACAGAGGCATAGAAAGGCGATAGGCAAGGCGGATTGCGCGCATTGTGAGGGCTGACTCATTAGCTGGGATCGGCACTGCTTCCCCGGCGGTCCCTGCACCTCGGCTCGCGGCCTCGCAGGCATCACTGGTCGTGCGGTTGCGGACGAGCCGGACAACCCCGGCTGCGATGCCGGCGACAGACGATGCGAGGCTGCGATTGAAGCCGCTGTGCTCGATCCCGGCGTCCCTGCGCAGCGGCTGGACATCAGCTGGATTCGCAGTTCTGGTACGCCACGGGCGATCACCGCGCATCGCGCGAAAGACTGCCAGCAGACAGGCAGCGGACTGGGCATACAATCTGCGGATGGTTGTCGCAGCGTCACCCGATCTCCTGACCATGCGGCCCATTGGATTTGCGCGCACGGTACTGGCTTCGAAAGTCGAAGCCGCGCGCCAGCCCCGGGCCGCCGGGGGCGCACCGGGCCGCATCGATCTGCTGCCTGGTCGCAGCTTCGAGCATGCGCTCGAGGACCTGCAGGGCTGGGAGCGGATATGGGTGGTCTTCTGGTTCCACCTCAATGCTTCGTGGCGCCCTAAGGTACTTCCGCCGCGCAGCACGACAGGTCGCAAGGGCGTGTTCGCGACGCGCTCCCCACATCGTCCGAATCCGATCGGCCTCTCTTCGCTGCAACTCGAGCGGGTCGAAGGATTGTCGCTGTATGTGAAGGACCTCGATCTGGTCGATGGCACGCCGGTTCTCGACATCAAGCCGTACGTGCCTTACACCGACGCGCATCCGCAGGCGCGCAGCGGGTGGCTGGAGGACGGATGGGTGGCGCGTCCTGAGCATGCCCCACCCGACCCAATCGCACCGTTCCAGGTGGAGTTTGCGCAGCGAGCATCGGAACAGGCGTCTTGGATCGAGCTGATGACCGGCCTGGCGCTCCGTGACCGCATCTGCTCAACGCTCGCGCTGGGCCCGACCCCTCACCCCTATCGCCGAATCAAGCCCCTGGACGATGGGTTCCAGCTGGCGATCAAGGAATGGCGGGCCCGGTTCACCGTCGCAGGACGCGCCGTCCATGTCTCCGAGATCGCGTCCGGTTTCCGCGATTTGCACAGACCGGCATCGAGCGCTGGAACCGACGGGCTGCAAGCGGTGCACCGGCAGTTCGTCGCGACCTTTGGGCCGCCAGGCTGACGTCCGGGCAGCGATGATGCCCGAGCGCGTCGTAACGGCTGCGCTCACTATGCTGCTGCGAAGGCGCGCTGCCAGGGTTCTGCGGCCCGGAGGCGCCGCGTATAGTCGGCTGGCGGCTCGCTCACCCGGCCGCTCAGGAACCGTCATTGAAGATTGATAGCACCCTGGCGCTCGGCGTAGAGCGGCTCGCGCGCACCGCCGGGAGGGCCATTCTCGAAGTTTATGCCACTCCGTTCGGCGTCGCCGCCAAGGCCGACAACTCCCCCGTAACACTTGCCGACCAGCGCGCCGAGGCCATCATCCTGCAGGGGTTGGCCTCACTCACGCCCGGAGTTCCAATCGTGGCTGAAGAAGCCGTGGCAACCCATGGGTTGCCAGACCTGGGCAAACATAGCCTGTTCTGGCTGGTCGATCCGCTGGACGGTACGCGCGAGTTCGTCGGCCGCAACGGCGAATTCACGGTGAACATCGCCCTGGTCGGCGATGGCAAGCCGGTGCTGGGCGTGGTGTACACGCCCGTGCAGGAGCGCCTGCATGCAGGAACGCCTGGTTCTGGCGCGTGGGTCGAGGGCCCTGAAGGGCGTTGCGCGATCCGCACTCGTCACGTGCCTGCTGCAGGACTGACTGTCGTGTCGAGCCGCTCACACGGCGACGAGGCCGCACTGACCGCGTGGCTCGGCGAGCGCCGCGTCGCCCAGCGCCTTACGGCCGGATCGTCGCTTAAGCTGTGCCTGATCGCCGAAGGACGCGCGGACCTCTACCCGCGCTTCGGGCGCACCATGGAGTGGGACATCGCCGCCGGGCATGCCGTGCTCACCGCCGCGGGCGGCCACGTGCTGCGGCTTGATGACAATCAGCCGCTGCGCTACGCGAAGCCCGGATTCGAGAACCCCGCATTCTTTGCATGCGGCGAATTCCGGCCATGACACTCACAGCGGCTCCCGTCGCCCGGCCGCGCATCCTGGCGTTGATCCCGCCGATGACGCAGCTCAACACGCCCTACCCCTCCACTGCGTACCTCACCGGATTTCTACGATCGCGCGGCTTCGAAGCGGCGCAGGAAGACCTCGCGCTGCAGTTGGTGCTGCGCCTGCTTTCGAGCGAAGGGCTCGAGGCAATCCATGGCGAAGCTCGCAAGCTCGGCCCGCGCCGGCGGTCGCCATCGGTGCGCCATTTCACTTCGAGCTTTGCCCTTTATCGCGAAACCGTCGGTCCCGTCGTCCGTTTCCTGCAAGGGGCCGACCCCACACTGGCGCATCGCATCGCCAGTCGAAGTCTCCTGCCCGAGGGGCCGCGCTTCACTGCCCTGGAACAGTTCGTGGCCGGCGATGGAGCAGACAACCTTGCCTGGGCGTTCGGCGCTCTCGGGGTGCAGGACCATGCGCGACACATCGCGACGCTGTACCTGAACGACATCGCGGATGTCGTGCGCGACGCAGTCGATCCTCGCTTTGGCTTCGTGCGCTACGCGGAGTCGCTCGCCCAGAGCCAGCCCAGCTTCGAGCCGCTGGCGGAGGCTCTGGCAGCGCCGCATAACCTGATCGACACGACGCTGCATCAGCTGGCTATGGCGGCCTTGGAGCGCCATCGACCCGACATCATTCTGCTCTCGGTACCTTTTCCCGGCGCGGTCTATGCCGCTTTCCGCATCGCGCAGAGTCTGAAGACCCAGCGGCCCGAATTGCTGACGGTATTGGGCGGCGGCTACGTGAATACCGAGTTGCGCAGCCTGCGCGAGACGCGGGTATTCGACTATTTCGACTTCGTCACGCTCGACGACGGTGAACGGCCCCTGCTCGCGCTGCTGGACCATGTTGCAGGGCGGCGGCCGCTGACTGGGCTCGTGCGCACGTTCGTACGCGCGCAGGCGGACCTGGCGTCGGGCACCGGGCACGCCCCGGCGGGTGCTACGGCCAAGGTGGTGTACATCGACCAGCATGAACCAGACGTGCCATTTGCCGAGGTGGGCACACCCACCTGGGATGGACTGCCCTTGCCGCATTACCTGTCGCTGCTCGACCTGCTGAACCCCATGCATCGGCTCTGGTCGGACGGACGCTGGAACAAGCTGACAGTGGCGCACGGCTGCTACTGGAAGAAATGCGCCTTCTGCGACGTCACGCTCGACTATATCTCCCGCTACGAGACGGCAAGTGCCGCGCTGCTCGTCGACCGCATCGAAAGCATCGTTGCCGAGACCGGGCAGACCGGTTTTCACTTCGTCGACGAGGCCGCGCCGCCGAAGGCACTCAAGGCGCTGGCGGCCGAGCTATTGCGACGACAGCGACCGGTTACGTGGTGGGGCAACATCCGTTTCGAGAAGACGTTCAACCCCGCGCTCTGCCGGCAGCTCGCCGCCAGCGGCTGCATTGCGATCTCGGGCGGACTCGAGGTGGCGTCGGACCGGCTCCTGGCACTGATGAAGAAAGGCGTGTCGGTGGCGCAGGTCGCACGCGTCACCCGCGCTTTCTCCGATGCCGGCATCCTGGTCCACGCTTACCTGATGTATGGGTTCCCGACGCAGACCGTGCAGGAGACCGTCGATGCCCTCGAGTACACCCGTCAGTTATTCGCCGAGCACTGCATCCAGTCCGGTTTCTTCCATCGCTTCACCTGCACCGTGCACTCACCGGTAGGGCGCGATCCAGCCGGTTTCGGTGTCACCCTCGAACCGGAACCGGAGTCCCGATTTGCGCGCAATGACATCCGTTTCCACGACCCCACGGGCGTGGATCACGATGTGCTGGGCATTGCCCTCAGTACGGCGCTGTACAACTACATGCACGGTGTCGGGCTGGACCGGGATGTGCGCGAATGGTTCAAGGGCCAGGTACCGCGCAGCAGCGTGCCGCGACGCTTCGTCGCACGCGCGCTCAAGGAGCCCTGGGCCTGACCGCCTGCCGCGTCGCGGCCGAAGTTTCGACCGCCGCATCGGGCGCCTCGCGCAGTGGCCGCAGCGGCTGGAGCCGCGGGTCCCAATCGTTCGCAGCTTCGCGCAGACGCGCGATTCGTGCCGCGTCGGCCGGGTGCGTCGAGAGGAACGGCGGCGCTGCGCCGGGCAGCGCACCTTCGCGCTGCGCTTCCAGCACCTGGAACACAGCGGCCGCCCCGCCCGCGTGCCCGAATTGCCGGCGCAAGGCCGCCACGGCCAGATCGTCGGCGCGCGTCTCGGCGCTGCGCGAATAGCCGCGCTGCACGACCTGCGCGAGGTAGGGCGCGATGCCGTCGGCATCACCACTGATAAGCGCCAGCGCTACCCCGACCGTGGCAACGCCGCCCAGGGCCGAGATGGGATCACGGGCTTGCACGTGACCGATCTCGTGGGCGATCACCATTGCCAGCGCGTTCTCGCTGGGCATCAGCCGGTACAGCGCGCGCGTGACGACGACATGGCCACCAAGCGTGGCAAACGCGTTAGGCACTTCGAGCGGCGCGTAGTGCACCTTGACCTGCATCGCTTGCGGCAGGTCCATGTGTTTCGCCAGTTGCCCGGTGAGTTCGGCCAGGTAGCGTTCGATTCGCGCGCTTCGTGCATCGGGGGCAGCGGGTTCGCCGGCGCCCCGTTCGCGCGTGGCGTCGAGATCGATACCGACCACCCGGTCGCCCACCCATGACACCTCGGTTGCGAATGGGATGAATCGCGCCAGCCAGCCGCCTGCCAGGAACAGCGCAGCGCTGACCAGCACCACCACCAGCGCCAGCCCTGCAGCCAACCTGAGGAACTCCGCAAGGGGCCTTTCCCGCACGACATTGACCTCGTGCGGCACCTGCGGATTCTCGTAGCTCATGCCACCTTCAGGCCGGTGCCGTAGGCGAGGAACTCGGCGGAGAACATCGGTGAGGCGCTGCCGTCAGCCGACAGCGAGGAAGTTTCGATGCGCACATTGAAGATCAGCGTCGCACCATTGCGCCGCGCCTCCTCCTTCATGCGCACGATCGCCTCGCGCCGACCGCGGTCCATCAGCGACTCATACTCGCTCAGCCGGCCGCCGAAGAAACTGCGCAGGCTGGAGGCGATGCGCTTGAAATAATCTTCCGCGATCACGGCGGAGCCCACCACCAGACGCGCCTCGCTGACCTGACAATCAGGCGGTGGACGGCGCTCCGCAAAGACCAGAATGTCGCGCAGCTCGGCTTCGCGCTGCACCAGCGACTTGAAGTGGCGCTGCTCCGCGGCACGGCCGAAAAACAGCCCAACGCCCAGGAGCAGCAGGAAGACAACCAGCTGGATCAGCAATTCCATGGCCGCGCAGCCGGGTTACTCGAGCACCACTGCCGTGCCGTAGGCCATTACCTCGGCGGCTCCCGCGGCAATGTTCGACGTCGCGAAGCGCACATTGACGACGGCGTTGGCCCCGACGGCAGTGGCCTGCTTGACCATGCGCTCAATGGCCTCGTTGCGGGATTCGTTCAGTAGTTCCGTATAGGCCGTCAACTCGCCGCCGACGATATTCTTGAAACCCGCAAGAATGTCGCGCCCAGCGTGCTTGCTGCGCACCGTAGACCCTTGCACCAGGCCAAAGTGCTTGACGATGTTGCGTCCAGGTACGGTCTCGAGGTTGGTCAGTTCCATGGTCTTGGGGCTCCCGCCAGCATGGGCGCCGGTGAGATGACCGGCGCGCTCGGCGCCACTGCATCGGTATCAGCCGCGTGCGCGCCAGGCCCCAAGAGTAGCGGACTCGCGCTCGGGCGGCAGCCCGGCACGCAGTTTCGCCTGGCGCTCTGCCGGCAGAGTTCGAAACCAGGACAACGTGTCGCGAACCGTTGCCTCCAGGGAACGCACCTTGAGGCCCGCCTTGCGAGCCCGATCTGTCGGAGTGAGCGAGGCACCAGCCGAGTCGCCGCTGAGTGGCGCCCACGGCGGCAGGTCCAGTTCTTCCGGCTTCCACTGTGTCGCGAGGAACGTCTCGGGTACCCAGACCGGTCGGGCTGCTTCAGCACCGACGGCCTTGCGACTCGCGGCAACGAGGTCACCCATCGTGGACTGGCGCGGAGCGGAAACGGCATTGAATATCCCGAGCGTACGGCGCTCAACCAGCACCATCAGCCACGCTGCCACGTCGCGCACGTCGATGATCTGGATCGGATCGCGCGGTGTGCCCGGCGCCAGCATCTCACCCCCGCGGGCCGCTCTCACAGGCCAGTACGTGAATCGATCCGACGAGTCGAGTGGTCCCACGATGTAGCCGGGGCGAACGACGCTGGCGCGGTCGGCGAACGCACGCAGCATGTATTGCTCGCATAGCGCCTTCATCGGACCATAGGATTCATTGGTGATCTTCTCGGCTTCGACGTCCGCAAGTACGCCAGTTGGCGCCGATTCGTCGTTCGGAGCTGCGAAGCTGGCATAGGCCGATATGCTGGAGACAAACACGGCGTAGCCCACCTCGGTAGCCAGCAGGTCGGCCGAAGCCTTGACGAACTTCGGCACGTAGCCGGTGTTATCGATCAGCGCGTCCCAGCGCCGCCCGCGCAAGGCCGCCAGGTCCCCGTTCCGGTCGCCGGTCAGCGTCTCGACCTCCGCCACGCCGTTCTTGCTGCGCCGGCCGCGATTGAAATGGGTAACCGCCCAGCCACGACTCAGGGCTGCCTCGGTAAGGTGCGGCCCGATGAACCCCGTGCCGCCAAGGATCAGCAGAGTGCGCGGAGCAGCTGAGGCCTGACTGCCGCGATCGGACGACATTGCCCGCACCGACAGCGGAGTTGCGGCGGCTCCCGCCAATCCGGCGAGCAGCGAGCGTCGGGTCGTCGTTTTCAGTGAGTCACGCATGCGCCGATGCTAGGCGACACCCGCCGTCCGAGACAGATGGGCCGAGGGACGGAGCCGCCCGAGAGGTGGGACCAAGGCCGGTGGATACCCCTGATGCAGTGGTCGAGACAGTGTTAGTTGTGAGGAAAACCGGGTAATTAATTGTTTTTTATCAAGTAATACCTCCGTCCATCGGGCAAGAGATGCGCCTCCTGGCGGCGGTTACGCCGCGGCATGACTTGTGCGTTGCAAGATAGCGCGCCAAGTCGGCAGCGGAAATCCCCTGCCTGTGCTAAGGAAGTGCGCGGCAATGCGGCCGTTGTGCTATTTTCCCGACCGATCGTTGAGACCCTGTGCCAACCCGGCGCGCCAGTCGTGCAAATTCAGGGGTTGGGCCGAGCCACCACCGATCAAGGTGACAGGTTCTGCTTTTTGATGCCTCGCGAGACGTCCTCTCCCTGACTTCATTGCTGCGCCTGCCGTGTTGAGCGGGTATCGGGCATTTTTTCACCGGCCCAATCGCTCGAGTTGTTTGGAGAGAGTTTGATCATGGCGAAGATTTATGTGGGCAACCTGCCCTTTTCGGCGACCGAAGCCGATGTTCGTACGATGTTTGCGGCGCACGGCACTGTCGAGTCCGTGTCGCTACCGGTGGATCGTGACACGGGCCGGCCGCGTGGCTTCGGCTTCGTGGAAATGAGCCAGGCCGATTCGTCCCGTGCAATCCAGGCCCTGAACGGCCAGGACATGGGCGGTCGTCCGCTGCGCGTCAATGAAGCGCAGGACAAGCCCCGCGGCGGTGGCGGCGGTGGCGGTGGCGGTGGATTCCGCGGCGGCAGCGGCGGCGGCGGCGGCGGTGGCGGTGGCTATCGCGGCGGCAGCGGCGGTGGCGGCGGTGGCGGCTACCGCGGCGGCAGCGGTGGTGGCAGCGGCGGCGGTCGCTGGTAACAGACCGCTCCCTCGACCTCAAAAGTCGAACCAGGAGGCCCGGACCATTCCGGGCCTTCTCGTTTGAGCGTGCCGCATATCCACGGCATGTCATGGAAGATCGTTATGAAGCTCTCATCCCGAAAAGTAGCCAGCACCAGCGAACAGCGGCGCAATGCGATGCAGACCGATCGCGCACGATCGCCTGCGCTGCGTGAAACGTTCCCCAAGATCGAGATGATTCGCATCGACCTGAATTTCAAGGACGGCAGTCCGCACACGCCCTCGCCCCAGCAGCACACGCTCTACCCGGCGGCGCGCGCGTTTTTCAGGTTCTCCTGCCCGTGTGTCGACTGCGACGGCGACTTCGACCTGACCCCACTCGTCACGACGTTGGTTAACGATTCGACCCGCGCCAAGCGCAATGGCGAGCGCGGCAGCGCCGGCGCGCTGCGCTGTGAAGGCGTTCGTTTTCGTGACAAGGAAAACAGCAGGCCCTGTCCGATGGAACTGAAGTTCCAGCTCTCGACGACTCAACCCGCCTGAGCCCAGGCCAGTCGGCCCCCAGGCGGGCCGCACTTCAACGACGACCGCGGCAGACTAACCGCGTCAATACGCGCTGACTGTCAGCGCACGCTACCCATGGCATCCAGCGCTGACTGCTCTTCCATCCATCGGCCCTCAACGTCGCTGGTTTCGGCCGCGAGCGCAGCCTGCTCGGCAAGCGCATGGGCCAACTCGACGCGTTGCGGCGGCGCATAGATCTCTGGCTGTTCCAGGCGCGCGGCCAGCGCGGCCTGGCGCAAGTGCAGTGCCGCCAGTTGCTCTTCGAGCCGACGCACCCGCTCCTCAGCCGCGTTGCGTTGGTACTGCGAGGGCGCCCGCGCAGCCTTGGCAACCGTCTTGCCGGTTGTCAGCACAGGCGACGCGGCCACGGCAGCTGCGCTCCGGGCAGGCTTTTCCGCTTGGCCGAGCTTCGACCTGAACAGCCAGTCACGATAGTCGTCGAGATCGCCATCGAACGGGCGCAGCCCTCCCTCGGCGACGATGAGGAACTCGTCGGTCGTAGCCCGCAACAAGTGCCGATCGTGCGATACGAGGATCAACGTTCCGTCGAACTGCGCCAGGGCGACGGTAAGTGCCTCGCGCGTTTCTAGGTCGAGGTGATTCGTCGGCTCGTCGAGCAGCAGCAGGTTCGGGCGCTGATACACGATGAGTGCGAGCGCCAGGCGAGCCTTCTCGCCGCCGGAGAGTGGCGCAACCGGGTTCAGCGCCATCTCACCGGGAAAATTGAAGCCGCCAAGGAAGCTGCGCAGGTCCAGTTCGCGCGCGGCAGGGCCGGCGAGCTGTTGCAGATTCCACAGCGGCGACTGGTCAACGCGCAGCATGTCGAGCTGGTTCTGGGCGAAATAGCCGATGACCAGCCCCTTGTTGCGCTGGACCG
>JANPDV010000502.1:0-2271 GCA_031431655.1 Gammaproteobacteria bacterium | reverse complement strand
GCGCGCGTTCGATCTCGCGCGCCCAACTGCGCGCGCCGGGCAACTCACGCCTGCTGGCCGCCGGCAGTTGCACCACGGCCTGCGCCTGCGCCGCACTCAGGATCAGGGATTCCAGTTCCGCAGCCGAGCGTGCCTGCAACTGCGTGAGCGCACCGAGCTCGCCCCAGACTCGTTGCAGCACGCCGTGCAGAAACCGTCCACGCTCGCTGGCGTCGATCCCCGGCTGCTCGGCATCGTCGTACCGGGCGCCGAGCCGCGAACGGGCATAGCCGCGAAACGCGCATTCGTTCTGATGGCCGAGCGCCGCGGCACCGCCGCGGATCGGACTGCCGGTCGGCCACGCGCTGCCGCGCTCGTCGACGAATCCGTCCAATGCCGGCTTGCCGGCGATCGCGAACGCTTGCAGCGATGCATCCCGCTGCCGGCGCGCGAGTCCGGTCGGGTTGCGGCGCGGCACGGCAGGCATGCCCTCCAGCAAAGGACTGGGCACGAGAACGGCGTCTTCACGCTTGCGGCTATACGAGAGCCGCAATTCGCCGGTCCGCAGCCCCCACAGGGACAGGGCACGGCGCGCCGCGGCGGCGGCACCGTCCGGCGTCGCCTGCTCGATGCGCGCGTCCCGCTGCAGGTACCACGGCAGCAGCGGATCGAGCGTAGCCGGCGCGGGCCAGACGTCGGCCTGCAGGCCGCATACCCAGATTCCGTCGTGGTGCACCACCGGGTCGTCGACCGAACCCGTGACGGTTATCGGACAGTCACCTGTCGCGGGCGCAAATGGCTCGCGCGCCGCCAGGCGCCGCAACACACCGACCGCGTCGCGCGCCGATCGCGACCGCGAGGCAGCACCGGCCTGGGCGACGGCGGCGAGGAGAGCCACCCAGGCTTCATGGATCTGGTGCACAGCCGAGTCGGCACCCTCGGTCACGCGCCAGTCCAGCGCATCGAGCGCCTCCGTGAAGGCCGCGGTCCACTGCCCCAGAGAGCGTGGCGGGCCGGCCAGGCGATCACGGGCCGAGCGCCAGGCGGCAAGCGCACGGCGCGCCGCCTCGCCGCCTGGCTCGGCCTGAGGATCGAGCCACCGGAGGAATTCTTCGAGCTCGATCGTGTCGCGGATCGAGCCCCGCAACCGGTTCGCCCACCGATTGCCGACCAGGGACTCTCCCCAGCGCGGGCTCAGCGATTCGACCACGTCGCCGGCCAGCGCGACCTCAACGGGCTGCGTCAGCCATTGCAGCGCCCCCAGGGCCAGGCGCACCTCGCGATAATCAGCCAGCGGCAGGCCGCCCTCGAACGCCACGGCAGGGTCCCCGCTGGCCGCGCCGAGCCAACTCCGCGGCTCGAACCTCTGGCTGAAACTGCGGGCAAACGCGGCACGGCGCGCGCTCAAGTCCGGCACGACCACCAGCAGCCGGGCTTCCGCAGAATGCTGCAGGCATGCCTGCGCCCACTCCACGACCTGCGCGATCTCGTCCTCGGCATCCTCGGCAGCCATCACCTGGCCCAGTGCGGCCTGCCCACCCGATGCCCCTCCCGCAGTGGCGCTGGCCGACAAGCCCCAGGCCGTTTGCACGGCGGCGATGCCTGGCGCCAGCGGATCCAGGCCGCCGTTCTGCGCCGAGGCCCGCTGTCGCTGCGACTCTGTCGCCGTGGCAGCCGCCGCCAGGACTGCCGCATTGAGTTGATGCCTGGCCAGCGCGCCGCTTGCGGCGGCCGCCTGCTCCACGGCGCGCGTCGCCTGCGTGAGCCAGATCGACTCGGGGGCCGGATCGGCGGCGAGTCGGGGCCATGGAATGGCGTAGTCGCTCGCGAGCATTGCGGCCCGGCGCAGACGGTCCGCGAGCCGCTCCACGCTCCAGCGCGGCCGCTCGCCCAGGATCGTCTCGGCCTGGTCAAGCCACAGCAGCCATTCCTCGTGCGGCGTCAGCAGGCGCTGCGGTGACTCGGCTAGCAGCGACTCCAGCCATCGCCCGACGCTGACGACCCGCGGCGTCGGCCAGACGCGCTTGCCCACGGCGAGCTGCCGCGCGGCATGCGCCAGCCGCACCGCCGCGGCCCGCTGGCTGGAGCGGACCAGCACCTGCTGGCCATTGGTGAGAGCCTGGTCGAGGAAGGAATCAAGATTATACAAATCAGTTATTTATAGCTTATTTCAAGAATCTACTTGAATCTGGAAGACGCCTGCACGACGCGCGCGCCTGGCTGCTGCGGCGCCGCCGCGTACTCGCCCAGCAGTTCCTCGATTCGCTGGAAGACCATCCGCAGCGTTGCCGC
>JANPDV010000501.1:0-2364 GCA_031431655.1 Gammaproteobacteria bacterium | reverse complement strand
GTCTGGCCAGCGAGCCAGTGCAGTTTGCCGATCTGCAGCGTGATCTGGAGGCGCTGGTGTCGACGCTGGGAGCCACGGCCGGTGCCGCAACGCCGGAACTGCTGTTCGAGCCCGCAAGCCGCCAGTGCCTGCATCCCGGACGTTCCGCCCGAGTCCGGCTGGCTGGCACGGATGTCGGATGGCTCGGCGAGCTGCATCCCGAACACGTGCGAAGCCTGGACCTTGCCAGCGCGCCGATGCTGTTCGAGATCAACACTCAGTTGCTACAGACTGTCAAGTCTGACCGCATCGAGGAACCATCCCGCTTCCCCGCGGTGCGTCGGGACCTGGCAATCGTGGTCGACGAGGCTTTGCCTTTCAGCGCGATCCGCGACCGTGTAACCTTGATCGCGTCGGGGCGGTTACGGGATCTCACGATCTTCGACATATATCGTGGAACTGGCATAGAACCAGGACGAAAAAGTCTCGCTTTAGGCTTGATTTTTCAGGAAAAATCTCGGACTCTCACGGATACCGAGACGGATGGCCTGATGGCGGACATCCGCGACGACTTGCAAGCAGCGCTGGGCGCACGGGTCCGAGAATAGGCGGGGCGACAAGAATGACGATGACAGCCACCGATACGGGCACCGCACTGACGAAGGCTGAGATGGCCGAAGCGCTGTTCAATCAGCTTGGCCTCAACAAGCGCGAGGCGCGTGAACTGGTGGATCTGTTTTTTGAGGAAGTGCGGCAGGCACTTTCGAACGGGGAACAAGTGAAGCTTTCGGGCTTCGGAAATTTCGATCTCAGAGACAAGAATCAGCGACCTGGCCGAAATCCAAAGACGGGTGAGGAAATCCCCATCAGCGCACGGCGCGTGGTGACTTTCCGTCCCGGACAAAAACTCAAGGCTCGGGTCGAGGCATATGCTGGAAGCAAAGAATAACGACGAACTTCCACCGATCCCTGGCAAGCGCTACTTCACCATTGGTGAGGTGAGCGACCTGTGTGGCGTGAAGCCACATGTGCTCAGGTATTGGGAACAGGAATTCCCGCAGCTCAAGCCCGTCAAGCGACGCGGCAACCGGCGCTATTACCAGCGCCAGGACGTGCTGGTGATACGCCAGATCCGCAGCCTGCTGTACCAGGAAGGCTTCACCATCGGCGGCGCCCGCAACAAGCTGCAGGGCGAAGAGGCGCGCAGCGACACCAGCCAGAGCCAGCAGATCGTGCGGCAGCTGCGGGTGGAGCTGGAAGACGTGCTGCGCATCCTGCGCCGCTGACGCTGACGCCGCGCCCAAAGGCGCATATCATTCGGGCTGCCGCCGGAGTCTCCCCACCGGTCGCATTCGTTCATTGGTTCTAGTCCCGGTCGGGACGTGGCGCAGTCTGGTAGCGCACTTGCATGGGGTGCAAGGGGTCCCGAGTTCAAATCTCGGCGTCCCGACCAACTAAATCAAACACTCACCAAGGCCGATGAAAATCGGCTTTTTCGTCTGGGGACACTTTCAGGGACACTTTGGCGGAAAGCGCCGCCGCCCGGTCAGTTTCATGGCAGCGAACGCCTTGTCGTCATCGTGAATGGGCGCCAGCGGGTAGCGCCGATCCTCTGCGGAACGTGAGGGCATTAAGCACACCTACGTCTACTCCCTGAACGTAGGTGCCGTTCCGTTGTCCGTAGGCATCGGGCGAGACAAGCGCGCATCGGATCGAGTTCGATACGTTCTATACCTAATGTCGCGCGAACGTGCCGGAAAGCCCGTTCGTTGGGCTTTCAGCTCGCTGGTGCTTGCAAGGCTCATTTCGTTAGGTCTGGAGCCCAGGGTCTTCTATCGGAAGCGCGGCTTGAATCACCGAGCAGCGTTGGAGTGTGAGACTCGTTTGATTCAACGCCTTGCCCAGCGTGGCCACGTGATTGCCAATCTGCAACTGAACCCGCGGCGCCCGCGGAACCCTGCGGAAGTTGTGCGCGATGTTCGGAAGCGGCTATACCGATGAACGCGCGAGGCGTCGCCGCACGCGGACTCCAGTGAGTTGCTGCGGGAACTGCGGCGGCTTACGTCGCGCAGCATTCGGGCCAGCGCCCGCAGCGTCGGCCACGCTTCGCACAGTTCATCGCCACGTGTCGTGGCTTGAGGATGGCTCGGCGCCCTCGTTGGTCTGCGGCTGCTGGCCCTTGCCGCGACCCGCCGGCGTCACCGCCGCGCGCAGCCTGCTGTGCGGGGCGAATACCCAGTGATATCGCGTCAGACCTCGGTATAGACTGAGAGGGCTCCGTCACGGTAAGGAGAAAACTCATGTTTGATCGTCGGACGTTGTTTTCTGCGCTCGCCGGAGTAGCAACGGGCGCAATGGCGTTGCTCAAGAGTAAGAAGGCCGAGG
>JANPDV010000500.1:0-15723 GCA_031431655.1 Gammaproteobacteria bacterium | reverse complement strand
GTCGTTCGTGGCCGATGCCGTGTCGCACGGTGCCACGGTGGCGCTGGGTGGCAGGCGTCATGCGCTCGGCGGCACCACCTCATCCACCAGCGTGGCGTGGCCCTGCCACAGCAGCGGGTCGTCGAAGGGGTGAAGAAATAGGCGGCCAGGCCGAACTCGGTGGCATTGGCCAGTTCCACCGCCTCCGCTTCGGTCTCGAAGCGGAACAGGGGCGCCACCGGGCCAAATATTTCCTCGCGTGCCATCCGCATGGCCGACGTGGCGCCGGTCAGTACCGTGGGTTCGTAGAACGTGCCGCCGAGCGCATGACGCCTGCCACCCAGCGCCACCGTGGCACCGTGCGACACGGCATCGGCCACGAACGACTCCACTTTCGCGAGCGCGAGCGCGTCGATCAGCGGTCCCTGCTCCGTCTCTGCGGCGAGGCCGTCGCCAACGCGCAACTTGCGGACCGCCGCCACCAGCTTCGCCGCGAATGCGTCGTAGACTCCCGCCTGCACGTAGAAACGGTTGGCGCAGACGCAGGTCTGGCCGGTGTTGCGATACTTGCTCTGCATGGCGCCGACGACGGCGGCGTCGAGGTCAGCGTCGTCGAACACGATGAACGGGGCATTGCCGCCAAGTTCCAGCGACACCTTCTTGACCGTGTCGGCGCACTGCGCCATCAGCTTCTTGCCCACCGCCGTCGAGCCGGTGAAGCTCAGCGCGCGCACGGTGGGGTTGGCCGTCATCTCGCCGCCGATGGCGGCCGCGTCGCCGGTGATGACACTGAACACCCCGGGCGGAACGCCGGCGCGGTGCGCGAGTTCAGCGAGCGCCAGCGCCGAGAAGGGCGTCTGGGGCGCGGGCTTGACGACCATCACACAGCCCGCCGCCAGCGCCGGCGCGGCCTTGCGCGTGATCATCGCGGCCGGGAAATTCCACGGCGTAATGGCAACCGTGACGCCGATCGGCTGGCGCAGCGTCAGCGCACGCGAGTCGGCCCGGAATGTCGGAATGACGTCGCCGTACACGCGCCGCGCTTCCTCGGCAAACCACTCGATGAACGACGCGGCATACGCCACTTCGCCGCGCGCTTCGGCCAGCGGCTTGCCCTGTTCGGCGGTCATCAGCACGGCGAGATCGCCCTGGTGCTGCAGCATCAGTTCCTGCCAGCGCCGCAGGATGTTGGCGCGTTCCTTCGCCGTCCTGCGCGCCCAGGCCGGGAAGGCGCGCGCCCCGGCCTCTATGGCACGCCGCGTTTCGGCGCCACCCATCACGGGCACGCTGCCGATTAGCCCGCCCGTGGCGGGATTGAAGATCGACTGGGTCGCACCGGAATCCGCTGCCTGCCACCGGCCATCGAGGTACGCCTGCGTGCGCAGCAGGGATGGGTCTTCAAGTTTCATCGTCCGTCACCTGTTCTGACTTCGGCTCGCCTTCGAGATGCCGGGCCAGGAAGCCCAGCGTGCGCTCGCGCGCGAGAGTCGCGCTCGCTGCGTCGTAGTCCGCGCGTTCGTTGCAGTTGAAGCCGTGGCCAGCCGGGTAGGTGTACACGGTGCCGCGCGTATCGGCGGCGCGGATCGCTTCGACGTCGGCCATGGGGATGTGGGAGTCCTTCTCGCCGAAGTGATACTGGACGGGCTTCTTCGGCAGCCGGTCCAGGTTCGCGCTGATTCGTCCGCCGTAGTACGCCACGGCGCAGGCGATCGGCAGCTCGCGCGCGGCAAGGTAGGCCAGCAGGCCGCCCCAGCAATAGCCGATTGCGGCCGTGCGGCCGGCGTGCCGTACGACCGCCGCGCAGGCGGCGATATCCTTCAGCGCCAGCTCCGGCTTGATCTGCATCATGGTGCCGCGGCCGCGTTCCACATCCTGCGGGCCGTAGCCGAGTTCCAGGCCGCGCTGCACGCGATCGAACAGGCACGGCGCGATCGCGACGAAGCCGTCATCGGCGTAACCCTGTGCTACCGCGCGAATGTGGGCGTTGACGCCAAATATTTCCTGGATGATCACTACGGCGCCGCGGGCCGGGCCTTTCGCCTTCGCCAGCCACGCCTGGAACTCGTGGCCATCGCGGGCCATCAACGCAGTGAATTCGCCCATTGTCCGGACCTCTCGATTCACCGCGCAGGCGCGGGCCGCGAAGAATACCTTACGGACCCGGGCAGCGCGCGGGCAGGCCCGGCAGCTCGCCGTTCAGCAGCAGCACGCGGTTGACAGCCGCGCGCGTGTCGGCCGGATCCAGCCGTGCCGACTCGTCGAACGCGGCCACTGCGGCCTCGCGCCGGCACTGCAGCGCGTAGGCCATGCCGAGATTGTTGAAGGCGCGCGCGTTGCGCGGCGACTTGCGCGTCACGTCCTGCCAGAGGCTGACTTCGGTCGCGTAGACCCGGTTGCGCTCCAGCGTGGCGAACGCGAGCCCGGCCAGCAACAGCGCTGCCACCAGCCCTGACGCGACCCCGCGCGCGCTCCAGCGCCGCGCCGCAATTGGCCAGGACCTGGACAGCGCGCTCGCCACCAGCCATGCCGGCCCGGCCAGCGCGAGATACAGCTGCCGGTCGTTGACGGGGTCGAGCCGAGGCACGATCGAGTTGGTCGGCGCGAGCCAGGCGAAGAACCACAGCACGCCGAAGCCCCAGCGTGCCCGTCCGCGCAGGCCCAGGACGCCCGCCGCCAGCATCGCGGCCAGCATGGCGCCGCGGGCCAGCGCGGCCGGGTCGCCGCGCGCCGGGACTGCCAGCATTGGATCGATGTTCAGCCGGTCGAAGAACACCAGCTGGCCGATCAGATAGCTGACGGCATTCGCCTGGGTCAGCAGGTTGTCGAGGATCGAGCGCTCGGCCAGGTAGGCGCCGCCGACGAAGCGGTACGCCGCAATGCCCAGTCCTGCGAGCAGCGCCAATGCAACCAGCAGCAGCGGCGGCACCAGGTCACGCAGCGCCCGTCGCGCGGCCTGGATTGCCGGCTGGCCCGGCGGCCGCCGCGCCAGCTCGCACAGCAGCATCACCAGCGGAACGATCGCGGCCGTTTCCTTGGCCGCCAGTGCCAGGGCGAGGCTGAGCAGCGCGCCCGCGCGCATCGATCGCGGCTGGCCCGTGCTGTCGCGCTGCAGCCAGAGCAGCACGCTTAGAAGCGCGAAGCTCGCGGCCAGCGCGCCGGAGCGACCGCAGATGTAGGTGATCGTCTCGGTCTGCGCCGGATGCAGCGCGAACATGGCCGCCGCGAGCGCCGCCGCCGCACCCGGGCCCATCACTGCCAGCAGCCGGTAGATCAACACCGTGTTGCCGGCATGCAGCAGCAGGTTGACGGCGCGAAAACCCGACGGCATCCCGCCTAGTTCGTAGTTGATGGCGTAGCTGAGCTTCAGCAGCGGCCGCATCCCCGGCATGGAGTCCCACCAGACCGCGACCGAGTGCACGCGCGGGTCGCCGACGATCACGTTCCAGTCGTCGAACTGGAAGCTGGAACCGAGGCTGGGGAGCCCGAGCAGCACCACCGCCAGCGCCAGCAACGCGCTGACCAGCCACGTTGCGGGTTCCTGCCGGCAGGCGGTCACGTCCGCGCCTGCAGCACGCGGGAAAAGGCTTCCTCGATCAGGCCTTGAGTGACCCACCAGCGGTTCGGCGCGTTCAACAGCACCACCCAGACATGGTGCCCATCGCGAACCGCCACGGCGATCACGCAGCGACCCGCGTTGCTGGTGAAGCCGCTCTTGAGGCCGATGGTGCCGGCGACACGGCCGAGCAGGGCGTTGCTGTTGCGCAGATCGATTGCACGACCGCTCGCAGCGTCGCGTGCGCCGCCACCGCTTGCGATTGTCGTGATGCGTGCCTCTGCCCGGCCGGCGCGGTTCGCAATGCGGGGTTCGGCCAACGCCGCTGCCCCGAGCCGCAGCAGGTCGCGCACCGTGGACTGCTGGCCTGGCGCGTCGAGACCACAGGGGTCGCCGAAGTGCGAACGCGTCATGCCGAGGGCGCGTGCGCGCGCATTCATGCGCAACGCAAACTCCGCCGTGCTGGCCGCCGCGCTCTCCACCAGCGCGCGGCAGGCGTCGTTGGCCGAACGCACCAGCAACGCGGTCAGCGCGTCGTCGGCCGTCAGCGACTCACCCGCGCGCAGGCCGGCGCGCGTGCCTTCGACCGCTGCCGCTGCGCGACTGACGCGGATGACGGCCGCCGGTTTCCAGTCCTGCTCCAGCAGCACCAGCGCCGTGAGCAGCTTGGTGAGCGATGCCGGGGCGCGCGGCGTATCGGGCGCCCCGGCCCAGATCAGTTCGCCGTCGAGCACCACGCCATAGGAGGCTGCGGCGAGCGGAAAGGGATTCTCACGGGCGGCGCGCGCAGCGCCGCTGGTCCAGCCCAGCGCGAGCGCCAGGGCGCACGCCGCGAGCGCGCGAACTCTCAGTTGCCGCCGCCGCCGAAGATACCCTTGAGCATCTTCGTGCCCTTGTTGAGCGCGTCCTTGGCCTTGTTGGTCTGGACTGGCTCCTGTTGCACCGGCACCGGCTCGCCCTGGGCTCCGGGCGACGCAGAACTGCCGGCGCCCTGCGGCGCGCCGGCAGCCGTGGTCCCAGCGGGCGGATACGCTTCCTGATTGCTGGCCGCAGCGCCACCGGCCTTGCGAAGACCCCATGACGCACAGAAGCTGGCGTAGCGCGGGCTACGCGCTTCGGTGAAGGCCCGGCCCGTGCAGTTCGCGTCGCCCAGCGCGTCGACCCGCGCCTTGGGCGCGTAGCGGATGAAGAAGCCCCAGTCGCCTTCGGTTTCGGCGGCGGCAACATGGCGCACTTTCACGGCCTCGATGGCCGTGGTGGTGGTGCCCATTCCACAAGCGCCAAACGCCGTCGCCATCATGTTGCGTGAGCCCGGCGGCATCTGGCGTTCAAGCTCCTTGTCGGTTGCGACGCGGCGCTGCATCGAGTCGAGCGCAGCGAAGCCGCGCCGGCTCTGCGTGGCCGTGCAGAAGTCTTTCTTCTCTGCCGCACCCTTGCACAGCAGGGGATTGCCTGGACTGGTGTCCGCGAACGTCTGGATGTAGGTGGGGAGCTGCGAAGGATCCCGTCGCAGCTCGGCGGCGGACTTGCTGCAGCGCTCGGCCTGCTCCTTGGCGACGTCATTCTCGGCCTTGGCGATCATCTGGTTCATCTTGCGTTCCATCTCGGCCGCGTCGCACTGGCCGCCGAGCTTCTCGCTTTCCAGATTCATGACCATGTTGCCCTGCCTGGAGTTCATGGTCATCCGGCCGCGCATCTTGGTCGGTGACTCCTGCACCTGCTCGATGCGCCCGGTGATGGTGCCATCGCGCTTCGATACGCAGGTCATGTCGGCGCTGAACGAGTTGCCGCGCTGCTGCGCATTGGTCATCGTGCACTGGGAATCGCCGCCGCCGCCGTTGTTCGACAGGGCCTCGGCCGCTTTACCGACAGGCACACAGATGGTCGACGGCGGCATCGGCATCTTCGTGCCCTGCATCTCCATGCTCATCGTCTGTTTCCAGCGTTCGCCCGGGACCGGGGCCTGGGCGACTGCCGTGCCGATCAGCGTGGTGGCGATGGCGAGGCAGAGTGCAGCGGCACGGGAGATATTCGGCATGGCGTTCGACCTGCGTTGCTTGGCCCCGATGGGCGCAATCAATATTCTGGCACCGATCTTGTGTGCCGTGCATCAGCGGCCACGCTGCGGTTCAACGGGCGGTGGTCGATGCGGTTCCGGGGCCGGCGGCGGCACTGGCCTGGCCGCTGCCGCGCAGGGCGCGGTAGCGCTCGATGTCCGCCTGGAACTGGCCGCCGAGATTGCGTTCTTCGGTCAGCCGCTGCCTGACGCTGTTCTGCTGCTGCCGCACCTCGTTGATGGTGCGGATGAGATCTTCCGCGAGCTGGTCCGGCATGCGCCGCGCGCCGGCGGTTTCGTTGTAGGGCCGGAACACCTGGGCTCGTGCCTGCAGGGCGTCCAGCCGCTCGTTGAGCGTGGCGATATAGCTCTCCACGGAGCGACGCTGGTCGGCAATCTGGCCCAGGCGCCGGTCGCGCAGCATTTCGATGTCGCGCACGGACGTGTAGGTGCTGAGCAGGAAGCTGTCGTGATCGCGTTGCCTGCGCGCCGCTTCCGCCTGGGCGTTGTCCAGCGCGAGCTGCTCGGGCGTGCGTTCGGCCGCGAGCCGCCGCACCTCCACGCCTTCGCGATTGAGTATCGCCCGTTCGCGCTTCGCGTACTCAGGTGGAATGCGGTCACCGTAGTGCACGATGCCCTTGTCGTCGGTGTACTTGTAGGCGCCACCCTTGGCGCCCTCCTGCGCCAGCGCAGGAGCGGCCGTCGCCGCGACCCACAAGAGGGCGCAGCCGAGCAAGCAGCCTCTCGGGTAGGGCAAGCGACGCATCGGCATATTCTGCATCAGGGCAGCGCCGGGGAATACCCGGCCGCACCATGCTGGTCGCGATATGCCCGTAGCGCCGCGAAGTCCGCCGCAGAAATGCGCGCCACGCCCGCTACCGGCGTCGCCAGGGCGTCGATCAGCTCCGAAAGTGTGAGCAGGCTCACACAACGCAGCCCGAACTGCGCCTCGACTTCCTGCACCGCCGACCGGGGACCCTGCCCGCGTTCCTGCCGGTCCAGCGCCAGCAGCACGCCGACCGGCGTGGCGCCGGCAGCGCGGATCAGTTCCACCGATTCGCGGATTGCGGTACCGGCCGTGATGACGTCATCGACGATGACCACGCGGCCTCCCAGGGCGCGGCCGACGAGCTGTCCGCCCTCGCCATGCGTCTTGGCTTCCTTGCGATTGAAGGCCCACGGCAGGTTGCGCTGGTGGTGCGCCGCGAGCGCGCCGGCCGTTGCCGTCACCAGTGGAATGCCCTTGTACGCCGGACCGAACAGCATCTCGCAGGCGAGGCCCGAGCGCTGCAGGGAGGTGGCGTAGCACTGGCCGAGCACGTCGATCGCCTCGCCATCGTCGAACAGTCCCGAGTTATAGAAGTAGGGGCTCACCCGCCCCGACTTCAGCGTAAAGCGCCCGAAGCGCAGTGCACCGCGCGACAGTGCAAGGTCGATGAACGTGCGTTGATAATCCTGCATGCCAGTATGATAGCGGGATGCGAATCGTGTCCCTCAACGCCAACGGCATTCGCTCGGCGGCAGCCAAGGGGGCGTTCGAGTGGCTGCGGTCCCAGCAGGCCGACGTCATCTGCCTGCAGGAGACCAAGGCCCAGGCGGACCAGCTCGACGGCCACGACGTCGACATCCCCGGCTACACACGCTATTTCTACGACGCGCAGCGCAAGGGCTACTCCGGCGTAGCGCTCTATGCGCGCCACAAGCCCGACTCGGTCGTGCGCGGCTTCGGCGTGGCCGAGTTCGACGACGAGGGGCGTTATCTCGAGGCCCGCTTTGGCGCGCTGTCGGTCGTGTCGCTGTACGCACCGTCGGGCTCGGCCGGTCCGGAGCGCCAGGCGTCCAAGTTCCGCTTCCTTGAAACGTTCATGCCCCACCTGCAGGGCCTCAAGCGCCGCAAGCGCGACTACGTCATCTGTGGCGACTGGAACATCGCGCACAAGCCGATCGACCTGCGCAACTGGAAATCAAACCAGAAGAATTCCGGCTTCCTGCCCGAGGAGCGCGCCTGGATGGACCGGCTGCTGGGCGATGTCGGCTTCAGCGATGCGTTCCGCGAGGTCAACCAGGAGCCGGACCAGTACACCTGGTGGTCCAACCGCGGCGCCTCCTGGGACAAGAACGTCGGCTGGCGCATCGACTACCAGATCGTGTCGCCGCGGCTGCGCGGGGCGGCGCGCAGCGTCGCCATCTACAAGCAGCAGCGTTTCTCGGATCACGCGCCCCTGATCGTGGATTACGCACTGTGAGGGGCCTGCTGCGACCGTACTTCGAGCGCGAGTCGCTCGCGGCATTCTTCGTCGGCATCTCGTCGGGTTTTCCGTTTGCGATGATCGGCGCCACGCTGACCACGCGCCTCGCGCAGGATGGCATCGACAAGCGCACGGTCACGGCCTTCACGCTGGCGTTCCTGGTCTACAACCTCAAGGTGTTCTGGGCATGGATCGTCGATGGCGTGCGCATCCCGCTGCTCGGCCGGCTCGGCCAGCGCGTCTCCTGGCTGCTGCTCGCCGGCACGGCCGTGATGGCCGCGGTGGTCAACCTCGCGCTGGTCGATCCGCGGGCCGACATCCAGGCGACGATCGTGGCGGCCGTGCTGGTCGGCATCGCCGGCGCCACCTTCGACATCGTCATCGACGCCTATCGCATCGAAACGCTGCGCCCCGACCAGCTCGGCGTCGGCTCGGGCATGTCGCAGTACGGCTGGCGCATCGGCGCTGCCGGCGCCGGCGCGCTCGCCTTGCTGCTTGCGGACCGCATGGGCTGGGCCACGGCCTACATCGCCTGCGCCGCGTTCGCGCTGCCGGCGATGCTGACCGGGCTGATCGTCGGCGAGCCGGCGCGCCATGTCGTCGTCAATGCCAGGCGCGGCCTCGCGGCCGTCTGGAGCTCCATCATCGGGCCATTCGTGGAGTTCATGCAGCGTGCCGGGGCCTGGCTGGTGCTGCTGTTCGTGCTCGTCCACAAGATCGGCGACACGCTGGCGAACCTCACCTTCCGGCTGCTGTTCAACGACCTGGGGTACACCAACGACGAGATCGCGCTGTATGACGTCGGCTTCGGCTTCTGGGCCTATCTCGCGGGCATCCTGGTCGGCGGCCTGGCGTTCGCGAAGCTCGGGCTGAAGCGCTCCGTGCTGATCGCGCTGGTGCTGATGTGCGTCTCGAACCTCAGCTTTGCGCTGCTTGCCGCGGTCGGGCACAGCAACGCGGGCATGGCCGGCGCGATCGGTTTCGAGAACTTCGCCAGCGGCTTTGGCGGAGTGGTGGTGGTGGCCTATTTCTCGGCGCTCTGCAACCTGCAGTTCACGGCAACGCAGTACGCGCTGATATCCGCCGCCGCGAGCGTGGTCGGCCGCCTGCTGACGGGCACCACGGCCGGTGGACTGATCGAGGCAATGGGTTACGTCAACTTCTACCTGCTGACGACCGCGCTCGCCGTTCCGGGCATCCTGCTGTTCTGGTTCATGATGCGCGCCGGACTGGTCGATCGTGCACTGGGCTCGGCAGGCGGCAGGTCCTGAGGTGCTCGAGTCCTTCATCAAGTTCTTCGTCGTGTTCTTCGTCGTCGTCGAGCCGATCTCGCTGGTGCCCGTGTTTGCCGGGCTCACCGAAGGCGCGAGCGCCGCCTACCGCAGGCGCATGGCAATCAAGTCGGTGCTGGTGGCCACCGGCATCATCCTGCTGTTCGCGCTGTCGGGCGCGGCGTTCCTCGCGGTCATGGGCATCAGCATCGATGCGTTCCGGATCTTCGGCGGCCTGCTGCTGTTCGTGGTGGCACTGGAAATGGTATTCGCGCGCGAGTCCGGCACCCGCACCTCCACCGACGAGCAGGCCGAAAGCCGCAAGCGCGCCGACATCTCGGTGTTCCCGCTGGCATTCCCGTTCATGTCCGGGCCGGGAGCGCTCACCACGATCCTGCTGTGGTTCGGGCCGCTGTCGGTGCTGCAGCAGCCTCTGGCGTTCGGCGTGCTGCTGGCTGCGGCGCTGCTGGTGCTCGCGATCGCGCTGGTGCTGATGCTGGCGGCCGGTCCGGTGATGCGCCTGCTCGGGCCCACCGGCGCCAACGTGGCGAACCGGCTGCTCGGCGTGGTGCTGGGCGCGCTCGCCGTGCAATTCGTCATCGACGGCATTCGCGCGAGCTTCATCGGCTAGCTGAAATGGCGCTTACTTGGGGTGTCTTGGGAAATCAGGGAGCTGGGCGCGGCGCCTGCACACGTCGCGGCGCGATCAGCTACGAAGCATCTCCAGTCCGACGGCGCGTGCCGGGTCGAACCGGCCTTGGCGGGGACGCCAGGAGCACATCCCTGTGGCTCTGGGCGCGCCGTCCTGGCGCGCCAAGCCCCGCCAAGGCCGGTTCGACCCGACACGCGCCTGCGTAGTGCAGGTGCGAGGTTGCTCGCGGACGGATTCCCACAGGCGAAGCATTCGGGGCTCATGGGTACCGTCGAGCCAGGCGCCGCCGTACGTCGTGCACGTCGACATGCGATCGCCTGCCGATAGAGCTCCACCGATGTCGCCGCAAGTCTCGCCTGATCCATCGTCGCGCACCCCCTCGCCAGGCCTGATCCAGCGCGTCGCCGTAGTCGGCGCCGGTCTCGTCGGCGCCAGCTGGGCGGTGGTGTTCGCGCGTGCGGGGCTCGGCGTCGCCGTGCACGACCAGGATCCGCGGCAACTCGAACGGGCCCGCGCGTTCGTCGAGCGCGCCGCGCAGTCGCTGGCCGATGCCGGGATGCTGCAGGAAGCCGCCGCGGCGATTGTGGCTCGCGTGCAGCTCGAGCCGAACCGGCGGGCTGCGCTGTCGCATGCGCAGTACGTCCAGGAATCGATCATCGAGCGCCTCGATGCCAAGCGCGAGCTGTTCGCCGCGCTCGATCGCGAGGCCGCGCCGGAGGCGATTCTCGCCAGCTCTACCTCCACGTTTCCCACCAGCCAATTCGCCGATGGATTGCCCGGCCGCGCGCGCTGCATCGTCGCGCATCCTGTGAATCCGCCGCACCTGATCCCGTTCACGGAAGTATCGGGCGCTGAGTTCACCGCGCCCGAGGCGGTCGTTCGCACGCTGCAGCTGCTCGAGTCCGTGGGCCAGTCACCGATCCATGTGCGCCGCGAGATCGACGGCTTCGTGCTGAACCGCCTGCAGTGGACGCTGCTCGCCGAAGCGCTGCGGCTCGTCGCCGATGGCGTCGCCAGCCCCGAGGACATCGATCGCGCGCTCAAGGACGGGCTCGGCCGTCGCTGGACGTTCATGGGCCCGATGGAAGTGGGCGACCTCAACGCGCCGAACGGCATCGGCGACTACCTGACGCGCTTCGGCCCCGCCATTGAGCGCATTGCCACGTCGCGCGGCGCCGATCCGCTGCCGCTCACCACGGAACTCATTGCCAGCATCGCGGCCGAGGGCAGCGCGCGCTGGCCGGAATCCACGCGAGCGACGCGGCTCGCGGCACGCGACGAGCGGCTGCTCGCGTTGCTGGCGCATCTGCGGCGAACTCAGCCACGGTAGAGGACCAAGATCCAACCGCCGCTTGTCGCGCGCCACTCTGGCACCGCCTGGGTCGCTGGCGAGTCAGGCGAATGGATTCCGCAGTGCGACGCCGGTCCCCGAGAAGTGCGACGCGTTGCGGGTGACCACGGTCAGGCCATGGATGAGGGCCGTCGCGGCAATCTGCTTGTCGAGTGGATTCTCCGGATTCGGAACGCGCAGCCGGCCCCATACGTGCGCGACGTCGGTGTCGAGGGGGAGGATCGTGTCAGCGTAGTCCTCGCACAGGTCTGTCAGCCAGCGCTCCAGCCGGGCGGCCTGGGTCGCGTCACCTCGGTGACGGAGGCGCTCGACGCCACGACGCAGCTCGCCAATGGTCACCGCCGACAGATAGAGCCTGGTGCCGTCCCGCGCGGCATCGGCGAGGAAGGCGCGGACCCCGGGATGCGCGCCCGCCCCCTTGCGGGCTTCGCTGATGACATCGGTATCAACGAGGTACATGTTCGCCGATCAGCCAGCATTGATCAGCGGGACTCCGGGCGACGGCGAGCGGCCCGGGACTGGCGCGGCCGAGCCCGCGAGATCGAGGAGGGTGACGTGGTCGAGCGAGTCGACGAGCGATGGAAGTCCTCATCTTTGCCCACGTTCGGCATGGTCGCGAGAACTTCGGCCAGCGAGCGGCGTGCCGGGGCATGGAGCGCCGCCCGCAGGATGTCGCGATGCTCCTGCTCCGCACTGTGATTGCGGCGGGCCGCGCGCTGCTTCAGCGCGCGGACGAGGTCTTCGGGCAGGTTGCGCACCATGAGCTGAGCCACGTTGAATCTCCCGCCAGACTCTGCAATGCGGGCAATGCTATCACGCAGGTAACCCGCAATGAAAGCATTGCCAGCACCGTTCCGGCCCGTGCTTGGCCGGCTGCTGGCATGGCGTCCGGGCCGCGGCGGGACCGTCGCCGCAGTCTCGCGCTTCCCTGCGATACGTCCCAAGGAGGCAGACGCCATCCGAGCGATGGCAGCACGAGTTCTTCGAGGAGCGCTACGTGCCAACAACTATCATCGGCGGCCTGGACCGAATACTGTTCGCCGAGAGATCGCGATCGCCGCATCTGATGCCGGCGCCATCGAGGAGAGCCCATGATTCGTCGCATTGTCATTGTCGCAGTCGTGATTCTGGCGACGGCCACCGGTGTATCCGCGGCTGAGCCCTACCGGCCAGGCGGGGTCAACGTGGCGCGCTGGGCGCGCGGCGAAATCGAACATCGCAACACCGACACCGGCAAGGTGACCGGTGGCGAGACCTGGGACGTGATAGTGCATACGGACGGTTCGCGCACGGTTAACGCCACCGATCATGTCGACACCATCGGCCACATGTACACGGTGGTCATGCGCGTGGGCGCGGATTTCCAACCGCTGGAAGCCTTCACCCAGTTCTGGAAGGACGGTGCGTTCCGCAGCGCCAGCCTGTTCCTGGTGAAGGAGGGGGTCATCGATGTCACCACGCGTTTCGCGGACACCATCACCCGCGAGACGATGAAGATCCCGGCGCGGTTTTCCTTCATCCCTCATCCGCTGGCGACCAATGTCTGGCCGGGCTGGTATTACGACAAGGCCAAGGGCGGAATCCAGACCATCACCGTCTACGACATGGCGATGGGCACCAAGGCGCCGATGCAGAGCGGCCAAGTGAAGACCCATGGGCTCGAGTATCTCGGCCAGGAGGACGTGACCGTGCCGGCGGGCACCTTCCCCTGCGATCACTTCCGCATCGACGATGTTGTCGATTACTACGTCACCGGGCCCGACGCGCTGTTCGTCAAGTTCGTCTGGAAGTCGGCCCGGACGGAATACGTGCTCACGGCGCTGGAGCGGAGCAGGTAGGCACGGGGAAATTGCCCAGTCATGATCGCGGATCAACGACCTCGGCCAGCGCCTCGTAGCGCGTGGCCAGGTCATCCGCCTGCGGTCGTGCGCCTTCGTTGTCGAACAGCATGATCCGGTCGTCCGCAGCGCTGGGCCACGCGGGCCGGCCGCTGGGTGCCGGGCGACCGCTGCGCGCGAACTCGACCCAGTAATCCATCGCCGCGTCCGACACTGCGCGGTCGCGAGCCGCCATTTTCCATGGGGCAGCATCCAGCGTGCCGAAGACGTACGGCAGGTCGCCGCTGTGAGGCAGGCCCTTGAGCGTCGCGGCCGCGGCCTCGGGCAGCGTCGCGAAGCGATAGCGATACGTCGGGTGCCCGCGCGCGAGATGCAGCTTGCCGAAGCTGCGCATCATCGCGGCGAAGGTGAAATCGGCCGACAGGCTCAGGTCCAGCCCCTCCTGGCCGCCGTAGGCCGGCAGCAGCCGGGCTTCCTCTTCGCGCGAGATGAACTGCGCCAGCGCACCACGGAACTGGGCCCGCAGTTCGGGCGGCAATGGCGGGGTCTCCTGGCCGGTCGCGCCGAGCATCATCGGCACAGGCGCCTGTCGCCCCTCGCGAAACGTGGTCCACAGGTCCTCGACTACGTAACGACCGTCGAGCGCCGGCAATGCGCCGCTCAGGCCATGCGGCGGCAGCGACTGCAGTTGCGCCGACGTCAGGCCACGCAGCACTGCGACATCACCGGTTTCGATACCGATCGCCTTCAGCGCCGCGACGCCGTCATCCTCGGCCGACCGCCGCCCGTCCGGCGCTCGTTCCGCGAGCCGCGGATATGAGCCCCGGTAGTACCCGGACTGCACGATAGCGCGGTGGAACACGCCGCGCGCCGGCGGGCTCGCCATCAGTGCTTCAATGGACAGGGCGCCAGCCGATTGCCCGAACACCGTGACTCGTGATGGATCGCCGCCGAAGGCACGGATGTTCCGCTGCACCCACTGCAATGCCGCGATCTGGTCCATCAGGCCATAGTTCGCCAGCTTCCCGCCGTCTGCCGCTTCGCGCGTCAGCGACGGATGCGCGAAGTAGCCGGCGTAGCCGAGGCGATAGTTGATCGAGACCAGCACCACGCCGCGACGTGCCAGTCCCGCCCCGTCGTACAGCGCGATCGCCGTGGTGCCGTTGACGAGTGAACCGCCGTGGATCCAGACCATGACCGGCAGCCGATCCTTCGTGCTCAACGGCCGCCATACATTGAGGTACAGACAGTCCTCGCTGACCGGCACGCGCAGTGCGGGTGACGTCGCACGCGGCGGCGGCTGCAGGCAGGCGTTGCCGAATTCGCTTGCAGCGCGTACGCCCGACCACGCCTTGAGCGGCTGCGGCGCCCGCCATCGCAGCGGGCCCACGGGCGGCGCCGCAAACGGGATGCCCTTGAAGCTGGCGATGTCGGCTGCAATCGCACCCTGCAGTCGTCCGCCTTCGACGCGCACGCGATCCGGCGATGCGGCGACGCGGTTGCCTACGCAACAGGTGACCAGCAGCACGAGAGCGGCGAATCTGGCGATGTGGATGCGGTGCATTTGGTTAGACCTTGGGGCGACGCAGGCGGCGAGTGAGCGACTGGGCGAACCGTCGCGCCTCCACGACCCCGAGCACTTGCGCCAGCGCAAGATAGGTGACGCCGAATGCCGCAGCAACCAGCGCGGCGGCGGGCACGCGGTGCAGCGCGGCCGTTGCCAGCATCACGGCCACGCCGATCGCGGCTCCACCCAGTGCCGCCGCGAACATCCTCACGAGCGCCGGTGCGCCCACGCCGACTTCGCCGATGCGCGGCGTCAGCGAACGGCGCAGCAGCACCCACTCGAGCCAGGCGCCTACCGCCGCGCCGAGCGCCAGCCCGACGGGCCCTAGCGGTAGCCCGTCGATGCGCAGGTCGGCGAACACGCCGGCCGGCAGGGTCCAGCGGCCGAGCGAGACCGGCTCGAACTGCAGCATCAGCGTCGCCCCCGCGATGGCGGACACCAGCACTCGCAGGCCGGCGACCCGCGCGGGCGTCTTCGTGTCGCGCAGCGCGTAGTACGCCGACTGGTAGAGGCGGGTGCTGGTGGAGGCCATCATGCCGAGGCTGTACGCGACCAGCGTCAGCCAGACGATGGTGACATCGGCCGAGCGGAACTGGCCGGACTGGTACAGGCCGGCGACGAACGCGTGGCCGAGCACCACGAATGCGATGAAGCTCGGCACGATGAAGAACGCCACGCGGCGCGCGGCTTCGATCAGCCGCGTGCGCAGCGCATCGCTCAGGCTGCCGCGTTCGCGCGCGAACTCGGGCAGCTCGGCCGCCGCAATGCTCATCGCGAACAGGCTGATCGGCAGCACGTAGAGCGTCTGCGCGTAACGCAGCCGCGAGACCGCGCCGATCGCCAGCAGGCTCGCGAGTACCAGGTCGGCGTACGCGCTGATCTGCACCACGCCGCGACCCATGATCGCGGGCCCCGCGTTGCGCACCGCCTCCTTGAACGCTGGTTCGCCGCGGCCGCTGTTGAGACGGATCTCGCGATCCACCCGCAGCACCCAGGGCAGCTGGAAGCCGAACTGCAGGACACCGCCGGCCAGCGCGCCCCAGGCGGCCGCGGTCAGCAGCGCATTGAGGTTGCCGCCGCGGCTGAACGCCAGCAGCGCGGCGATGATCGCGAAGTTCCACAGCACCGGCGCGAAGTAGGGCACGAAGAACTTGCGGTGGCTGTTCAGGATGCCGAGCGCCCAGGCCGACAGCACCAGCACGCCGGT
>JANPDV010000499.1:0-4749 GCA_031431655.1 Gammaproteobacteria bacterium | reverse complement strand
TGTGGCTGAACAATCGGCCGAATATGACGGCATCCTTGTACTTCGTGCCACCCATCTTCATGAATGGCCATGGTTGCGACAGTCGCGAAAAGCCGGAGGTATGCCGCACGCTGGGCAGGTTGCGGTCCTCGAGGTCGCGCTTCGAGAAGTTGAGCGTGAAGTGTTCCGACGGCGAGATGCGCGGCCCGGTTGAGTAGCCTGGCCAGCCTTCGGGCGTGACCGGGTTGGTGTACTCGTGGGTGTAGTCCCAGGTCAGCATCATGTGGTCGGTGCCAAGCTGCTGGAACGGCAGCAGCAGCGGCACCCTGCCGTCGGCGCGGGGAAACACGCTGCCCTCGTTCATCAGCGTCGGTGCATCCGCGGCCTTGCCGAGTGCAAGGATGGGCATGTCCGGCGCCTGCATCCGGAACGCGGCGAGGTCGTTGTAGAAATGGTAGACCGGCACTGTCTCGCCCGTGATCGGGTTGGTCCACTCTTCGAGGATCTCGCCGGTGCGCAGGTCGGTGAAGTAACCGGTCTCGCGCGACTTGCGGACCAGCGTGCCCGTATTCGCGTCAAATTTCGCGTGCAGCACGCCGGTGCCGACGTAGCCGAAGATCGGCAGCATGCGGCGGTCGCCGATGCGGAGGTACATCAGCCCGTGGAACGCGCTGATGGCGGGCTTGTCGGCGTACGTCGACCAGATCTTGCCGAAGGCGTACAGGTTGTCGAGCGGCTTAGACAGGTCCAGGGCGCCGGAACGGCCCGCCGAGGTCTTTGGCGATTGGCCCGCAGCGTTCCCGATTCCAGCACCCAGCCCGGCGCCCAGCAGCGCTGCAATGGCCCGTCTGCGGCCGAGCGAAACGTCGTCGATCAGTGAGGAGAACATCGAGCATCCCCCGAGGGCCACCGGATCGCCCTAGTCAACCACGCTGGTCGCCCGCGTGAAAGGCCCGCGTGGCTGGCCGGTGGCCCCAGGCCGCAACTTTGACGCCGGCTGGGCGCTCGACCAGCGGCTGAGCCTCGAGTGCGGCCGGCCAGTGCCAGATCGCCAGGTGCCGGTTGCGATCCTCGATCAGCGCAGTACAGTTCTCCGCCCAGTCGCCCCTGTGTCGCGGAATGATCTGGTCAGGGGTGGGCCAGCGCTCCGGCACCCCAAGCACGAGGCCAGAGATGAAGATCGTTGTGTTGCTGCACGAGGCAGATTCCTGGTTCGAACGGACGAACTACATGCTGCGCTGGCTGCTCGATCGCTGGGGCCGCGAAGGACACGAAATCGAGGTCGTTCGCGGAGCGAGCCGCTTCGTTCCGGCCGACGTCGTCATTCCGCACCTCGACCTCACGGTGACGCCCGAGCTCTATCGCGAACTGCTCGCGCGCTACCCGGTCGTGCTGAACCGCAATCTGGTGGACATTTCGAAGACCGCCGTGAGCCGCAACCTGCTGCGCCGGGGCGATGGCTACAAGGGTCAGGTGATCGTCAAGACGGACCGCAACTACGGCGGCCGCCCTGAAGCGCGGCTCGGCGAACGCGCAGCCGTCGCGCCGCCAGGCTCGCAGCCGGCACGCGGCACCCGGCTGCAGCGCGTGCTGCGCCGCTTCGGCGCGGGCGTGGCTGAGCCCGACGAGTGGGACCGCGTGCAGACGATGGACGCAGGTGAATACCCGGTGTTCGAGTCGTTGCGTGACACCCCAGCCGGCGTGTTCCGCAATCCCAGTCTCGTCGTCGAGCGCTTCCTGCCGGAACGCGATGGCGACGACTACTGCCTGCGCTACTGCTACGTCCTTGGCGAGCACGAGGTGAACCTGCTGTTGAAGTCGCACAAGGCGGTGGTCAAGGCCGGCAATGCCCACAGCGTCGAGGCCGTGAACGCGCCGGCGCAGCTGCGCGCCATCTGCCGCGAGCGCAGCATCGACTACGGCAAGCTCGACTACGTACTGCGCGACGGCGAGGTCGTGCTGTTCGACGTCAACCGCACGCCGGCACTTTCGGGCCGTTTGCTCGAGCGCTACGGCGAACGCGTCGTCGAGCACCTCGCAGCGGCACTGCCGAAGTGCGCTTGACCCGCTCTGCGCTGACCCCGAGCCGTGCGCGAACTCAGCGCCGGCGGCGCGCTGCCGCCGATGGCGTCGGGGCGCAGAAGATGTCGTGCAGCACCGCGACTACGCGTGCCGCGGATCCGGCACGAAGCGAGTAGAACACCGCCTGCGCCTCACGTCGGGTGGCGACGGCGCGGTGCGCCCTGAGCACTGCCAGGTGCTGCGACGTCGCCGATTGTCCCAGCTGCAGTCGCTCCGTCAGTTCGCCCACCGTCAGCTCGCCACCGGCGAGGTTGCACAGGATCAGCAGTCGCTGCGGGTTCCCGATGGCCTTCAACAAGGCGGCTGCGGCGTCGGCGTGGGGGCGCATCCTGCGCGCCTGGTCGGCGCGCTTGGCAACCTGGCGACTCTGCCTGGCGATTGGGCTGATCATGTCATCGGGCCACGCGAGCTGTTGAGCAGGAGGGGGCTAGTATAAGCCGCAATTGTATTATTAGATGTTTCTAATATAAGTAGAAGCCGAGGGCAGGAAGTTTTCATAGAGGAGACGGCCATGAACATCGACCGGATCGTGCTCGCGTTCGCCGGGACCATGGTGCTGGTGGGTGTGACGCTGGGCTGGACCGTATCGCCTTGGTGGCTGCTGCTGGCCGCGTTTGTCGGGCTGAATCTCTTTCAGTCCGCCTTCACCGGCTTCTGTCCGCTCGCCATGATCCTGCGCCGGTTCGGTGTTGCACCCGGCAATGCATTCTGACGACGCAGGTGCGGCGGTGAATCCTGGATCCAGCCGCGCTTCGGTCCTCGTTTCTTCCGGCGCAGCGCTGCTGCTGGCAATGGCCGGTTGCAGTGGAGCCGGGCCGACGGCGCCGCCTGTCGCCGCCTCGCCGCCCTATGCAGTCCTGGTCATGAAGACCGAGCGCATGCCGATCGAGCGGCGGCTCGACGGCACGATCGAGGCAGTCAACCAGGGCACGGTTTCGGCGCAGACGGCGGGCCGGGTGGTCGCGATCAACTTCGACGTCAATGACTTCGTGCCCGCCGGGGCGGTAATCCTGCGCCTGCGCGCCACGGAGCAGCGCGCCGGGCTATCGCAGGCCCAGGCGTCGTTGACGGAAGCGGCCGCGCGCGAGGCCGAGGCGCAGGCGCGCTTCGGTCGCATCGCGGACATGCATGCGCGCAAGGTGGTGCCGAAAGCCATGCTCGACGAAGCGACCGCGAATCGTGACTCGGCGGTGGCGCGGCTGCAGGCCGCGCGCGCGGCGCTGTCCAGCGCGCGCGAAGGACTCGACTACACCGAGGTGCGGGCGCCTTACGCCGGCGTCGTCACCCAGCGGCATGTCCAGGTCGGAGAGTCTGTCGCGCCCGGCACGCCGCTCGTGAGCGGTCTGTCGCTGCAGTATCTGCGCGTCGGGGTCGACATCCCGCAGCGGGTAGTCGAGCAGGTCCGGAAAGTCGGCAAGGCGGCGGTGTACCTGGACGACCGACGGGTTGCGGCCAGCAAGCTCACCGTGTTCCCGGTGGCGACACCCCAGTCGAACACGTTTCGCGCGCGGGTCGACCTGCCGGAGAATGCCGCTGACCTTTACCCGGGAATGTTCGTCAAGGTCGGGTTCGTTATCGGCGAAGCCGACCGGCTGATGCTGCCGGCGGCCTCCGTGGTCGAGCGCAGCGAAGTCACGGCGGTCTACGTGTTCACGGCCGACGGGCGCACGTCGCTGCGCCAGGTGCGCCTCGGTCGCCGGATCGACGGACGCTACGAAGTGGCCGCGGGTCTTGCGGCGGGCGACCGCGTCGCGCTCGATCCACTCGCGGCGATGAAGCACGCCGGGCCTGCCGACGGCAAGGCGTCATGAGCACGGCCGGGCAGGGCCCCGACCTGCCGCCGCTCGGTGCTTCCGGCCGGCTCGCTGCGTTCTTCCTGCGCAATCAGCTGACGCCGCTGCTGGCCACCGCGGGCCTGCTGCTGGGCTTCTTTGCGGTGATGGTCACGCCGCGCGAGGAAGAGCCGCAGATCAACGTCACCTTTGCCAATGTGTTCGTGCCGTTTCCCGGCGCGTCCTCCGAGCAGGTGGAGAGCATGGTCGCTGTGCCGATGGAGCACGTGCTCGGAGAGATTGCAGGCGTCAAGCACATCTATTCCACTTCGACTCCGGGCCTGGCCGTGCTCACGGTCCAGTTCGAAGTCGGCGAGCCGCGAACCGAAGCGATCGTGCGGCTCTACAACGCGATCTATTCGAACCAGGACTGGCGGCCGCCGAACCTCGGCGTGCTGCAGCCACTGATCAGGCCGGGTGGCATCGACGACGTGCCCGTGCTCGCGCTGACCCTGTGGACGCGTGATCCGCAGCGCGGCTCCGGCGAACTCGGCAAGGTCGCGCGCTCGATCGAGGCGGAAATCAAGCGTGTGCCGGGCACCCGCGACGTCTACACGATCGGCAGCCCCGCCAACGTGGTGCGCGTGCAGCTCGACGTGCAGCGGCTGGCGAACCACGAGCTCACGCTCGGCGAGGTCGCGGCGGCCCTGCAGGGCGCCAACCTGGTGCGCCAGGCCGGTTCACTCGTAGGCGGCAACCAGGTGACCCCAGTGCAGGTGGGTGAATTCCTCGCCGACCGCGACGAGGTGGCGGCGCTGATCGTCGGGGCGAAGGGCGGCAAGCCGGTCTACCTCGAGGACGTCGCTGATGTCCGTCGTGCGCCGCAGCTGCCGGATTCGTATGCCTGGTTCGGTTC
>JANPDV010000498.1:0-14292 GCA_031431655.1 Gammaproteobacteria bacterium | reverse complement strand
ATCGGCGCGCTGGCAAGGTCCAGGCTTCGCACGTGTTCGGGATGCAGCTCGCCGAGCCATCCGACTGCCGTGCCAGCCAGCCGGACTTGCGCGGAACGTCCGGGATGCAGGCACCGGTGGCTTGCGGGCTCGAACAGCAGTTCCGGCGCTGCGGCACCCGCCGTGGCTCCCAGCGTCGACACCAGCGCCTCCAGATCACGCTGCAGATCGGCAAACTGCACTGGCTCGCTGGCCAGACCCCACTGCTCCGGCACCCGTGCGCCCCAGGCGATGGCGGCAAGGCGCGGCGACTCGTGAGGCGCGGCGCCGTCGACACCCGGCTCGAAAACCACGCCGTGCTCGAACAGACGCACGCGGCTGGCCTGCCGCCGCTGGTTCTCGCGCGTGGCAGCGAGCAGGCCTGGCCACAGTGACACGCGCATCACGTCCAGGTCGCTCGCAATCGGGTTCTCGAGCGCCACGGCGGCGCGGTCCGGGAACAGCTGGCGCTGCAGCCGCGAATCGACGAACGCGAAGGTGATCGCCTCGTGAAAACCCCGCGCTGCCATGGTGTCCAGCCACCGCGGCTCTGCGGCTTGCGCGGCCGGTCGCGCCTGCAGGCGCTGCGGCACCCGCGAGTCGACCTCAGGTATGGCGTCGTACCCGACGATCCGCGCCACTTCCTCGATGAGGTCGCGCTCGAGGGTAATGTCGAAGCGGTGCGACGGCGGCACGACGTGCTGCCCGCCCGCGGCTGCAGTGACCCGCATGCCAAGCGACTGCAGCACGCCATGGATTCGCGCTGGCGGCAAAGCGAGCCCGAGCAGCCGCTCGACGGCACCATCGCGAAGCAGGATCGGAGCGCTGTCACGCAGCCCGGCGGTGCTCTCGGTGACCACGGCAGGGCCCGCCTGCCCGCCCGCGATCTGCAGGATCAGCGCGGTGGTGCGCTCGACCGCACGGGCTGCGCCGGCCGGATCCACACCGCGCTCAAAGCGCTGACCGGCATCCGTGGTCAGCCCCAGACGACGACCGCGTCCGGCAATGGCGGCCGGAACAAAGTGCGCCGCCTCGAGGAAGACGTCGCGCGTCGTGGCCGACACTGCCGTGCGGACCCCACCCATGATGCCAGCCAGGCCGACAGGTCCGGCCTGGTCTGCAATGACCAGCATATCGGCCTGCAATTGCACCTCGCGCCCATCGAGCAGCGCGCATGACTCGCCCGGCCGCGCGAGGCGAGCACTGAGCCCACCCTCAAGCAGCGCCCGGTCGTAGGCGTGCATCGGCTGGCCGAGTTCCAGCAGCACGTAGTTGGTGACGTCCACCACGGCGCTGATCGAGCGCACTCCAGCGCGACGCAGGCGTTCGCGCATCCAGATCGGCGTGAGCGCAGACGGGTCGATACCGCGGATGATGCGACCGACCAGGAGCGGGCAAGCAGAATCGGCCTCCAGCGTCACCGGCAGCGTATCCGTCAATCTGGCCGGAACCGCTTCGATCCGCGGACCCGTGAGTGTCTTGCCGAACAGGGCGCCGACCTCGCGCGCGATGCCCAGCACCGACATCGCGTCGCCCCGATTCGGAGTGACGTTCAGCTCGAGCGTGGTGTCATCGAGCTCGAGGTACCGGCGCAGGTCCTGACCCAGCGGTGCATCGGCCGGCAGCTCCATGATGCCGTCGGACGCGTCAGCCAGCCCCAGTTCCCTGGCCGAGCACAGCATGCCGAACGACTCCACACCGCGCAGCTTCGCCGCGCCGATCGACGTACCCCCCGGCAGAGTGGCCCCGACGGTGGCGAGCGCCGTGACCAGGCCGGCGCGCGCGTTACGCGCTCCACAGACGATCTGCAATGACGCGGAATCGGCAGGACCGGCTGCGGCGGCACCAACGCTCACGCGGCACACCTGCAGCTTGTCTGCCTGCGGATGAGGCGCCGCGTCGACGATACGCGCGACAACCACGCCAGCGAACGGCGGCGCGGCCGGGGTCAGCGCCTCGAGTTCGAAGCCGGCCATCGTCAGGCGCACGCCCAGTTCCCCGGGCGGCAATCCGGCGTCGGCCCACTCCGCCAGCCAATGCATCGGGATCTTCATACGGCGCGGAACTGCCGCAGGAAGCGCAGGTCGTTCTCGTAGAACAGGCGCAGGTCGCTGACGCCGTACTTCAGCATTGCGAGGCGTTCAATGCCCATGCCGAAGGCATAGCCGCTCCAGCGCTCGGCATCGACGCCGCAGGCGCTGAACACGTTGGGATGCACCATGCCGCAGCCGGCCACCTCGAGCCAGCCGGTCTGCTTGCAGACCCGACAGCCTGCGCCCGCGCAGAACACGCAGGAGATGTCGACCTCTGCCGACGGCTCGGTGAACGGGAAATACGACGGACGCAGCCGCATCTGCAAGTGCCGCTCGAAGAATGCTTCCATGAAACCGTGCAGCATGGCTTTCAGGTTGCCGAAAGTGACCCGCTCGTCGACCAGCAGCCCCTCGACCTGGTGGAACATCGGCGAGTGCGTCATGTCGTTGTCGCAGCGGAACACGCGCCCTGGCGCAATGATCGCCAGCGGCAGCCGGCCCTGCTGCACGGCGGCGCGCATCGCGCGGATCTGCACCGGTGAGGTGTGGGTGCGCAGCACGCGGCCGTCCCGGAAGTAGAACGTGTCATGCATCGCGCGCGCCGGGTGGTCCGCAGGAATGTTCAGCGCCGCAAAGTTGTGGAAGTCGTCCTCGATCTCGGGCCCTTCGGCGACCGCGAAACCGACGTCGCGAAACAGCGTCTCGATGCTCAGCCGGGCGCGCGTGATCGGATGCAGGCCGCCACGCTCCTCGCCGCGACCCGGCAAGCTGACATCGATGCGTCCGGCGGCGAGCGCCGCATCCACCGTGGCCCGCTCGAGCGCCGACTTGCGCGCGTCCAGCGCCTGCTGCACCTGCTCCTTGGCTGCGTTGATGCGCGCGCCCGCGGCCGGACGCTCCGCAGCCGACAGGCCGCCGAGGGATTTCAGTTGCTCGGTGAGTGCGCCCTTCTTGCCCAGCCAGCGCACCCGCACCTCGTCGAGCGCCGCAAGCGAACTGCTCGCAGCGACTTCGTCGAGGGCGGATTGCGTGAGCTGCTCGAGCTGACCCACAGTCTGGCCCGCGTTCTGGCCGCTCACGGCATCACGCGATCTGGAGGGCTGCCTTGACCTTCGTGACGATCGCGCCAAACGCGGCCGCATCGTGCATCGCGATGTCAGCGAGCATCTTGCGGTCGATCTCGATCGCGGCGGCCTTGAGCCCGGCGATCATGCGGCTGTACGACAGCCCATGCTCGCGCGATGCCGCGTTGATGCGCTGGATCCAGAGCGCGCGGAAGTCGCGCTTCTTGAGGCGCCGACCAATGTACGCGTACTGACCAGCCTTGATGACCGCCTGGTTGGCGGCGCGGAACACCTTGCGCCGGGCGTTGTAATAGCCCTTTGCCTTGGCGAGAACCTTCTTGTGGCGTTTCCCTGCGGTAACGCCGCGCTTCACTCGTGCCATGTCTGTGGAACTCCCGGATAACTCGGCGTGTGGCTAGGCGTTGGGCAGCAGCTGGTCGAGACGACCGACATCACTTTCGTGAATCAGGCTCGAACCGCCGGAACGCAGCTTGCGCTTGGTCTTGCGGGAATGATGGCCGAGGTTATGGCGACGGCCGGCGGAATAGGACTTGTACCCATTCGCCGTTTTGCGAAAACGCTTGGCCGCCGCCCGGTTGGTCTTCAACTTGGGCATGACTCTCAACTCCTGTTTGTGGCCCCGTTCGCAAGGTGTCTGTTGGACACCCACTTGCGGGCGGATGAACCTTCGAGGTCCGTTCGTTCAGCGCGTCGGTCGCACCGGCGTGCTGGCGAACTGGCCTCTCAATCCATCACTTCTTCTTCGGCGCAAACACCATGACCATCTGCCGACCTTCCATCAGCGGGTTCTGTTCGACCGTGCCCACCAGGGCGAGGTCGGCCGAAACCCGCTCGAGAAGCCGGCGCCCGATCTCTTGATGCGCCATCTCTCGGCCGCGGAAACGTAGTGTCACCTTGGCCTTGTCGTTCTCGGAGAGGAAGCGGATCAGATTGCGCAGTTTGACCTGGTAATCCGCCTCTTCCGTTCCGGGACGAAACTTAACTTCCTTGACCTGTTGCTGCTTCGTCTTCTTCTGCGCACTGTGGGTTTTCTTCTTCTGTTCGAAGAGGTACTTCCCGAAGTCCATGATGCGAACCACCGGTGGGTCCGCCATGGGCGACACTTCAACGAGATCCAGCTCGGCGGCTTGCGCCAGCTGCATGGCCTCGAAACGGGTCAGTATTCCAGCCTGACTTCCATCTGCGCCAATTACACGCACCTGCGGTGCCGTGATGTCTTCGTTGCGCCGAATGCGCTTGCTTGCAGTCGAGATACTTCAATCCTCCATAGTGGTGCGCCCGCGGCTCCCGAGCTCGCCGCGCAATCGTTCCACGAACGACTGCGGCGACATGACGCCCAAGTCCTTGCCGCTCCGGCTACGCACCGCAACAGTATTGGCGGAGACTTCCTTTTCCCCCGCCACCAATAGGTAAGGCACGCGCGCGAGCGTGTGCTCGCGAATCTTAAAGCCGACCTTCTCGTTGCGCAAGTCGGACGCGACGCGAAGCCCCTGATTCCTAAGGGAATCAGCCAGCCTGATCAGGTATTCGTCCTGTTGGTTGGTAATTCCCAACACGACGACCTGCACTGGCGCCAGCCAGGCAGGCAGCCGGCCGGCGTGATGCTCGATCAGGATGCCCAGAAACCGCTCCAGCGAGCCAAAAATGGCCCGGTGCAGCATGACAGGCGTCTGGCGCTGGCTCTGGGCGTCAATGTAGGTCGCCCCGAGCCGGCCCGGCATGTTCAGGTCGACCTGCAGCGTGCCGCACTGCCATGACCGGCCGATGGCGTCGCGCAGGTGGAACTCGAGCTTCGGGCCGTAGAAAGCGCCCTCGCCCGGGTTGTACGTGGTCTCGATACCCGCCGCGGTGGCCGCGTCGCGCAGCGCCTTCTCGGACTGGTCCCAGATCTCGTCGCTGCCGACCCGTTTTGGCGGGCGGTCGGCAAACTTGACGTGCACGTCGTCGAAACCGAAATCGCGGTAGATGCCGATCAGCAGCGCGATGATCCGCGCCGACTCCTCGGTGATCATGCCGGGCGCGACGAAAACGTGGGCATCGTCCTGGGTAAAGGCCCGCACGCGCATCAGCCCGTGCAGTGCGCCCGAGGGCTCGTAGCGGTGCACCTTGCCGAACTCGGCGAACCGCACCGGCAGGTCGCGGTAACTGCGGATGCCCTGCTTGAAGATCTGCACGTGGCCGGGGCAGTTCATCGGCTTGATTGCGTAGACGCGCTCATCCGGCGTCTGCGTGGTGTACATGTTCTCGCCGAACGTGGTCCAGTGGCCCGAGGCTTCCCAGAGACTGCGGTCCATCAGCTCGGGGCCATTCACTTCTTCGAAGCCGGCCGCGCGCTGGCGCTCGCGCATGTAGGCGATCAGCGTCTGGAACAGGGTCCAGCCCTTCGGGTGCCAGAACACCGCGCCGGGGGCTTCTTCCTGCATGTGGAACAGGTCGAGCTCGCGGCCGATGCGGCGGTGATCGCGTTTCTCGGCCTCTTCCAGCCGCGTCAGGTACCCCTTCAGGTCCTTGTCGTTGAGCCAGGCCGTGCCGTAGATCCGCTGCAGCATCTCGTTGCGCGAATCGCCGCGCCAGTAGGCACCGGCCACCTTCATCAGCTTGAACGCCCGCAGCTTGCCCGTGGATGGCACGTGCGGGCCGCGGCACAGGTCGACCCAGCCGCCCTGCCCGTAGAGACTGATGTCCTCATTCGACGGGATGCTGGCGATGATCTCAGCCTTGTAGTGCTCGCCGAGATCCTTGAAGAACTGCACTGCAGCGTCGCGCGGCATTACGCGCCGTTCGACGTTGAGGTCCGCCTTGACGATCTCGAGCATCTTCGCCTCGATCGCGGCGAGATCCTCTGGCGTGAACGGGCGCTTGTACGCGAAGTCGTAGTAGAAGCCGTCCTCGATCACGGGGCCGATCGTCACCTGCGCGTCCGGGTACAAGGCCTGCACGGCCTGCGCCAGCAGATGCGCCGTGGAATGGCGCAGCACATCGAGCGCGGCAGGATCCTTCTCGGTGACGATCGCGAGCGCCGCGTCGTTGTGGATCGTGAACGAGGTGTCGACCAGCTTGCCGTCGACGCGACCGGCGATCGCAGCCTTGCGCAGGCCTGCGCCGATGCTCGCCGCAACTTCATCGACCGTAACGGGCTGGTCGAACTTGCGCTGGCTGCCGTCGGGCAGCGTGATCACGGGCATGGACGCACGCCTTCGCTGATGGCCTTGCGCAGCGAGTCTCGAGCGCATGGGTGACTGGTAGGCGCGAGTGGGATCGAACCACCGACCACTTCCATGTCAAGGAAGTGCTCTACCACTGAGCTACGCGCCTGCCGGGAGGCCGCGAAAGATACTCCAGGTGCTGGCCTCCGGCAACCGAAGGCCTGCAATTCCGAGGACTTAGCGCGCCCGCCGCCCTGCCCCGGCACCCCGGGTGCGCGCCTCCCGGTCGCCTAGGCCCGCCGCTGCGAGCCGGCACTGCCGGGCAGCCCGAACTCGGCGCGCTTGGTCCGGTCGATCTGGTCACGCAGGCGCGCGGCCTGCTCGAACTCGAGGTTGCGGGCGTGCTTGAACATCTGCTGTTCCATCTGCTTGATGCGACGCGCCAGCTGTTCCGGACGCAGCGAGGACACATTCTCGGGCCAGCCGCCCGCGTCGACGAAATCCTCGCCTCCCGCCTCGTTGCTACCCACACGCTGGGGGCCTCCGCCGGGCTGTCCGGGCACCAGGCCACGCGCTTCGGCACCCTTGCGGGCCGATGGGTCGCGACTGCTGGCGCTGCGCTTGTTCTTCGCGGACCGTGAACCGGGGATCGCAAACGTGCCGCGTTCGCTGTCGGAGCGCGCGCCCTCCATGACGTCAGCGACGCTCTTCTGGATGCCCTGCGGCACGATGCCGTGGGCCGCGTTGAATTCGATCTGCTTCTGGCGGCGGCGCGCGGTCTCGCCGATCGCCCGCTCCATCGAGCCCGTCATCACGTCGGCGTAGAGAATCGCGCGGCCGTTGAGGTTGCGTGCGGCGCGGCCGATGGTCTGGATCAGCGAATTGGCGGAGCGCAGGAAGCCTTCCTTGTCGGCGTCGAGGATCGCGACCAGTGCGACTTCGGGCAGGTCCAGGCCCTCGCGCAGCAGATTGATGCCCACCAGCACGTCGAAGGCGCCCAGGCGCAGGTCGCGCAGGATCTCGGATCGCTCCACCGTCTCGATGTCGGAATGCAGGTAGCGCACCCTGATTCCGTGCTCGTGCAGGTACTCGGTGAGGTCCTCGGCCATGCGCTTGGTCAGCGTCGTCACCAGCACGCGCTCGCCGCGTGCGGCGCAGAGGCCAGCCTCTGACAGAAGGTCGTCCACCTGCGTGCGCACCGGGCGGACTTCCACCAGCGGATCGACGAGGCCGGTTGGACGTACCACCTGCTCGACCACATTCGATGCCATCCGGCCCTCGTAAGGACCCGGCGTTGCCGACACGAACACCATTTGCGGCGCCATGCGCTCCCACTCCTCGAAGCGCAGCGGCCGGTTGTCGAGCGCGGAAGGCAGCCGGAAGCCGTACTCGACCAGGGTCTCCTTGCGCGAGCGATCGCCCTTGTACATCGCACCGAGCTGCGGAATCGTCTGGTGGCTCTCGTCGACGACCAGCAACGCGTTGGCCGGCAGATAGTCGTACAGACACGGCGGCGGTTCGCCGGACTTGCGGCCAGAGAGATAGCGCGAGTAGTTCTCGATGCCGGCGCAGTAGCCGACCTCCTTCATCATCTCCATGTCGAACATGGTGCGCTGCTCGAGGCGTTGCGCCTCGACCAGCTTGTCCGCGGTACGCAGCACCGCGAGGCGCTCCCGCAGTTCTTCGCGGATCTGGTCGATCGCGCCGATCAGGCGCTCCTTGGGCGTGACGTAGTGCGTGCCCGGATACACCGTATAGCGCGGCAGCCTGCGAATCACTTCGCCGGTGAGCGGATCGAAGGTCGCAATCGACTCGATCGCCTCATCGAACAGCTCGACGCGCACGGCGACCCGCTCGGACTCCGCCGGGAAGATATCCACGACGTCGCCGCGCACCCGGAAGGTGCCGGCCGACAGGTCCAGCTCGTTGCGCGTGTACTGCATGTCTGCAAGCCGGCGCAGCAGGCGGCGCTGGTCCATGCGCTCGCCGCGCTGCAGGTGCAGCACCATCGCCATGTAGGACTCCGGATCGCCGAGGCCGTAAATCGAAGACACGGTGGCGACAATGATGCTGTCCGGACGCTCGAGCAGCGACTTGGTGGCGGACAGGCGCATCTGTTCGATGTGCTCGTTGATCGAGGCGTCCTTCTCGATGAAGGTGTCGCTGGAAGGCACATAGGCTTCAGGCTGGTAGTAGTCGTAGTACGACACGAAGTACTCGACCGCGTTGTCCGGAAAGAACTCGCGGAACTCGCCGTACAGCTGCGCCGCCAGCGTCTTGTTGTGCGCGATGATCAGGGTGGGCCGCTGCACCGCCTCGATAACCTTGCCGATCGTGAACGTCTTGCCGGACCCGGTGACACCCAGCAGCGTCTGGTGCGCGAGACCGGAGTGCAGCCCTACGATCAGTCCGGCGATGGCGGCGGGCTGGTCACCCGCGGGCTGGTACGGTGCCTTCAGCACGAAACGCGCGGCGGTGTCGGCAGCAACCGTGCCGATCGCGGGGCTGTCGCCGATGACATGGTCGGTTGAAGGCGTAGCGTGCGTCACAGCCATCGGCGCGGGCTCCGAATCGGGGGTCGGTTATTATACCGACGATGAGCACGCGAATCGCGAACCGTCTGCAGCGGATCAAGCCGAGCGCGACGGTTGCGATGACCGCCCGGGCTGCGCAGCTGCGGGCCACGGGCCGGGATGTCATATCGCTCAGCGTCGGCGAGCCCGACTTCGCCACGCCAGCCCACATAGCCGAGGCCGCGCACGCGGCGATCCGTGCAGGCGCCACGCGCTACACGGACGTGGGCGGCATCGAGGCGCTCAAGGACGCGATCCGTGCCAAGTTCGAACGCGACAATGGTCTGCAGTTCGCGCGCGACCAGGTGATGGTTTCGACCGGCGCCAAGCAGACGCTGTTCAACCTGTGCCTGGCGGTGCTCGACACAGGCGACGAGGTCATCGTGCCGGCGCCCTGCTGGGTGTCCTACCCCGATATGGTGCGGCTCGCCGACGCCACGCCGGTCGTGCTGCCGACGACGGCGGCCACGCGCTTCAAGCTCGATGCCGCGCAACTCGCCGCGGCCATTACGCCACGCACGCGCATGCTGATGCTGAACTCGCCGTCGAACCCGACCGGGTCGGCGTACACGCGCAGTGAACTGGCGGCGCTCGCCGCGGTGCTGCAGCAGCACCCGCGCGTGCTGGTGTGCACCGACGACATCTACGAACACATCTATTGGGGCGCCGAGCCATTCTGCTCGCTGCTCACGGCGGCACCATTGCTTGCCGACCGCACCATCACGGTCAATGGCTGCTCCAAGGCCTACGCCATGACCGGCTGGCGCATTGGCTACTGCGGCGCCCCTGCGGACCTCGTTGCCGCAATGACCAAGCTGCAGGGCCAGTCCACCACCAGCGCCAATACCGTGGCGCAGCACGCTGCCGTCGCGGCGCTGAACGGTCCGCAGGATTGCGTCTTCGAGATGAATGCGGCGTTTCGCGCCCGCCATGACTGGGTCGTGCCCCGGCTCAACGCGATCCCGGGCTTTGAATGCCGCCGCACCGACGGCACGTTCTACGCCTGGGTCGACACCAGTGCGGCGATTCGCCGATCGGGCCTGCGTGACGATGAACATCTCGCCGAGCACCTGCTCGAGCAGGCCGGCGTTGCGACCGTCCCGGGTAGCGGTTTCCTCGCGCCCGGCCACCTGCGGCTGTCGTTCGCGACCAGCCCGCATCTGCTGGAGCAGGCCCTCGACCGCATCGAGGCCGCGCTGCGCTGAGCGCGGCGCCCTTCAGAGCGTGATGTCGGTGCCGAGCCCGAGCCGTCGAGCTTCGGCCAGTGCACACCGCGCCGCCGCCAGGTCCTGGGTGGTGATGCCGAGCGACTTGTAGACGGTGATGTCGGCGGGACCGAGTCGACCCGCCCGGGTGCCAGAGAGCACCTCGCCGAGTTCGCCGACGATGTGCTGTTCGCCGACGCGTCCGTCGCGAATCGCCTGCAGCAGCTCGCCGGCCTGCGCCAGCGCGGCCTCGCGCAGATCGACGAAGAACCTCGAACGGGCGACGACTTCGGTATATCCTTCGGCGGTGGTCGGAATGGCGGACCCGACCAGGTTCAGATGCACACCCGGCTGCAGCCACTCGCCGCGCACGAACGGCTGCTTGGCTGAAGTCACCGTGCAAACGACATCAGCGGCACGCACCGCCTGCTCGGCAGAATCGACCACCTCCGCCACGACTCCGCGCGGCAGTTCACAGCGCGCCTGCAAGGCAAGCGCCCTGTCGCGAGAGCGACCCCAGATCAGCACCCGCTGGAACGCACGCATCGGGGTCACGGCGCGCAGGTGAAACCAGGCCTCTTCGCCGGTGCCGAGAATCACCAGCACTCGGGCGTCGTCGCGCGCCAGGGTCTCGGTCGCGAGTGCGGTCGTGGCAGCGGTCCGGATCGCGGTGAGGCTGCCGCCCTCCAGCAGCGCCTGCGGCAAACCCGTGGCCGCATCGAACAGCATCACCGCGCCGACGTGCGTGCCGTGCGGATCGCCGGGAGGGCGCTCGTACTTGCTGACGATCTTGACGCCGAAGACATCGGCATCCGCGCCCAGGTAGCCCGGCATCAGGCCGAGCTTGCCCGGTCGGTTCGGAATCGGCATGAACTGGCGCAGCGGCAGCACGCAGTCGCGCGCCGAGGTGGCGCGCATCGCCCCGCGCATTGCTTCGAGGCAGGCCTGCGGCGACAGTGCCCGCAGCACGTCATCGTGCGACAGCGTCAGCACGGGATCAGCCGCGCGTTGGCGCCGGCGGCAGGAAGCGCATGCGTTCCTGGACGTCCTGCACGTTCTGCGGCCGCTCGAACGCGGCCGGCATCGGCTCGCCGGGCAGGCGCGGCCGGCCGATGGCGTTGAACCAGTCTTCCAGCCCCGGCGGCGAAAACACCCAGAACAGCTTCATGTCCACGGTGCCGGTGTTGTCGATGCGGTGGCGCGCGAACCGACCGAACAGCACGGTGGCGCCCGGCGACAACGGCCTTGCTTCACCCTCGATGGTCACGGTGCCGGTGCCTTCGTAGATGAAGATCAGCTCGTGATTCTGGCGATGGCCGTGCTCACGCACGTGGCAGCCCGGCGGCAGCACCTGGATGCCGGCCGAGAAATCGTCGTAGGGCGAGTTCTGCGGCGACAGCTGCACGGTTACGTAGCCACGCGCCGGCAGGGGTTGCCACAGCGACTGGCCGCCCTCCGGTGGAATCACCACGGCCTGGGGGGTCTCGAATCGGGCGTTGCTCATGACGGGCGTGCTCCTGGGGCTGCTTCGAGGAAGGCCAGCAGACGTGCGTTGTATTCGGTCGTCGCGGTCACGGGACAGAAGTGTCCGCCGGCTTCGAACAGGTGCAGTGCCGCGCCGGGAATCAGCTGGGCAAGCTCGCGGGACATCGAGGGTGGTGTCAGCTGGTCATCCTTAGCACCGACCACCAGGGTCGGCACGCGGATCCCGGCAACTCGGTGGCGCAGGTCGTGCGTCATGACGGCGTTGAGTCGCGCCAGCTCGACTTCCAGCCCGGGAAACTCGGCAAGGCGATCGCGGAAGTAGTCCGCCGTGGAACGAAACCGCGCGTTCAGCCATTCGGCCGGCGTGGCGAGCAAGGTCCCGACCATCAGGTAATTGAGCGGGCCAGAGTTGATCAGGATGTCGCGTCGCGTGATGAAGGTCTGCACGAACAACGGTGTGGGGCCAGCCCAGCTGGCGCTGAGCACCAGCGAGTGCAGCCGGTCCGGTGCGCGCAGTGCAATGTGCTGGCCGTTGGCGCCGCCGGTGGAATGCCCGTCCAGGTGCGCCCTCTCGAGCTGCAGCGCATCCATCAGGCGCAGCAGGTCGTCGGCCATCGCGGCCGCGTTGGCTACGACGCGTGCCGGTGTCGACCGACCGACGCTGCGGTGATCGTGCAGGATGACGCGGAAGCGCTTGGCGAATTCCGCGGTCTGGCTTGACCAGAACTTGCCGCTGCCACCAAGCCCAGCGACGAACAGCAGCGGGACGCCGCTGCCGTGCTCCTCGACGTAGAGCTCCGCGTCGCCGATCGAGACAAGCTGGCCAGCCGTCGCACTCACCAGGTCACCGTCACGGCTTTGGTCTTGAGGTACAGCTCGAGACCTTCCTGGCCGAATTCGCGGCCCCAGCCCGACTGTCGGTTGCCGCCGAACGGCATCGACGGATCCATCGCAGCATGGCAATTGATGCCGATCTGGCCGGCGTCGATCAGGCGGGCCATGCGATGGGCGGTGGCGAGATCGCGCGTCCAGACACTACCGGACAAGCCATACACGGTGTCGTTGGCCTGCGCGGCAATCTGCTCGAGATCGCCATCGCCAAAAGTCTGGATTGCGACGACCGGCCCGAAGACCTCTTCGCGGACAATCGTCATGTCGGGCCGGCAATCCGCGTACACCGTGGGTTCCACGAACCAGCCCGGTCCCGGTGCGCGGCCGCCGCCGCTGAGAACACGCGCACCCTGCTTTGGCGCGGTGGCCATCAGCCGTTCGACGCGCTCGCGCTGCTCGGAGGAAATCAGCGGACCCAGCATGTGGGCGCGATCGAAGCCGTTGCCGACGCGCATCTGGCGCGCAAACGCGGCAACGCCATCCGCCACCTGCCCGGCGACGCGTTCATGGACGAACAGCCGGCTGCCGCAGACACAGTTCTGTCCCTGCAAAAGGAAGGCGGCCATAGCCACGCCTGGAATCGTCTGCGCGAGGTCGGCGTCCGGAAACACGACGACCGGCGACTTGCCGCCGAGCTCGAGCGACACCCGCTTGAGGTTGCCGGCGGCGGCCTTGACGATCAGCCGGCCGACTTCGGTCGAGCCAGTGAAGGACACCTTGTCGACGTCCGGATGCGCCGCCAGCGCCGCGCCCGCGACCTCGCCGAGGCCGGTCACGACGTTGAACACACCGGGCGGAACACCCGCCTCCAGCGCGAGCTCGGCCAGCCGCAGGGCCGCGAGGGGCGCCTGCTCGGCCGGCTTCAGCACCAGGGTGCATCCCGCCGCGAGCACCGGCGCGATCTTCAGCATCTCCATGCCGAACGGGTAGTTCCACGGCGTTATTGCGCCGACCACGCCGATCGGCTCGCGCAAGGTATAAGCGAGCAGCTCGCCGGGCCGTTTGCCCGGACCGGCCGACGGCAGCGTCTGCCCGGTGATCTTGGAAACCCAGCCAGCGTAGTACCGCAGGAACATCGCGCAGAACGGGGCCGTGGACTCACCGATCATGATCGGCATGCCGTTGTCGAGGACGGCCAGTTCGGTGAACTGCCGTGCGTTGGCTTCGATCAGCCGCGCGTAATCGAGCAGGATGCGCGTGCGTTCATCCGCCGTCATCCGGCCCCATGGGCCGCGCAAGGCGCGCCGCGCCACTGCCACAGCGTGGTCGATGTCGGCCGCTTCGCCCAAGGCTATGTCACCCAGGCGGAGCCCGGTCGCGGGGTCGGACACGGCCAGCCGCTCCGTGCCGGTGCCAGCTTGCCAGGCGCCATCGACGAACAACCCGTGTGGCCGCGAGAGGAAGGACTGCGTTTCGGAGGCGATCGTATAGTTCATCCTCGGATTCTCGATCGGGTCTCACCCGGCTGCAAATGCCTTCGGTCCGTCGTGCCATACGTGGCCTCTATGGCAGCCTGCACAGAATCGTCTTGCTGCCCGGCAGGCTGCTTGGTTCAATCATCCACAGCACCGCCTTCCACGCCTCATACCCCAGGAGTCCCGCATGGCGCTCAACCGCTCTCCCCTGCGCGCGGTCACCGACGAAGACCGCGCGACCTACGAACGCGACGGTGCTGTGCTGCTGCGGCGTGTGCTCGATCCGGAGTGGATCAACCTGCTGCGGCCCGAAGCCGAGCGGCTGTGCCGCGACAAGGAGGACTTCGGGCTGTTGCCGACGTACCCCGGGCGCTACATGGCCCGCACCATGCCGGCATTTCGCAAGCTGGCGTTCGAGGGCCCGGTGGCCGAAGCGGCCTG
>JANPDV010000497.1:0-8556 GCA_031431655.1 Gammaproteobacteria bacterium | reverse complement strand
CGTAGCGCTCGGGATCGGCAGCCTGGTAGAGATCCCCCTGGGTTCGCGAGTCGCGCAGCGCACCAGCGCATCGGGACGCGCGTTCGGCCTCGTAGCGCTCCAGCGCGGCGGACCCAGGCCCATGGCGTTCGAGGCTACGCGCCAGCACGACCGCATCCTCGAGCCCGAGCGCGGCGCCGAGCCCCAGAAACGGCAGCATCGGGTGCGCGGCATCGCCGGCGAGCACCACGCGGCCGGAGCTCCACCGGGGCAGCGGATCGCGGTCGAACAGCGCCCACGTGAACAGGCTTTCCTGCGGTGCATGGCGGACGAGTCCGATCACGTCCTCGTGCCAGCCGGCGTATTCCGTCGCGAATTCCGCGAACGTCGAGGGGTTGAACCAGCCCTCGCGCCCGGTCCTTTCGGTGCGGGCGATTGCGACGACGTTGACGAGCCGGCCCTGCTGCACGAGATAGCGGTTAACGAACCGCTGCGGGCCGATGTAGAGCGCAGAGGGACCGGCGCCGAGATGCCTTCGAACGCTTTGCGCGTCCACCAGGCAGCGCCAGGCGAGCTGCCCTGTGAGGCGTGGCGGCGATTCGTCGAACGCAAGCGCGCGCACCGTGGATCGCAACCCATCGCAGCCGACCAGCAGTTCCGCACACGCCTCGACGCCGCCGTCGAATCGCGCGGTCACGGCCGACGCGGTGGTTGCCAGCGACACCAGCCGGTGTCCAAGGTGAACGCGGATCGACGGCGTCGCGCGGATCCTCGCGGTCAATACGTCCAGCAGCTCGCAGCGCCTGAGCTGCATGAAGCCGTGGCGACTCGCGCGCGCAAGCCCCCCCTCGCGATCGACCGTGCGCAACAGTTCCCCGGTGCCGAAGTGCAGGATCGCCCCGGGGCCCGGCCGGTCCGAGATGCGCTCGACGTCGTCCGCAACCCCGACCCACGCGAGCGCGCGCATTGCGTTCGGGCTCAGCGAGATGCCGGCGCCGACCTCCTCGAGCCGTGGCGCCTGTTCGTGCAGGTCGACCTCGAACCCCGCGCGCGCCAGCGCCAGCGCCAGCGTCGCGCCGGTCAGGCCTGCTCCGATTACTATCACGCGGGTCGACAACTGGCGCACTGCCTGCTACTGAGGTGGAACCAGTCTAGGCAAGGCGTTGCCGCCCAACGTTGCGCAGTCATGCCGCACCGTTGCGTTACGCTCGACGCCCCGGCTCCGGGGTGCACTTCCCGGCAGTGAGGATCCGACCTTGGACATCCAGCAGCTGCGCCACTTCCTCTCGACCGTGCGCTACGGCAACTTCGGCGTCGCCGCGCGGACCATGCACATCACCGTGTCCGGCCTGAGCCGCAGCATCAAGGCGCTGGAGGAATCGGTCGGTCTGCCGCTGTTCGTGCGCTCCGCGCACGGCGTCGAGCCGACCTCCCACGCGCTCAGCCTCGTTCCCTGGGCGAAATCGATCGTTAACCAGCGCGACCGCGCGCTCGAGGAGTTCCGCAACCTGCGGCTGGCACGCAGCGGCGTGCTGCGTTTCGGCATCACGATCAACTTTGCCCGTGATCTCGCGCCACGGGTCGTGGGCGAGCTGCTGCGCCGCAGCCCCGGGCTGGAAGTGACCGTCAGCGCGGGCTCGCAGACGGAGCTGGTCGAGCGCCTGCAGGCGGCCGAGCTGGACTTCGTGTTCGGTACGATCCGCCAGCGCCCCGACGGCGCCGATCTCGTCTACGATCCCGTCCAGCTCAGCCGCTCGGGCGTGTTCTGCCGTCCGGAACATCCGTATGCCCGCCTCGCGACGGTGGACGCCGCGAAGCTCGCGGGCGCGGACTGGGCACTGGTCGACAGCCACAGCTCGCGCCAGGCATTCGCGGAGTACTTCGCGTCACGTGCGCTACCGGTTCCGCGGCTGGCGCTGTGTTCCAACTCGCTCGAGTGCCTGGTCGAATCCGTGCGTCGTTCGGACCTGCTCACCAACCTGCCGGAGCGTCTGCTGACCCGCGAAATCGCGGCGGGCACCTACGCGCAGCTGCGCTGCGAGCCGCCGACGGGCCATGCGACTGTTGCGTTCGTGCAGCGCGCGGGACACGTCGCGACACCGGCGATGCTCCTCGCCCTCGAGCTGATCCGCAGCTTCGGCGAAGACCTGTATCCGCGTCAGCCGGACGACTCGCAGGCCGGGGCGCAGCCTGCAGCCGCGCGGGCCCCGTCATCGTGACGCGGGCGACACCTGGCGTTGCGGCTTGCGCAACGCCTTCGTCCGACGGCGCAATTCCCGGGGCCCTCGGCCAATCCCACACTAGCTTCCGGAGCAGCCCGGTGGAGCCCGCCACGATGGACCACGCGATCGCTGACGACGACCCGGTACTGCAGGAAGCGTGGCGCCGCATCCAGCGCATCGAAGACCCTTGCCATGCGCTGTCGGATTACCCGCTGTCGATCGCCGATCTCGGCATCGTGAATCGCATCGAGGCCGTCGGCGCCGACGTCGAGGTCGGGCTGACGTACACGGAGATGGGCTGCACGTTTGCGCACCGGATTGTCGCGCGGCTGGAGGACGAGTTACGCGCGATTACCGGGGTGCGCGAGGTGCGGGTCGTCTACGAGCCATTCCCGCCGTGGAGTCCCGAGCGTCTCAGCGAACGGGCGCGCGGTGTCTACGCCGACCGCAAGCGCCGCAGCCTGCACGCCGCCACCGTCGCCGTCGCCGCGATCGGCAGCCGCGCGCGGTCGCAGTCCGCCGGCGGCGCCTGAATTCCGGGCGCCCGATTTCCGAGTGAGGAGCCAGACATGTTCATTCCGCGAATGACCCGACGCTCGGTGCTCGGCGCAACCGCCGCCGGTGCGCTCGGCACGCTTTCCGCCGTGGCCCCGGACGCTGCCGACGCGGCCGCGACCGCGCCGGCCACCGCAGGGCGCGCTGCGGCCAACCCCGACTGGAACCCCAACCTGCTCGAGCGCATGCGCGACTGGTTCGTGGTCGACGGCGTCGTCCACCTGTCCAACACGCTGCCCAACAACCTGAAGCGCAAGCGCAATGCGGGCGCGATCGACTTCATCTACGCGTACCACGAGAAGACGACGCCCCCTCGCTATCGCATCCCGCCGGCGCAGTTCGCGCGCAGCTGGCAGCCCGAGGAGGGCGTCGACATCTGGTTCCTCGAGAGCCCTACGGCGGTGGCCGTCTACCACTCGACGCCGCTCTACGACCTGTACTGGGACGGCCTCAACTCCAACGAGAAGGGCGCCTATCTCAAGGCGAACTATCCGCAGCGGGTGATCTGGTACGGCGCGGTGGACCTGTTCGAGCCACTCGATCGCGTCAAGGCGAAGATCGACGAGCTGGCCGCGCAAGGCGCCGACGGCCTGAAGTTCTATCCGACCCGGACCGACCCGGTGACGCGCGAGAAGGGCGCGTGGTTCATGAACGACCACCAGCGCGCGCTGCCCGCGTTCGAGCACGCGCGCGAGCGCGGCATCCGGCACATCGCCGTGCACAAGCTGCTCGAGTACACCGGGCCAGAGACGCCGGCACTGGCGATCGACGACATGTACGAGGCCGCCGCGGCGCTGCCGGACGTGTACTTCGAGATGGTGCATGCCGGCTGGCTGCTGCTCGCGGAGACGGCCGCCCTGATGAAGAAGCACGACAACGTGATCGCCGTGATGGAAGGCCCGACGATGTGGCTGACCTACGACCTGCCGGCCTTCCACCGGACGATGGCGGTGTTCATGAACCAGGTCGACGTGGAGCGCCTGATCTACTCGTCGGTCGCCACCCGGCAGCATGCCTATTGGCAGCTCGCGGGCCTGCTCGACTACCGGCCGCCCGAAGGCGCCAAGTTCACGCTCACCGAGCAGGCGAAGCGCAAGATCCTCGGCGAGAACGCCGCCCGGCTGTACGGCATAGACATCCCGGCGCGACGGCGCGCGCTCGCCGCCGACCGGTTCTCGCGCGAGCTGGCGCGCAGCGGCCTGCGCGAGCCCTACTCGGCCCTGCGTGGCTGAGTCGACCGCCGGGCTCGCGAGTCGCGAGCCGCCTGCCAGCGACGAGTTGCGCCGGGGCTGGAAGGTGCTGGCCGCGTGCCTGGTCGGTGCTTGCCTGAGCGTCAATGCCCTGCCGTTCTACACGCTGGGTGTGTTCGCGACGCCGATCGTCACCGAGTTCGGCTGGGCGCGCGCCGACTACCAGGTCGCCGTCTCGCTGTTCGCCGGCTGCCTGCTCGCGACGGCACCCTTTGTCGGAGCGCTGATGGATCGCTTCGGCCCGCGGCGCGTGGCGCTGGTATCGCTCGTCAGCCTCGCGCTCGGGTTCGTCGCCGCGAGCCGCGCGACGCCTGCGCCGTGGACGTTCTACCTCGCCTGGCTCGTGATCGCCGGCGCGGGCGCCGGCGCCTCCACGATCGCGTGGACGCGGATGATCAACTCGTGGTTCGACCGTCGCCGCGGGCTCGCGCTCGGCATCGCGCTGGCCGGCACGGGAATCACCGCGACATTGGCGCCGCCGTTGGTCAGCGACGCCATCGCGACCTACGGCTGGCGCAGTGCCTACCTGATGCTGGCTGGCGTGGTGCTGTGCGTCGCGCTTCCGGTCGTGGCCCTGGCCTTCCGTGAGCCGCGGCCCGGCGAGGAGCGGCAGGCTGGCAGAGCAGAACCGCGCTCGTCGGGAGTGACGGACCTGACACTGCGGGAGGCACTGCGTACCCGCACGTTCTGGACGCTGATGGCGGTGTTCGCCCTGATCTCGATCGCGGTCGGCGGCCTGATTGCGAACCTGGTGCCTATCCTGATCGATGCCGGGCACGCACCCGGCGCCGCAGGGCGGCTCGCCGCCGGCGTCGGCCTGGCCGTGATCGTCTCCCGGATCGGCTGCGGATGGCTGCTGGACCGCGTCTGGGCGCCCGGGCTCGCCGCCGTCGTGTTCGTCGCGCCGGCGGGCGCCAGCCTGATCCTGCTCGGCAGCGGTGCGGATGCTTCGGCCGCGTTGCTCGCGGCCGTGCTCATCGGCATGGCGGGCGGTGCGGAGTTCGACATCGTCGCCTACCTCGCGTCTCGCTACTTCGGCCGCCGGCATTACGGGCGGATCTACGGCTGCCTGTTCGCCGCGATCCAGGCGGGCGTCGCCACGTCGGGGCTCGTGTTCGCGCTCGGCTACAGCGAGGCGACCGGCTACTCTGGTGCCCTGCAGGCGACGTGTGCAGTATCGATCGCCGCCGCCGTGCTGATCCTGTTTGCCGGCCGCTACGACGTCCGCGCCGACAAGGCGCCGGGCCGGTCCCCCAGCGCTACGGCGATCGCGGCGGTGATCGCCGTCGCAGCTCTCGCTGCGGGGAGCGGCGAGGCGGCGCAGCCGCCGACGTCCCCTCAGGACCACGCCGCGCTGGTGAAGCGCTACGCCGATCCCGACTCGCGTTTCGCGACGATCGACGACGTGCTGGTCCACTACAAGGACGACGGGCGCGGCCCGGTGGTATTGCTGATCCATGGCAGTGTCGGGGACCTGTGGGACTGGGACCGATGGGTCGCGCTGCTGGCGCCACGCTACCGCCTCGTGCGCTTCGACATGCCGGCGGCCGGCCTCGCAGGGCCGGTAGCCAATGGCAATCTCTCGGTCGAGCGCGTGCACACGCTGATCGACGGCCTGATGGACCGGCTGCAGGTCGAGCGTTTCGCGGTGGTTGGCTCGTCGTTCGGTGGCGTGCACGCCTTCCGCTACGCCGCGACCCGGCGTGACCGCGTCACCGCCCTGGTCCTGATGAACTCGGCAGGCGTCGAACCCGGCCGGCAGCGCGACGCCAATGCGACGAGCACCGGTTCCTATGGCTTCGCAACCGGACCCATCGCGTCGTCCGAGTTCATGCGGGCGGAGCTCACGCGCATGCTGGGCGATCCCGCACTGGTGACCGACGCGCTGCTGGCGCGCAAGCTCGACTTCCGCAATGCCACCGGCCGGCCGGCTGAGGCCGCGCTGGCGATCCGCCAGTTCGTGCGCGGCGAACCCGAGGTCGTGCTCGCGCGGGTGCGTGCGCCGACGCTGGTGCTGTGGGGCGGCTCGAACCCGGTGCTCTCCGTCGGCACGGCCGACCGCTTCATCGAGCTGCTGCGCGGCGCCCCCGTCACGCGCAAGAAGGTCTACCCGCAGGGTGCGCACCTGCTGCCGCTGCAGATGCCCGACGCGACCGCTGCCGACGTGCGCGCCTTCCTCGACGAGCAGGTCCCGAGGCCGTAGCCCGCGGCCGCCGGTGCTGGCCGCACCGGCGGCTCCGGTGAATTGCGCAGTCGGCCGGCTGCGTTGTGCAAACCGCAACGCAGCTGGCTGGAAACTGTGTTGTCATCGATCTGTTGCATTTTCCCGACCGCCAAACAACAGTCCGAGTGACAGACAGGGGCACGCCCGCATGACGATTCACAACATTGGGTTGCGCCGACGTGGATTCCACGCAACGTGGATTGCCGCGGCGTTGACGGCACTGGTGCCCGTTGGTGCGCAGGCGCAAGGCCAGCCGACGGCGTCCGCGGATCTCGAGGAAATCGTCGTGACCGCGCGCAAGCGTGAGGAGTCCCTCCAGAAGGTGCCGATCGCAATCCAGGCATTCTCGGCACAGCAGATCGAGGAGCGCGGCGCCCAGTCGCTCTCGGACATCGCGAAGTTCACGCCGGGCCTCACGTATAACCAGGGTAACTCACGCGCGTCGAGCGACTTCTCGATTCGCGGAATGAACCAGGTCCTGGCCGGCTTTGACAACCGCAAGGACCTCGTTACCACCTTCGTCGACAACATCCCTTACATCGGCAGCCCCTCGCAGGTCGGCTCGGAGGACCTGACGCGTGTCGAAATCATCAAGGGGCCGCAGTCGGCACTGTTTGGCAAAGCGACCTTCGGCGGCGCGATCAGCCTGATCACGACCACGCCCGGCAACGAGTTCAAGGGCCGGGTCAGTACGACCGCGGGCACCTACGGCGACTACCGGCTGCAGGGTTCAGTGGAGGGCCCGATCGTCGAGGACAAGCTGGCGGGGCGCCTGCTCGTCGATGGCAGCAGGTTCGACGGCTTCTACAAGAACGCGTTGGGCGGGCGGCTCGGTGAATCCGATGGGCGCTATGTGGCGGGCACGCTGAACTTCACGCCGATCGAGGACTTGTCGATCCGCTTGCGCTACAGCAATCGTCACGATGTCGACGGTCCGGCGGCGTCAGCGCTGGTCGTGCGCTGGCCCGAACACAACTGTGGCCCGTTCCCTGGTTTTACAACGCGCTCTTTGCTTGGTCTGCCGGCCGGTTTTACGCTGGCGCAGGCGCGCAGGGCCTATTGCGGCGAGCTGCGCGCCCCGAGTGGCCCAACCGGCCTCAACACCGTCACGCCGGCAGCGGTCGTAGCCGATGGCTTGCTTCCGTTCTATAAGCACCAGACCGCGATCGACCATGATCTCGGTGCGCTGACGGCGAACTGGTCCTTCGCCGGCGGCCACACGTTGACGGCGATCGCCAGCACGCAGGAACAGAACGTCAAGCAACTCAGGGACTTCGAGATCGCGCCCGAGGATCGCTACCAGTCCTATGCCCAGAACGACCAGACCCAGGACACCTACGAACTGCGCGTGACCTCGCCCGCGGAGCAGCGGCTGTCCTGGATGATCGGCGTCGCGCGCCTCGAAAACACGTTCAATTCGATTGGCGCCTTCATCCAGGGCCCGCTGTTCGGTCCCACCGCCACTCGCCCGACCCCCGCCAACCTCATTCCGGCGCGCAGCAGTTCGAAGACGGATGCATTATTCGCCAGCGTCGGCTTTCGCATCACGGATGCGTTCGATGTCAGCGTCGAAGCGCGTCGGCAGAAGGACACGCAGACCAGCGGCATCGGGACGACGACGCCGTTGACTTTCGATACCACGGCGACCCTGCCGCGCGTGCTGCTGCGCTATGAACTCAGCGATGAAACGAACCTTTTCGCCAACTACGCCAAGGGCAATCAGCCGACACAAGGCTATGCGACGTTCCTGCAGCTCACGCCTGCCCAGAAGGTGATCGCCGTGGCGAACGGCGTCAACCTGAGCTCACCGGAGGCTTTGGTCGAGAACTACGAGATCGGCATCAAGCATCGCGCGGCCGACGGCCGCTGGTACGTCAATGCCTCGGTCTACTACCTCGAGTGGGTCGGCCGCCAGGGCCTGCGCACGATCCAGGTTGACCTCAACGGTAACGGCATCATCGATACCGGCGCAGCTCCGAACGGCGAGACCTTCAATGCCGTACCGTTCGCCGCCGGCGACAGCAACACCAAGGGCATCGAGCTTGACGGTGCGTTCAAGGTAGGGGAGCACTGGACCGTCGGCGGTGCGGCGGCCTATGCTGACGCGACCATCACCAAGGCGTTGAACGAAGCGCTCCCGCTGCGCTTCTTCGGGATTACGGACGCCAAGGGGTTCCAATTCCCGCTGGTGCCCAAGTTCAGCGGCTCCGCCTACGCACAATATGAAGCAGCCCTCTCCGACGCGCGCAGTTGGTACGCCCGCGCTGACACGACGTATATTGGCAAGCGTTACGACAGCATCGTGAACTTCGCCTGGGTGCCAGGC
>JANPDV010000496.1:0-7551 GCA_031431655.1 Gammaproteobacteria bacterium | reverse complement strand
CCGGAAAAAGGGCCGCGAATGATAACCGCAACCCCACTCGCCCGCCAGCCGCCGCGCTGGCAGCAGGAACTCGCCGCCGGCTTTGCACGGCCGGCGGAACTGCTCGCGGCGCTCGGGCTGGACGCGCACGACCTGCGGCGCGCGGGCCTGGAGGTGGACCTCGCTGCCGGTGTCGGCGCGGGCACTGACTTCGCGTTGCGCGTGCCGCGCGCGTTCGTCGCGCGGATGCGCAGCGGCGATCCACATGATCCCCTGCTCCGCCAGGTGCTGCCACTGCTTGCCGAGCGCAACGAGGTCACCGGCTTCGGGCCGGATCCGCTGGCAGAGAGCAACGCGACGGCCGCACCCGGCCTGCTGCAGAAGTACGCCGGCCGGGCGCTGCTGATCACCACAGGCGCCTGCGCCGTGCATTGCCGGTACTGCTTCCGGCGCGAATTCCCCTACGGCGAGCACGTCGCGGCCGGGCCGCGCTGGGACGACGCCTTCGACGCGATCGCGAGCGACGCCAGTATTCGCGAAGTCATCCTCAGCGGCGGCGATCCGCTCTCTCTCAGCGACTCCCGGCTGGCACAGATATGCGCACGCCTCACCCGTATCCCGCAAGTTCAGGCGCTGCGCGTGCACACGCGGCTACCCATCGTCCTGCCCTCGCGCATCGACGCGGGGCTGTGCGACGTACTGGAGTCGTGGCACGGCGCGCTGACGGTCGTGGTCCACAGCAATCATCCGCGCGAGCTCGATGCCGAAGTGGCGCGGGCCCTGCGCGACCTGCGAACCACAGGCGCGGTCCTGCTTAACCAGGCCGTCCTGCTGGCCGGGGTCAACGACTCCGTCGAGGCGCTTGAGGGACTGTCGCTGGCGATGCACCGGCACGGGGTGCTGCCCTACTACCTGCACCTGCTCGATCCGGTGCGCGGCAGCGCGCATTTCGACGTCAGCGAAACCCGCGGACGTGAGCTGATCGACACTCTGGCGCGGCGGCTTCCGGGGTTTCTCGTACCCCGGCTGGCGCGCGAAGAGCCCGGCAGACCCGCAAAGACCGTGCTGGCCGCCGGCCTCGACCCGACGTAACGCCCGGACACCGGCCGCACCGTTGTGTGAGACGGCTCGCATCCCCCTGAGCGCCAATGCGGGGACAATCCGGTGGTGACTGCGCCCGCATCCATACCCTTGATCATCCTGTCCGCGTCGCGCGAGCCCGTGGAAGCCGTCAATGGCATCCTGCGTCGCGCCGGCCAGCCGACCCACTGCACCTGGATTCCGGCGCTGCCGGACCTGGCGGATGCGCTGGTCCAGATCAATCCGGAGCTGCTGCTGCTGGTGGGCACCGACAAGCAGCAGGCGGAGGCCGTCGCGCGGGTGCGCGACCAGGCCTCACCCGACGTGCCACTGATCACGCTCGCGGAGTCGCCGAGCGAGGACACCATCGTCGAGGCGATGCAACGCGGTTCGCGCGACGTCGTCTCGCTGGACAGCCCGCGTCGGCTCGCCGCGGTGATGATGCGCGAGCTGCGCGCGGCACGCCTCGAACGCGCGCTCAATTCGACGCTGCAGTCGGCACGCGACTACCGGCACCAGCTCGAGACGGTGCTGGAACAGTCGAACGACGCCGTGGCGCACGTGCAGGAAGGCATTTGTGTCGACCTCAATGAATCGTGGCTCGGGCTGTTTGGCCTGAAGGACCGCAATGCGCTGGTCGGACAGCCGCTGATGGACCTGTTCGACCCCTCGTCGCACGCGGCCCTGAAGGGCGCGCTCGCCGCGACGCTTCGCGGCAAATGGCCCGAGCGCGCAATTTCGGCGATCGGGCTGCTGCCGGGCGGTCGACCGGTCAACGTCGACATCCTGATGTCGGTAGGCGACCACGAGGGCGAACCGTCGGTACGCCTGATCGTTCCCGCGTCGCGGCGCGACGAGAATCAGCTGGCAAACGAACTCGCCGACGCCGTGCGTCGCGATCCGGCCACTGGATTCCTGCATCGAAGGGCGCTGCTCGAGGGCATTCGCGAACGGCTTGCGACGCCAGCCAGCGGCGGCGTGCGACACGTCGTGCAGCTGCGGATCGACAAGTTCACTGCGATCGAAAAGGAAGTCGGCATCGAAGGCAGCGAGCAGATCCTGGTTGAATTCGCGTCGCTGCTGCGCACGCAGGTGAGCCCCAAGGATATCGCCGGACGATTCGGCGGCGTCAGTTTCGTGCTGTTACTCGAGCGCGGCAACGCCCGCGACGCCGAGGCCTGGTGCGAGCAGTTCGTCGAACGGGTCCACAAGCATGTATTCCATGTCGGCACCAAGTCGCTGACGGTCGGCTGCTCGGCCGGCCTGGGACCGGTGCCCCACGCCCGCCCCGACCTGGGCGGCGCGATGGATGATGCACTCGAGGCCTGCCGCAAGGCGCGCCAGCGCGGTGGCAACCAGGTCTGCCTGCAGGAACGCGCCGACGCCGATAACCGCGTACAGGCCTACGATCAGGTCTGGGTGAAGCACATCAAGGCCGCGTTGATGGAGAACCGGTTCAGGCTGGTCCAGCAGCCGATCGCGAGCCTGCAGGGCGACGACCTGCGCATGGTCGACTTGCTGATCCGCATGATCGATCACCAGAACAAGGAAGTGCTGCCGTCGGAGTTCATGCCGGCGGCCGAGCGCAACGACCTTCTGAAGAACATCGACCGCTGGGTCGTCGGTGCCTCGCTGGCATTTGCCGCGCAGAAGAAGCCCGGCTGCATGTTCGTGCGCCTGTCGCGCGACAGCGTGATGGACAAGTCGCTGCCGGACTGGATCGCCGAGCAGATCCGGCACACCAAGGTCATGCCCGGCCGGGTCTGCTTCCAGGTGACCGAAGAAGTGGCGAGCCAGCACCAGGTGCAGGTGATGAGCCTCGCCCAGGAGCTTCAGGAACGCGGCCTGCGTTTCGCGCTCGAGCGCTTCGGCTCAGGTCGGGTCGGAACCGCGCTGCTGACGCAGCTGCCGCTCGACTTCGTCAAGATCGATGGCGCGCTGGTGCAGGGACTGGCGGCCAATGAAGAAATGCAGAACCGCATTCGCGGCATCGTCGAGCAATGCAGCAAGCGCAACATCCATACGATTGCCGAGCGCGTCGAGGATGCCAATACCATGGCGGTTCTCTGGCAGCTGGGCGTGCAGTTCGTGCAGGGCTACTTCGTCAATGAGCCTGAAGAAGTGGTGATGGGCTGACGCCAGCTGAGCTTCGCGCTACGGCGTGGGAGCGATGAACTCAGGCTCCAGCCGCGTGATGCCGCGATACCCTTTCGACACCAGTGCCCCGCGCTGCGCCCGCTCGCCGCGATACGGCTTGAGCTCGCCCCAGTTGATGGTCATCTTTCGATCGCCCGCCCAGACGACAAGACTGGTCCTGGGAGCGAGCACGGTTATCCCCGCGAGCATTTCCTCGCGCGACTCCGCATCCTTGGCGGCAATGTTGAACAGCTTGTTGCCCTTGCCCTTGGGCAACTCGGGCACGTCCGCTATCGGGAAACACAGCAGCCGGCCGGTGCTGGTTGCGGCAGCCACCAGCGCGTCCGGACCAGGCACCGGGGCCGGTGGCAGCACGAGACAGCCAGCCGGCACCGACAGCACCGCCTTGCCGGCCTTGCGGTCCGTGATCAGCTCCTTGAGCCGCACCGTGAATCCGTAGCCCGCGTCGGACGCGAGCAGCCACAGGCCTTCTGGATCGCCCATTGCGAGGCCGGCAAAGCGAGCGCCATCCGGCGGATTCAGGCGACCCGACAGCGGATCGCCCAGGCCCCGCGCTGACGGCAGCGTGTGGGCCGGCAGCGCGTACGTGCGGCCGGTGGAGTCCAGGAAGACGGCGAGCTGCGGGTTCTGCCCGCGCATGGAGTGCTGGTAGCCGTCGCCGGTCTTGTACTGCAGCGTCCGTGGATCGATCTCGTGACCCTTGGCTGCGCGTACCCAGCCGCCGGTCGACAGCACGACCGTCACGGGCTCGTTCGCGATCAGGGATGTCTCGTCGATCGCCTGCGCAGCCTCGCGTTCCACGATCTTCGAGCGCCGTGCGTCGCCGTATTTCTCGGCGTCGGCTTCGATCTCCTGCGCGATCATCTTCTTGAGCCTGGTCTTGCTCTTCAGGACGCTCTCGAGTTCGTCGCGCTCCTCGGCCAGCTCTTTCTGCTCGCCGCGGATCTTCATTTCCTCGAGCTTCGCGAGGTGCCGCAGCTTGGTCTCGAGGATCGCCTCGGCCTGTTCCTCACTGAGCTTGAAGCGCTTCATCAGGACCGGCTTCGGCTCTTCCTCGCGCCGGATGATGCGGATCACCTCGTCGAGATTGAGGTAGGCCACGAGCAGGCCTTCCAGGATGTGCAGCCGCCTGGCGACCTTGTCGAGCCGCCACTGCAGGCGCCGCGTCACCGTCGTGGTGCGGAACTGCAGCCACTCGGTCAGCACCTCGCGCAGCCCCATGACGCGCGGCCGGCCATCGAGCGCGATCACGTTGATGTTGACGCGGTAGTTGCGCTGCAGATCGGTGGTGGCGAACAGGTGCGCCATCAGCTGATCGGCGTCGACCTTGCGACCCTTGGGCACGATGACGATGCGGGTCGCGTTCTCGTGGTCCGACTCGTCGCGCAGGTCCTCGACCAGCGGCAGCTTCTTCGCGCGCATCTGTTCGGCGATCTGCTCCTGGACCTTGCTGCCGGAGGTGAGCCACGGCAGCGTCTCGATGACGATGCAGTCGTCCTCGAGCTTCCACGTGGCGCGCGCCTTGAAGCTGCCGACGCCCTTTTCATAGAACTCGACCAGATCCGCGCGCGGCGACACGATCTCGCCGCCGGTAGGCAGATCGGGGCCCTTGATGAACTTCATCAGTGCCCGTGTCGTGGTCTCGGGCTCGTCGAGCAGGTGCACGCAGGCGGCGGCCACCTCGCGCAGGTTATGCGGCGGGATGTCCGTGGCCATGCCGACCGCGATGCCAGTGGTGCCGTTCAGCAGCAGGTTCGGCAGACGCGCCGGCAGCACCACGGGCTCTTCGAGCGTGCCGTCAAAATTGGGGCCCCAGTCGACCGTGCCCTCGCCCAGCTCGCGCAACAGCGTCTCGGCGTAGCGGGTGAGCTTCGACTCGGTGTAGCGCATCGCCGCGAACGACTTGGGATCGTCCTGCGAACCCCAGTTGCCCTGGCCGTCGACCACCGGATAGCGGTAGGCGAACGGCTGCGCCATCAGCACCATGGCCTCGTAGCAGGCTGAATCGCCGTGCGGATGGAACTTGCCGATCACATCGCCGACGGTGCGCGCGGACTTCTTGTGCTTGGAGACGGCCGAGAGCCCCAGCTCGCTCATCGCATACGTGATACGGCGCTGAACCGGCTTCAGGCCATCACCGATGGCCGGCAGGGCGCGGTCGAGGATCACGTACATCGAATAATTGAGGTACGCGCGCTCGGTGAACTCGCGCATCGGTCGCTGCTCGATGCCCTCGAAGTTCAGCTCCTGGTTCTTTGCCATCGTCAGACCCCGATCTGCGCCAGGTTGCCCTTCTGCTCGAGCCATTCACGCCGGTCCGCGGCGCGTTTCTTGGCAAGCAGCATGTCCATCAGCTGGTCCGTCTCGTCCTTCGCGTCGAGGGTCAGCTGCACCAGTCGGCGCGTGCGCGGGTCCATCGTCGTCTCGCGCAGCTGCGACGGGTTCATTTCGCCGAGGCCCTTGAAGCGCGTGACGCTGATCTTGGCGCGGGTCTTCTCGCTCTCGAGCCGCTGCAGGATGCGGTCGCGTTCAGCATCGTCGAGCGCGTAGACCACCTGCTTGCCAGCGTCGATGCGGTACAGCGGCGGCATCGCGACATGCACGTGGCCGTGCACGACCAGCGGCCGGAAGTGCCGCAGGAACAGCGCGCACAACAGCGTCGCGATGTGCTCGCCGTCGGAGTCGGCGTCCGCGAGGATGCAGATGCGGTGATAGCGCAGCTTGGAGAGGTCGGTCGTGCCGGGGTCGACGCCGATCGCGACGCTGATGTCATGGACCTCCTGCGAGGCGCTGACGGCCGAGGCGTCCACCTCCCAGGTGTTCAGAATCTTGCCGCGCAGCGGCATGATCGCCTGGAAGTCCTTCTCGCGCGCCTGCTTGGCCGAGCCACCGGCCGAGTCGCCTTCGACCAGGAACAGTTCCGAGCGCGCCGGATCGTCGCTGGCGCAGTCGGCCAGCTTGCCGGGCAGCGCCGGGCCGCTGGCGATGCGCTTGCGCTGTACCTTCTGCGCGGCCTTGAGGCGATCCTGCGCGTTCTCGATCGCGAACTGGGCGATGCGTTCGCCAGCTTCCGGGTGCTGGTTGAGCCAGAGCCCGACCGTGTCCTTGACGAACGATTCGACCAGCTGCGCGGCATCGCGCGAGGCCAGCCGCTGCTTCATCTGGCCGGCAAACTGCGCTTCGCGCAGCTTGATCGACAGCACGTAGCAGGCCTTCGACCAGACATCTTCCGGCGCAAGCTTGATGCCGCGCGGCAGGATGTTGCGAAACTCGCAGAACTCGCGCACCGCCGCCGCCAGACCCGCGCGCAGGCCGTTGACGTGCGTGCCGCCCTCGACGGTCGGGATCAGGTTGACGTACGACTCAGCGACGGCGATGTCCAGATCCGGCGCCCAGCAGATCGCGAAGTCGACCACGTCCTTGTCCTGCTCGCGGCGCCCGACGATCGGCTCTTCTGGCAGGCAAGCCGCCTTGCCGAGCTCGTCCTTCAGATACGCGCCGAGCTCGCCGGAGAAGAACCACTCATCGCGCTCGCCGGTCGCCTCGTTGTGGAACTTCATGCGCAGGCCGGGGCACAATACGGCCTTGGCCTTCAGTACGTGCCGCAGCTGCGGCGCCGAGATCCTGTCGCTGTCGAAGAACTTCGGGTCCGGCCAGAAGCGCACCGTGGTGCCGGTGTTGCGCTGGCCCACGGTGCCCACCACCTCCAGCTTCGAGGCGACCTTGCCGTCCTTGAAACCGATGCTGTATTCCTTGCCGCCGCGCCGGATCCAGCATTCCAGCTGTTTCGACAACCCGTTGACCACCGACACGCCGACGCCGTGCAGGCCGCCAGCGAAGCCGTAGGTGTCCTCGCTGAACTTGCCGCCCGCGTGCAGCCGCGTGAGGATCAGCTCGACGCCGGACACCTTCTCTTTCGGGTGGATATCGACCGGCATCCCGCGGCCGTCGTCGGTGACCTCCAGCGAGCCATCCTTGTACAACGTGACCGAGATCTCCTTGGCGTGCCCGCCAAGTGCCTCGTCGACGCTGTTGTCGATGACCTCGTGCGCGAGGTGATTCGGGCGCGTCGTGTCCGTGTACATCCCGGGCCGACGGCGCACGGGCTCCAAACCGGAGAGAACCTCGATGCTCGAGGCGTTGTAGTCCTTGGCCATGATTTTCTCAGCAGGTCGGCAAGCGCAGGGGCCGGGCGCTGTCAGACGCGCGGCGTCGCGATACTAGCAGAGGCGCGCAGTGCGGTATCACGCAGGCGCTTGGCGCGCACTGTAAGCGGGTTTTCGGGGAAGGCGTGTATCCGACCCGGGAGCCTCCGGGGGCCCCCTACCAAGGGCG
>JANPDV010000495.1:0-11704 GCA_031431655.1 Gammaproteobacteria bacterium | reverse complement strand
GTGATCGTCAAGTCGACGGTACCGGTCGGTACCTCAGACAAGGTGATGGCGGCTATTCGCGAGCGGCTCGCTCTGCGCCGTGCCGAGGTGGATTTCGATGTCGTGTCGAATCCCGAGTTCCTCAAAGAGGGCGCAGCGATCGCCGACTTCATGAGGCCGGATCGCGTGGTTATCGGCACCGGCAGCCGGCGCGCCATCGAGCTGATGCAGGCGCTATACGAGCCCTTTACCCGCAGCCATGAAAAGCTGATCGTGATGGATGTTCGGTCCTCCGAGCTCAGCAAGTACGCAGCGAACGCCATGCTTGCCACGAAGATTTCCTTCATCAATGAGCTCGCGGGAATCGCGGAGAAGGTTGGGGCGGACATCGAGAAGGTGCGGCGCGGCATCGGCTCGGACACGCGTATCGGCTACAACTTCATCTACCCCGGTGCAGGGTATGGTGGCTCCTGCTTCCCCAAGGACGTGCAGGCGCTTATTCGCACGGCGGCTGCCTCCGGCGCGCCTACGCGGGTTCTGCAGGCGGTAGAAAGCACCAATGCGGCGCAGAAGCTGGTCATGTTCGCGCGCATCGAGCGGTACTTTGACGGGCAGTTGCGTGGCCGAACGATTGCGCTGTGGGGCCTGGCGTTCAAGCCGAACACCGACGACATGCGCGAGGCGCCGAGTCGGGTGCTGATGGAACAGCTGTGGAAGGCGGGCGCCAAGGTGCGTGCCTACGATCCAGAGGCGCAGGCCGAGGCGCGGCGCATCTATGGAGAGAGACCGGACCTCGTATTGTGCGACAGCTCGAAACAGGCCCTCGAGGGCGCCGACGCACTGGCCGTGATTACGGAGTGGCAGGAGTTCCGCAGTCCCGACTTCGACCTGATTCGCTCTGCATTGGGGACACCGGTCGTGTTCGACGGAAGGAATCTTTACGACCCGCGCCTCATGCGGCGGCGCGGCATCACCTACTTTGGCATCGGTCGCGGCGATTCGTTGGAGAAGGCATGAAGAAGGCGCTGATCACGGGCATTACCGGTCAGGACGGTTCCTACCTCGCGGAGCTGCTGCTGGCAAAAGGCTATGAGGTGCACGGTCTGAAGCGACGTTCATCGTCGTTCAACACCGAGCGCATCGATCACCTTTATCAGGACCCGCATGTCCAGAATCGCAGGCTGTTCCTTCACTACGGGGACCTGACGGATGCAACGAACCTGATCCGACTTGTGCAGCAGGTGCAGCCGGACGAGATCTACAACCTGGCCGCGATGAGCCACGTGGCCGTGTCGTTCGAGACTCCAGAGTACACCGCCAATGCGGACGGTCTGGGTACATTGAGGCTGCTCGAGGCGATTCGAATTCTCGGTCTGGAGGGCAAGACGCGCTTCTACCAGGCGTCAACTTCGGAGCTGTACGGGCTCGTGCAGGAGATACCCCAGACGGAACGCACGCCGTTCTATCCGCGCTCGCCGTACGGCGTCGCGAAGCTGTACGGCTACTGGATCGTGGTGAACTACCGTGAGGCATATGGTTTGTATGCCTGCAATGGCATTCTCTTCAACCACGAGTCGCCGGTACGTGGCGAAACCTTCGTCAGCCGCAAGATCACGCGTGCGCTCGCGCGGATTCGTGAGGGCCTGCAGGATTGCCTGTTCCTCGGAAACATGGACGCACGCCGTGATTGGGGCCACGCCCGCGACTATGTCGAGGCACAGTGGCTGATGCTGCAGCAGGAGAAGGCGGTGGACTACGTTATCGCCACCGGCCATCAGTATTCGGTGCGTGACTTCGTGGTGCAGGCCGGTGCGCTGCTCGATATGAGCATCGAATGGCACGGCAAGGGGGTCGACGAGACGGGCGTCGACAAGGCCACCGGAAATACGATTGTCCGGGTTGACCCTCGCTACTTTCGTCCGACCGAGGTGGAGACCCTGCTTGGCGACGCGTCGAAGGCCAAGCGTGACCTGGGCTGGACGCCCAGGACCACGTTCCCTGAGCTGGTGCGGGAGATGGTGGAGTCCGACCTGAAGATCGCGAAGCGCGATGCCCTCGTGGTTCGCGGTGGCTTTCGGGCGCCGAATTTCCACGAGTAGGTTGACGGCCCCATGGAAACCAGCGCGCGGATATTCGTTGCCGGTCATGGCGGTCTGGTCGGGTCAGCCATCCAGCGCCGCCTCGAGCGCGAGGGTTGCAGCAATCTGTTGTTGCAAAGAAGCTCGCAGCTGGACCTGCGCGATCATGCGGCGGTCAATCAGTTCTTTTCCGCCCATCGCCCTGAGTACGTGTTCCTGGCCGCTGCGAAAGTCGGCGGGATCCATGCGAACAACAGTCGGCCCGCCGAGTTCATCCACGACAACCTCGTCATCCAGACCAACGTCGTCGACGCCGCGTGGCGCCACGGAACCCGCAAGCTGCTGTTCCTCGGGAGCAGCTGTATTTACCCGAAGCTCGCACCGCAGCCGCTGCGTGAGGAGTATCTGCTCAGCGGTCCGCTGGAACCCACCAACGAGTGGTACGCGATTGCAAAGATCGCCGGTCTGAAGCTCTGCCAGGCCTATCGCAGGCAGTACGGGTTCGACGCGATCTCGGCGATGCCGACCAACCTGTACGGTCCAGGGGACAACTTCGATCTCGAGAACTCCCATGTCTTGCCGGCCCTGATGCGCAAGATCCACGAGGCGAAGGAGACTGGGGCGCGGCGCGTCGAAGTCTGGGGAACCGGCACGCCGCGTCGCGAGTTCCTGCACGTCGACGACCTGGCGGACGCCTGCGTTTTCCTGATGCGCAATTACGATCAGGAAAGCGCGGTGAACGTGGGATGGGGCGAGGACGTTTCAATCGCTGAACTCGCCCATGCCATTGCCGCCATCGTTGGTTTCGATGGCGAGTTTTTCTTCGACGCGACCAAGCCGGACGGTACTCCCAGGAAGCTGCTCGAGACCAGCAGACTCGCGGCCCTGGGCTGGCGGCCTTCGATTCGCCTGGAAGCTGGATTGCGTTCGACTTATCAGTGGTATCTCTCACACCTTGCAACGCTGCGACGCTGAGGCCTGCGGCCGAACCGCCGCTCGACTCCAGTCGATCGTTGCATTCCTGCGTCACGGGAGCGCTTGCCAATGTTGATTCCGGTGGTTCTTTCGGGTGGCGCTGGTACTCGCCTGTGGCCGCTGTCTCGCGAATTGCACCCGAAGCAGCTTCTTGCGCTGTCCGGTGGCTCGCGGACGATGTTGCAGGACACCGTTGCGCGCCTTGACGGGCTTTCGGGCCGCGGCCCTAGTGTCGTGGTCTGCAACGAGTCCCATCGATTCATGGTGGCCGAGCAACTGCGCGCGTGCGGTGCCGGGCAGGCCACGATCGTGCTGGAGCCGACCGGTCGCAACACGGCCCCGGCGATCGCGCTCGCGGCGCACGCAGCCCTGGCACGACTCACGCCCGGCGAGGACCCTGGCGATACTCTGCTGCTCGTGCTGCCGGCCGACCATGTGGTTCGCGACGTGGCGGCGTTTCAGCTTGCGGTGGGCCTCGCCGCGGCCCAGGCAGCGGCCGGGAAGCTGGTCACGTTCGGCATCGTGCCCACCAAGGCAGAAACAGGCTACGGCTACATTCGCCGCAGTGCCGGAGCCGGGCCTGCCTGGGCGGTCGCGCAGTTCGTAGAGAAGCCCGATGCGCCAACGGCGCAGCGGTTCCTGGATTCGGGCGACTATTACTGGAACAGCGGCATGTTCCTGTTCCAGGCCGGTCGCTATCTCGCCGAGCTCGAGCGCCACGCTCCGGACATTGCGGCCGCCTGTTCTCATGCGTGGCAATCGGCGAGTCGGGACCTCGACTTCGTCCGCATCGACGCCGAGGCTTTCGGCGCGTGTCGCAGCGATTCGATCGACTATGCCGTGATGGAGAAGACGGCCGATGCGGTGGTGGTGCCGCTCGATGCCGGATGGAGCGATGTGGGTTCATGGTCCTCGCTGCACGAGGCCGTCGAGGGCGATGGCACCGGCAACTTTTCGCACGGCGACACACTGCTCGAAGATACCCACGATTCTTTCGTCTGGTCCGAGAGTCGCCTGGTGGCCACGCTTGGCCTGCAAAGCCACGTCGTGGTAGAGACAAAGGACGCGGTGCTCGTGGCACCAAAATCACGCGTGCAGGACGTCAAGAAGCTCGTGAGTCGTCTCAAGGAGGCTGGCCGCGGAGAGTATTCGCTGCATCGCGAGGTCTTCCGGCCGTGGGGCAGCTATGACAGTGTCGAATCGGGCGAGCGCTACCAGGTCAAGCGCCTTTCAGTGAAGCCAGGCGCATCGATGTCGCTGCAAATGCATCATCACCGCGCCGAACACTGGATCGTAGTGTCTGGCACGGCGCGAATTACGCGCAACGATGAGGTGTTCCTTCTGGAGGAGAACCAGAGCACCTATATCCCGGTCGGTGCCAGGCATCGCATCGAGAATCCGGGCAAGATCCCGCTGCACATCATCGAAGTGCAATCGGGCAGCTATCTCGGTGAGGATGACATCGTGCGCTTCGAGGACCGCTATGGTCGTGAAGGCAGTAACAAGTAAGCCAGGTGGATCAAGTCAATGAACCTGAGTAGTTTCAAGGCCTATGACGTTCGTGGGCGAATTCCAGACGAGATCAACGATGATTTTGCGTATCGCATCGGGCAGGCCTATGCAGGCTTCGTCAAGCCGCGCACGGTCGCCGTCGGACGCGACATACGGCTGTCCAGCCAGCAGCTGGCCGCGGCGTTGACCCGCGGGCTGCTGGACAGTGGCGTGAACGTCGTCGACATCGGCCTGTGTGGCACCGAGGGGGTCTACTTCGCGACCGCGGCGGAGAAGTTCGACGGCGGCATCATGGTGACTGCGAGTCACAATCCTCCCGACTACAACGGCATGAAGTTCGTCCGGGAGGGTTCCAGGCCTATCAGTGCGGACACGGGTCTCAAGGACATGCGGGCCATGATTGCGGAGCAGCGCCTGCCGGCCCGGGCCGCGGTTCCGGGAGTGCAGCGCTCGCTCGATACGAACCCAGCCTACATTGCTCATTTGCTGGGCTATGTGGATCTGAAGGCGCTGAAGCCGTTCAAGGTGGTCGTCAACGCGGGCAACGGGGGCGCCGGGATGGTTGTGGACCGCCTCGAGCCGCATCTGCCGTTCGAGTTCATCAAGGTGCATCATGCTCCGGACGGCACCTTTCCGAACGGGGTGCCGAACCCCATGCTCGAGGAGAACCGCAAGCCGACCATTGAGGCCATCCGGCGCAGTGGTGCTGATATCGGGCTTGCCTGGGACGGGGATTTCGATCGCTGCTTCTTCTTCGATGAAACAGGCATGTTCATCGAGGGCTACTACCTCGTCGGGCTGCTGGCGCAGGCATTCCTCGAGCGCGAGGCAGGGGCTCGCATCGTTCACGACCCTCGGCTGACGTGGAACACGCTGGATCTCGTCCAGCAGTTCGGCGGCAAGGCGGTGTTGTGCAAATCCGGCCACGCGTTCATCAAGCAGAAGATGCGCGAGGTTGATGGCGCCTATGGTGGCGAGATGAGCGCCCACCATTATTTTCGCGACTTCGCCTATTGCGACAGCGGCATGATCCCCTGGCTGCTGGTGCTCGAACGCATGAGCCGCACCGGCAAGCCGCTGTCCGCGCTGGTCGGTGAGCGGATGCGCAAGTTTCCGTGCAGTGGCGAGATCAACCGGCGCGTGCCGGATGGCAAGGCGGCCATCGAAGCGGTACAGGCGAACTATTCGGCGGCAGCCCTTGCTGTCGATTTCACCGACGGCCTGTCGATGGAATTCAAGGAATGGCGTCTCAATCTGCGCAGTTCGAACACCGAACCGCTGATCCGGCTCAACGTCGAGAGTCGCGGCAGCGTCCAGCTGATGCAGGAGCGTACCGACGAGGTGCTCGCGCTGCTGGGCCGCATGGGGGCCATCGCCGCGGATCACTGAGCGAGCGCCGCCGCTCGCAGTCGCCGCCGCAGCATCAGTCGCGCGGCGTTCAGCCCGTTGGGCCGTTATGTTGCGTGGAATTCGCCGCGCAGCGGTACCGACCCGGAAGATTGTGAACCCGGCGAAGCTTGATATCCGGGTATAACCGGTATCCTGACGGGATCGAGCCTGGCGGTTGCATGGCCAGCCCGCATCATCCATTCCGCGCCTCGATTCGGGACGAAACCGGCGACAAATCAGTGATCGGCAATTTGCGCAGTGAAGGTCAGTTTGCGGACCCGGACCGCGAGTGGTGGGCGGCCCGCCTGCGCGAGCCGTTCCCGGCTACCGGATTGCCCCTGGACCGTTCGAAGTCCGACCTCGCTGCACCACTTTCGGCAAATTCCACCCGCGTCCTTAGTGCGGAAAGCGCAGCGGCAGTCCGCGCCCTCGCGGAGCGTCTACGTGTGTCGCCGGAGACCGTCGCCGTGGGCGCCGCCACGCTGCTGTTCGCACGCCTCGCGGGCGAGTCGCAGGTTGGCCTGGCGGTCGCCGGGTGGCCTCTAAGCGTCAAGCCGGATCCGATGCAGAGCGCTGGCGACTTTCTGCGCGACCTGGATTCGCAGTTGCGCGAGTGGGCCGAGCACTGCGTCGGGTCAGCCGCGGCACTGCCTGCGAACCTGGCCGTCCAGGGGCTTGAGGAAGTCGCCGGCATCGTGCTGGCGAGCGCACGGATACATCTGCGAACTGCAACGCTCGCAGCCGCACCCGCCGAAGTCAGTGACTTCGAGCTTCTTGCGTCCGGTGGGGCAGGCTCAATTGAACTGGGGGCCCGCTATCGCCCGGGCGAACTCGATTCGGCCACAGTCGCCGGCTGGCTCGAGTCGCTCGAAGCGGTGGTGCTTTCGTTCGCACGGAATGCGGCCCAGCGGCTCGACCGGATCGGTCTGTGCAGCGAAGCGCAGCTTGCGAGGCTTGCAGCGCTCCAACCTGTGCCCACGGTCTATGACCGCGACAGCCTGGCTCACGAACTGTTCGAAGCGCAGGTGGACCGCACGCCGACGCGCGTTGCCACGTCCGACGCGACCACGACCCTGACCTACCATGCACTGGAGCAGCGGGCGAACCGTATCGCCCATCGTCTCCGTGCCCGCGGTGTCGGCCGTGGCGGCCTGGTTGGCATCGCCCTGCCGCGAGGCACCGACATGCTGGCCTCGTTGCTGGGGGTGCTGAAGGCGGGCGGCGGGTACGTGCCGCTGGATCCCGAGTTCCCGGCGGATCGCCTCGAGTTCATGGCAACGGATGCCCGGCTTGCCGCAATCATCTGCGACAGCAGTGTCGCTGCGCAGTTTGCCGCGCACTCGGATCGGCTGTTCCTGCTCGATCGCAGCCGCGCGGAGATCGATACCGCGCCCACCGCGCGGCTGGCGCGCGATTCGCGCAGTGCCACCGTGATGGATGACTGCTTCGTCGTCTACACGTCGGGCTCTACGGGCAAGCCGAAAGGCGTGCGCGTCCACCATAGGTCAGCGGTCAATTTCCTGGTCAGCATCCAGCACGAACCAGGTATTTCGCCGGACGATGTGGTGGTCGCGGTGACCACGCTGTCGTTCGACATGCACTTCTATGAGCTGGTCCTGCCGCTCACCGTCGGTGCCCGTACCCACGTCGGGTCGCGCGACCAGGCCCGCGACGGACGGGCGTTGCGCGAGCTGCTTGAGGCCACGTCAGCCACCTTCCTGCAGACGACGCCGGCAACCTGGCGAATGCTGATCGAAGCGGGCTGGAAGGGGCACGAGCGCTTTACGCTCGTGTCCGCAGGCGAGCCCTTGCCGCCGGACCTTGCAGCGCAGATGAGCGCGCGCAGCCGTTCCGCGTGGAATGGTTATGGGCCGAGCGAGACGGGGTATGCGACGTTCTGGCGCGTCGCAGAGCCCCAGCGCGGCGTCCGGATCGGCCGTCCGATCGCCAACTCGACCGTCTGGATCCTCGACTCCGCCGGACAGCCGTGCCCGGTGGGCGTGCGAGGCGAGATCGTGATTGGAGGCGATTGTGTGGCGTTGGGCTATCTCGCCCGGCCGGAGCTGACAGCGGAACGATTCATCGCGGACCCGTTCAGCGCCGATTTTGACGCCCGCCTCTATCGCACCGGTGATCGCGGGCGCTGGTGCGAGAACGGCGAGCTGGAAATGGGCGGTCGTCTCGATCATCAGGTGAAGATCCGGGGCTACCGAGTCGAGCTGGGTGAGATCGAATCAGTGCTCATGGCGCAGCCCGGAGTAGCGCGCTGCGTTGCAATGGCCCGCGAGGATGTACCGGGTGATATGCGGCTGGTGGCATACCTGGTGTTCTCGGCTGCGCCGGTCGCCGAGGCTGAGTTGCGCAAGGCGCTCTCGGCCAAACTGCCGTCCTACATGGTGCCAGCACACTTCGTGGTGCTCGACGAGATCCCGCTGCTTCCGAACAAGAAGACCGACCGACTGGCGCTTCCGGCGCCCGCCCGCACGCGCCCTGAACTCGCGCAGCCCTTCGCCGAACCCCGCGACGAGCGGGAGCGCGCGATCTGCCGCGTGTTTGCCGAGATCCTCGCCATCGACCGGGTAGGACGCCTCGACAATTTCTTCGAGCTCGGAGGAACTTCGCTGCTGGTCATGCGGGCGCTGGCGCGCCTGCAGCAGCAGGGCATGCCGACGCTGTCGACGTCGGCCTTCTTCCGCGAACCGACTGCGGCAGCCATGGCGCGCGGCGGCGACGCGGTGTCGCTGCCGCTCAGGGCACGCCCCGCGCGCCAGGATCCTTCAGGCGATTCAACCGAGCCGATTGCAATCGTCGCCCTGGCGGGCCGCTTCCCGGGCGCTGCGGATGTGGAGGCGTTGTGGCAGAACCTGCTGGACGGCGTGGACGGCATCCATCGTTTCGACGCTGCCGAGATCGACCCGCTCGTACCGGAGGAGGATCGCGGCGATCCTGCCTACGTCCGCGCGCGAGGAATCCTCGACGCGGTGGAGATGTTCGACGCCGGGTTCTTTGGCGTCGGGGCCCGCGAGGCCGAGTTCACGGACCCACAGCAGCGCCTGTTTCTCGAGTTGTGCTGGGAGGTGCTGGAGCGTGCCGGCCACGTGCCCGAGAAGTTCGCCGGGGCCATCGGCGTCTATGGCGGCATGTACCACAGTGGCTACTACGCGCAGAACCTCGCGCCGCACAGAGAGCGTCTGCGTCGCTTCGGAGAGTTCAACGCCACGCTGCTGAATGAGAAGGAGTATCTGGCAACCCGCGTGGCCTACAAGCTTGGGCTCACCGGTCCGGCGGTCAGTGTCTACACCGCCTGCTCCACGTCGCTGGTGGCGATTTCGCAGGCCGTCGACGCGCTGCGTAACCGGCAATGCGACATGGCGATAGCCGGCGGCATCGCCATTACCTACCCGTACCGCAGCGGGTACCTGTATCAGGATGGCGCGATGCTGTCGCCCGACGGCAGGACTCGTTCGTTCGATCGCGACGCCCAAGGCACCGTCTTCAGCGACGGCGCGGCGGTCGTGCTGCTGAAGCGCCTGTCGGATGCAGTCGCAGATCGTAATCCCGTGTACGCGTTGATCAGGGGCGCGGCGCTCAACAACGACGGCGCTCGCAAGGCGAGTTTCACGGCGCCCAGCGCCGAGGGCCAGGCGCGGGTCATAGCCGATGCGCAACGCGTGGCTGGCGTGGACGCACGGAGCATCTCGTACGTCGAGGCCCATGGCACCGCAACCCCGCTGGGCGATCCGATCGAAGTGGAAGGGCTGACGGCCGCATTTCGCGAATCGACAGGCGATCTGGGTTTCTGTGCGATCGGTTCGATCAAGAGCAGCATCGGGCATACGCTGATGGCCGCGGGCGCCGCCGGGGTGATCAAGACCGCCCTGGCCATGGCCGAAGAGCGTCTGCCGGCCTCGCTGCATCTTGCTGTACCCAATCCGGTCATCGATTTTGCGGCGACGCCGTTTCGGGTGCTGGCGACTGGAGCTCCATGGCTGCGGGGCGCCGAGCCACGGCGGGCCGGTGTCAGTTCCTTTGGCGTTGGCGGCACCAATGCACACGTCATCATGGAAGAGGCGCCGGCACTCGCGCTCCGTCCAGCATCGGTCGATGCCCAGCTCTTGCAGATTTCAGCCCGTTCAGCCCAGGCGCTCGACCAGGCGATCGCAAGACTGGCGGATCACCTCGAACGGAACAATGGCGTCAGCCTCGCCGATGTTGCCTTCACGCTCCGCGCAGGACGCCGCGAGTTCGCGCACCGCGCCACCCTGGTCGCAAGTTCGGTTACCGAGGCCGTGGCGTCGCTGCGCGACAAGGGTCCGCGACTGACGCGACGTGAAGTCGGGGCGCGGGTGCCCGAAGTGGTCTGGATGTTTCCCGGCCAGGGGTCGCAGTACGCGCAGATGGGGCGCGAGCTCTACGCGGCGGACCGCATCTTCCGGCAGGCGTTCGATGAGTGCGCCGAGGCGCTGGCGCGTGCCGGAGTCGGCCCCGACCTGCGCGCCTTGCTGGAACACGGTGACGACGCGGCCCTTGCGGAAACGGCGGCGACCCAGCCGGCGACGTTTGCGATGGAGTACGCGCTGGCGCGCGTCTGGCTCTCGGTTGGTGCCCAGCCGGCGCTGCTGATCGGGCACAGCGTCGGGGAGTTCGCCGCTGCCGTTCTCGCCGGCGTAATGTCACTGGCCGATGCGGCGCAGCTGGTCGCTCGGCGTGGCGCGCTGATGCAGGTCCTGCCAGCAGGGGCGATGTTGTCGGTGCGGCTGGCGGGTGAACAGCTCGAGCCGCTGCTCACTGGTGAGCTGGCGATCGGCGCCTTCAATTCGTCCGTGTCGAGTGTTGCCTCCGGGCCTGCCGACCAGATCGAGATGCTGCGCGTACGCCTGGAGCGCGACGGCATCGGCGCGAGACGCCTGCATACGTCGCACGCGTTTCACTCTCCAATGATGGATCCGGCAGTAGCCGAATTCGAACGCGCGGTGCGCCGCGTCTCGCTGTCCGCACCGGTCGTGCCGATGATCTCAACGGTGACTGGTCAGCGCCTGAGCGATGCCGACGCGATGGATCCCAGGTACTGGGCGCGGCAGATTCGTGAGCCCGTTCGTTTCGCGCAGGCCGTGGCGACGCTTGCGGCGACCGACGCCCCACTCGTGTTCCTCGAAGTGGGCCCGCGCGGCGTCTTGAGTGCACTTGCGCGCCAGCAGCTGGCGCAACTGCGGCCGGTGCCGCCGGTCGTGGTTTCGGGCGGGGATTCGCCACAGTTCGAGCGCGCCGCGATGCTTGCCGCGATGGGTGGCTTGTGGGCCGCCGGCGCAAGCATCGAGACCACCGGGCTGGATCGCGACGACGCGCGTCGTGTGCGCCTGCCGACCTATCCTTTTCAGAGACAACGTTACTGGATCGATGCGCCGGGAGTCGCGGCTCCTGAGGCCGCTCGCGAGCACTCGCAATCTGCTGTGGAGACTGGAATGAATACGATTTTGAAGCCTGCCGCTCCCGCCGACCGTCGGCCGCGCCTGCTCGCGCGGCTGGCGACGCTGATCGAGGATGTCTCTGGCGAGGATATCCGGGCGACGTCGCCCGACGCGGGCTTCGTGGAGCTCGGCCTCGACTCGCTGGCGCTGACGCAGATTGCATTGCAGCTGCAGAAGGCGTTTGGCGTCAAGGTGACCTTCCGGCAACTGATGGAGGGCTGCAGTTCGCCTGCAGCCCTGGTGGCGCACCTGGACGCGACCATGCCGCAGGATGTGGCCGCCGCCGCGCCCGCGGCGCTGCCG
>JANPDV010000494.1:0-12139 GCA_031431655.1 Gammaproteobacteria bacterium | reverse complement strand
GAGGAACTTCTTCTCCGGACCCCAGTAGGTGTTGTCCGCTTGCCAATCGTCGGTGCGTCCACCCGCGAAGCCGAAGGTCTTGAACCCCATCGACTCCAGCGCCACATTGCCCGTGAGCACCATCAGGTCCGCCCACGAGAGCGCGCGACCATACTTCTGCTTGATCGGCCACAGCAGCCGACGCGCCTTGTCCAGGTTCACGTTGTCCGGCCAGCTGTTGAGCGGCTCGAAGCGCATCTGCCCGCCCGCGGCGCCGCCGCGGCCGTCGGCCACGCGATACGTGCCCGCGCTGTGCCAGGCCATGCGGATGAAGAACGGGCCATAGTGCCCGTAGTCCGCCGGCCACCAGGGCTGCGACTTGGTCAGCACCGCCTCGATGTCCTTCTTGACGGCGGCGATATTGAGCTTCCTGAACTCGGCGACGTAGTTGAACTCCGCGCCGTACGGGTTGGATTCCGCGGCGTTCTGCCGCAGCGGACTGAGGTCGATGGTGTCCGGCCACCAGTCCTGGTTTGAATTGCCACCGCCGGCGGCATTCACGGGGCCGGGCGCGCCGAGTATTGCGGCGACCACGGCCACAGCGGCCAACTTGGATAGGACGGAACTGTGCATGCGTAAACCCCTCTGGTGCATTGAGTCGAAACAGACGTTGAGGGCGATGCCGTCGCGCTTGTGCTGCGATGCGCCTCCCACGGAGAGCATGCGCCTGCGGGGGGAGACGAGGAAATAGACTGCGGCGATTGCCGCTATCGAGTCTGTCTATCGAAGACGCGAGCCGTTCGCAGCCCCGTGGCCTTGGCAAACGTTCCGACCGGTCCAGGACGCTCCGCCCCTGCTGTCGCCCGCTGCTTCAATATTGGAATCCGAGCGACGGGTGGCGCCGTGCGCCGCTGCACGGCCCTGCCTGCGTGGGATAGTCAGCCCGGATCGCAGACGCGATTGTCAGGAAGCGTTGGTACTGCTCGATGAAAGATCTGACGATTGCGATCGCTGGTGCCGGCATAGGCGGGCTCACGGCGGCACTGGCGCTGCAGCGCGCTGGCCACTCGGTGCGGGTATACGAGCAGGCCCCAAAGCTGATGCAGGTAGGTGCCGGGCTATCGCTGAGCCCGACCGCGGCACACGGCCTGCGATACCTCGGGCTGGGCCCCGTACTCGACCGAGACGCTTTTCCGCCCGAGGAGCAGTTCACGCGTCATTACGCCGACGGCCGACTGCTGATGCTGTCGAACCGGGGCCGCAACCTCATGGATCGATTTGGCGAGCGATACTATCTGATCCATCGCGCTGACCTGCACCACGGCCTCGCCGAGGCCGTGGCGACCAACGACCCGTACGCCATACAGCTCGCCCGTCCCCTGCGGCACGTGCAGAGCACGGGTCCGCGCGTGCGGTTCGAGCTCGCGGACGGCCTGGTCGAGGAGGCCGATGCGTTGATTGCCGCGGATGGCCAACGCTCCATCGTGCGGCAGCAGTTGTTCTCGCCGGCGCCGCCGCAGTTCACCGGCTACGTGGCCTGGCGCGCCCTGATTCCGCTGCAGCGCCTCGAAGGCAGGTTTCAGGAGCCGAGTTCCGGCATCTTTATCGGGCCCGGGCACATGGTGAATGTGTATCCCGTGCAGCAGGGCCGTTCCTTGAACATGGTGGCCTTCGCCGAGCGCACCGCGTGGACTGCTGAAGGCTGGTCCATCCCGTCGACCGTCGCGGAGCTGCAGGCCGAGTTCCACGACTGGCACCGCGACGTGCATCGCATCATGCAGGCAATACCCGAAGGCCAGCTGTTCAAGTGGGGGCTGTTCGATCGCGAGCCACTGGCCGAATGGAGTCTTGGTCACGTCAGCCTGCTGGGCGACGCGGCGCATCCCGTGCTGCCGTTCCTGGGCCATGGCGCGGTGCTCGCAATAGAAGACGGCGTGGTGCTCGCGAGGGCCTTTGAGGCAGCCGCCAGCGTGAGCGAGGCACTGTCGCGCTACGAAGCGGCGCGGCGCGAGCGTGCGGCCTTCGTCTTCGCGGAGTCGCGGCGCGCCGTGCGCATCTTCCACTCCAGCGATCCAGCCAGCTACTCGAGCGCCGTGCGCAACGCGCCGGTTGACGAGGGCCTCGGGTTGTTCGCCTACAATCCAGCGCTGTGCCCTGTCTAGATAAAGTGGGCGCCGCCGAGTATCTGTAGCCGGACGGGCGAGTATCCTGCGGGTTCCTTCGTCTTCTGGCTGGGGATGGGTTTGAGGAAGTCCGGTACCGCATTGACGCCGAGCGGGAGTTCGCGCGCGATCGGGCGCGCGCTTGGCACGCTCGAAGAACTCAGTATCGCCGCGAGCCCCCTGTCGAATCGCGAGCTCGCAGACCGGCTGGGTGTACCGCTGGCCAGCATGTATCGGCTGCTGCAGAAGATGACCGCCCTCGGCTATGTGGCGTATTCGTCGTCGCACGCGAGTTACGGCGTCGGGCCGCGGCTGGCCGAGCTCGGGGAGCGGCTCGCGGATGCCGGATGCAGGGCGCCGTCGTTGCGGCGGTTGATGGCGGCGCTGCGTGAGGCAACGGGTCACACTGTCACTGTATGGGTGCGCACCGGCATCCACGTGCGGATCGCGGCCCTGCTGGTGGGCGAGCTGCGTGGCCCCACCTCGAATGCGCCGGGCGAACTGGCGATGCCTTTTTCCACGCCGGGGCTCGCAATCGCGTCGCAGCACTCGCAGGAGGACATGCGCGCCCTGGTGGCGCAGGCCCGGCGACGGCACACCCCGTTGGGGCGGCGCTTCGGCAGCGTGTCCGAAATCGAGAAGGCACTGCGAGAGGTGCGTACGCGCGGCTTCGCAGTTGGCTACAACCTCAACGCCGACGGCTGGGGCATGCTGGCGTGGCCCATACCCGTGACGCTGGAACCGCTGCGGGTCGGCGCACTCGCGCTCGGCGCGCCCGTGGCGATGCTGCGCCGGGCAGAGTCGCGGCTGGTGCCACTGGCCCAGAACCTGATCTCAGGCTACTCACGCGAACAAGGCGCCAGTACTTCGAACGACACCGATTGATCCCAGGGTGCACGGCCGGCGGCGGCAGGATACGTGGCGTGATCGCCACAGACCGCAGCCCCGTTTCAATATTGAAATGCGAAGGGTGCGCCGTGCCGAATTGACCGAACCCTGCACCTTGCCCCGTGGCACTGTCCACCGCATCAGGCGCTCGCCGGGCGCCACACGGAGTTCAACGCCACCATGTCCGCACCCAATCGTTCATGCCGCGCGGGCGCTGCCCGGGCTGTGCTGTCGGCCACCGCGCTGTTGCTGGCGGTCCACGCGTCCGAGGCTACGGCGCAGAACAAAGCTGTAGAAGCGTCGTCAGGCGGCCTCGAGGAGATCGTCGTCACCGCGCGCAAGCGTGAGGAGAGCATCCTCGATGCGCCGATCGCGATTACCGCGATCACCAGCGAGACCCTGGCAGCGAAGGGCATCACGTCTTTCAACCAGCTTGTCGAAAGCACGCCCGGCGTGAATATCTCCAACGCCTCCGCCGGCGCCGGCCGCAGTGACCGCTCGTTCCAGCAGGTCACGCTGCGTGGCTTCGTTCCTTCCAACGCCAACGCGACCCTGACCGCCACGTTCATAGACGGCGTGCCGGTCGCCTCGGCATCGGCCGTCGCCAGCGTTACCGACCCGGCGCGGGTCGAGATCCTCAAGGGGCCGCAGGCCGCCTATTTTGGCCGCAACACGTTCGCCGGCGCGATCAACGTCGTCAACAAGCTGCCAGGCAATGAGTTTGGCGGCGCGATCAGTCTGATGGGCGGCTCGCGCAGCAATCTGGACTTCACCGGCTCGATCGAGGGCCCGATCGCCGACGAGCGTTACGGCTTCCGCCTCACCGGCAAGTACTTCACGAAGGATGGGTCCTACAAGAACCAGGCGACGCCGAGTCAAACGCTCGGAGACCAGGAAACCCGCACCATCAGCCTGCTGCTGAGCGCCAAGCCGACGGAGAGCCTGTCGGCGAAGCTGTATGTGTTGCGCTCCGAGGATGACGACGGGCCGAGCGCGCAGGGCTATCTTTCCGCCTACGAAGTGCGCGCCGTCAACGGCGCGGTGAGCGTTCCAGCGCAGGGCGGCAGCACGGCCGGCACCGTCCTCATCCCGAACAGCGCGAACTGCACATTGAACGGCTACAGCGCGGGCCGCGCCGCCAACGAAGCGCGAGTCGTCCGACCCTTCATTTGCGGCGGATTGCCCGGCCTGCCGGCCGGCTTCAGCCCGGCACAGAACACCCTCGAGGATTCGCTGGTCGCCGCCTCGCTCGCCAATCCGGCCCAGCGCGTGGTGTCGCCCTCCGACGGCGCCGACGGATACGGCCTGGTGCGCGGCTACGACCACGCTCATTTGAACGTGGATTATCAGTTTGGCGACAGCGGCTTCACCGTGTCGTCCCTGACCGGCATCAATGAAGAGTTCTACAGCGAGGTCGCGGACCTCGACAACTACGATTCCAGGCTCATTCTCAATGCGGCGAATCCCGGCGGCACCAACCCGGCCCGGCGCACGTTCTGGGACTTTGCCTTTGGCGTCGAGCGAGAGACGCGCGACTTCTCGCAGGAGCTGCGTGTTTCCTACGACAAGGGGGGTCCATTTACCGGAGTCTTCGGTGTTGCCTACCTGGAGACGTCGGTCTGGAACAACCTGATCAACATCTCGAGCGAGATGCTGACCAATACGCCTCGCGATCTCCTGACCTCTGCGGGCAAGAGTGCCGTCGAAACCAAGAGTGCTTTCTTCGGTACTACCTACGCGTTCACCGACGCCCTGAAGGTGAGCTTCGAGGGCCGCTACCAGCAGGACTATGTCATCGGTCTGACCTCATCGGCACCAATGGGTGTCGCGGTCGGTCCGGCCGCGTCGACTCAATTCGGCATCCCCGCCGGCACCTACGGCCCGCTGGCCAAGCTCGTCGATGAGACCTACAAGGAGTTTCTGCCTCGGCTGATCGTGCAGTACGACTTCAACGAAGATCTGATGGGGTATGCCTCCTACTCCAAGGGCGTGAACGTTGGCGTCAATACGTTCAATACCGCCTTCCTCTCCCTCTCGTCACTAGGAATCCAGAACGCCGTCGACCTTGGTCTCTCGGTGAAGCAGAAGCCCGAGAAGCTTACGAACTACGAGATCGGCTTCAAGGGAACCTTTCTCGACCGCCGCGTCCAGCTTCAGGCTGCGGCCTATTACGCAATCTGGACCGATCAGCTGAACAACCGCAGCCGTGTGTTCCAGGATCTGCCGCCGCCGCAGGGCGTCGGCACGGTGCAGCAGGTCAGCGGTTTCGCCAACACCGGCGAGACCCAGCTGCAGGGCCTGGAGCTGGAGATCAACGCAAGGCTGATCGACAACCTCGACCTGAGTTTCGCTGCTGCGATGAATGATTCGGACATCAAGAGCTTCTCGAATCCGCTGGTCTCGCAGCTTTCCGGAGTCATTGACGCCGGATTCAGCGGCAATCAGCTGCCGCTGACGTCCAAGTACTCGGCGAACGTGGGTGTGCAGTATGGCAAGTCGACCACTGCCTGGGAGGATGGCTCCTGGTTTGCGCGCGCAGACTTCTCCTGGAAGGACAAGCAGTACCTCAACGCGGCAAACATTACGTGGACCAAGGCACGCTCAGTCGTGAACCTGCGGGCCGGCGCGACGCGCGGAGCGCTGTCGTTCGATGTCTACGTGCTCAACGCGTTGGACGACGAGAACTACGTCGCCGGCTTCCAGGGCAGCGTGCTGACGCCGTCCTTCTCGCTGACGGGCGCGGAGAGCTACGCCATCGTCGGGCTGCCTGAGCTGCGCTCCTATGGCGCCCGAGTTGCCTACAAGTTCTGATTGGTTCATGTGGGGCTCGCCGCGAATGCGGCGAGCCCCATCTGGCCTCGGCGCAGGCCTGCCAGCCACACGACCGCGCTTCAGAGGAACTGATCGCCGCCGTTCGGACTCAGGGACTGCCCCTGGTAGTGACGCCCCTCTGCAGGCCAGGGGCGACGCGGTGTTGATGATGGAGCCCGAGTCCTGCGCGTACAGCAGCGGCAGCACGCGGCGCGTCATCAGGAACGTGCCGCGCAGATGCACGGCGATCACCCGGTCCCACTGTTCCACGGGGATGTCCTGCACCGGCGCCGCCGCCGCGATTCCCGCGTTGTTGACGAGGATGTCGACGCGCGAGTACGCGGACAGCGTCGCCGCCACCAGTCGATCGACGTCCGCCTCGCTGCTGACGTCCGCCTGCACGCCAATCGCGCGGCCGCCAGCACGTTCGATCTGCTGGCAGACACTGCGCGCCGCGGCAGCCTGTGATTCGTCCGGGTAGTTGACCACCACCGCCGCGCCCTCGTGCGCGAAGGCGAGGGCGACGCCACGTCCGATGCCGGAGCTGCTGCCGGTGATGATCGCGACGCGATCCTTCAGCTTCATCCTGGTCTCCGCGCGGCTGCCTGATGGCGTCCTGCTCGGCGCATACTCGCATGCCGGCTTGACCGGCAGTAGCGGGGGAGAATCGATGGGTGCAGGTTGCAACCCGCCCGAAGGATGCACGTGAGGCTCCGCGCTCCGGAGTTCGGTATTCCGCCCGCGTGGCCGAGGGCGTCCTACGCCTGGTACGTCGTCGCGATGCTCGTGCTCGCATATTCCTTCGGCATCCTCGACCGCGCGGTGATTGGGCTGCTGGTGCAGCCGATCAAGGCCGACCTCGGCGTCACGGACTCGCAGATCGGCCTTCTGCAGGGCCTGGCATTCGCCATCTGCTACACGACTTTCGGCCTGGCGTTCGGGCTGGTCACCGACTGGACCAATCGACGCTGGCTGATGACCGTTGCCGTGCTGGTGTGGAGCGCATCCACCATCGCCTGCGGATTCGCCGGCGGCTTCGCCATGCTGTTTCTGGCGCGCATTGGTGTGGGCCTCGGCGAAGCGTGCACGACTGGCAGATCACGTTCTTCCTCGCGGGGGTGCCGGGCCTGGTCGTGGCACTGCTGTTCCTGCTGACGGTACGCGAGCCCGATCGCCGGGAAAAAGCGGGCACGGTCGTCCGGCTGTCCATCCGTCCCGTGCTCGAGCACGTGCGCGGCAGCAAGCACGCGTACTTCACCATGCTCTGCGGCAGCGTGGTCAACGTCACCTGCATCTACACGCAGATCTCCTGGCTGGCGACGCTGATCATCCGGGTGCACGGCTGGAGCGCGGCGAAGACGGGCACTGTTCTCGCGCTGCTCTCACCCGTCGGCGCACTGAGTTCCCTGACCGTCGGCTGGACCATCAGCCGGCTCGCCAGGCGCGGGCACAGCGATGCGCCGGTGATCGCAACACTGATTCATTCGATTTCGCTGCTGATCTTCGGCCCGCTCGCCGTGCTGTCGCCGAGCCCGATGATCGGTCTCGCGCCGCTGATCGGCATCAATCTTTTCGCCAACTGGTCGTCGGCCTCGGCGCTCACTGGCCTGAGCCAGATCGCACCGAACGAACTGCGTGGGCAGGTAGTGGCGCTCTACACCCTGCTGACCGGACTCGTGTCCCTGACGCTCGGTGGATTCGCCGTCGGCTTCCTCAACGACGTGGTCTTCACCGGCAATGGTGGCATCGCCCCCAGCATGGCCACGGTGTTCGCGGTGTTCGCCCTGATGGGCGTTCTGGTGCTCAGCACCGGCAGAGCGGCGTTTCGCGGCGCGGCGGCACGGGCGCGCGCGTGGACGGAGCCGGGCTGAGAGACGACGGGCCCGCCAAGGGCGTGTTCACTGCGGATCGTGATGGCGCGCTGCCGCGATGTTGCGGGCTTCGCGCCTGTTACACGCCGCCTACTCCCTTGCACGCAGCCTCGAAGTCCCGCTCACCACCCGCCCGCTTCATCGTCACGCGGATCTTCCTGGTGTTGTCCTCCGCCGTGCCCCCCGGCGCCGAACGCCCGTTGCTGTCGAGCGTGGTCTCGAGCCGCAGCGTGCCGTCCGAGCGCTGCCAGGCGCCTTCGAGCGCGCCGATGTTCCATCGCGGGCCCGGCGCGAACGGGACCTGCACGTGCATGCGTGACGCGTCGCGACTCGCGTAGCCCCACAGCTTGCGCGGTGCCGCCGTGCCGGGATCTCGCGACCCGAGGCCACAGACGCGTGCCTCGCCCGCGAAGTCCGCATAGGACGGACCACCAACGCCGCTGGTGCGTCCCTGGCTGCCCCACTGCCGCCGCTCGATGCGCAGCCACAGCACGCCGCGCAGCTGCCCGCTCGGCGAGGTCACCGTGCCGATCCATGTGCCCGTCAGCAGCGACCGCCCGTCGCTATCGCCGCCCGTGAGGTGCGACAACGAATGCGCCCACGGCGCCTCGACATAGGCGTCCCACGCCCAGGCGCCGACGCCGAGCAGCCCGACCAGCACCAGCAGTCCGAACAGGTTCGCGAGGCAGCCGCGCGGTCGGCCGACCGGGGAGGGCGGCGGCGTCGCGGAGGACGATGGCGTCATCAGTGGCTTATGCGCTCGATCCGGGAGCGGCGCAAGGCCAGGATCGAGCCCAACGCCAGCGTTTCAGAATCCGAAATCATCCTTCACGCCGCCCGCCCGTCCACCCTCGGCCCCGTCAGGATCGGCACGTACACTGCGAGAAAGAGCGCCAGCGCCGTCGTCCAGCACAGCGCGCTGATCGCGATTACCGCAAGGTAATTCATGCCGAAAGCACCGAGCCCGAACACGCGGATCACCGCGGTCGCGCCGAGCAGCGCGTAGGCGAGGGCAATCAGCGGATCGACGACCAGCGGCCGGCCCGTGTGCCCGAGCGACGCGCGCGTCATGACCCCCATGATCAGCGTCGCGAGGCCGCCGATCGTCAGCGCATGCAGCCAGAACGCCGCGAAAGCCGGACCCGGCGCCGGCGTGCTCCACAGCGCCATCGCCTTCAGCGCGAGACCGACCGGCAGCCACGCATAGGCCAGGTGCAGCACCCAGACGATCGGCTGGCGCAGCGTGTGCCGCGTGCCCCACTGCGAGAGGCGCGCCGCGTGGATTGCCGCCGCGGCCGCCGCGAGCACCGCGGCCAGCCGGCCGTCCGGACGCCACGCATCGACCACGAGCACCAGCACCATCGCCGTCACGGCCAGTGCCGTCAGCAGCGGACTCGCCTTCACCACGATGCTGGTCGCGACTGCTGCCGCCGCGCCTGGTCCCGCGCCGTCGCTCACGACGCGTTGCCGCAGCCCCGAGTTCGTGAACGCCGGCACGATCCGTCCGGCGATCACCGTCGCCAGTAGCAGCACGATGTCGATGCCGACGACCAGCGCGCGCAGCGCCTGTGGCGCATCGAGTCCCGCCTTGGCGAGATGGAACCACAGGTTGCAGCCCCACAGTGCCACCAGTACCAGCAACAGCGGCGTGTTGCGATTGCGTTCGCGCAGCAGTGGCCGACCCACCAGCACCGCGAGCACCGGCAGGAACGCGAGGTCCACGCCCGCGACCAGCCACGCCGGCCACCACGCCGAGCTCCCGATCAGCAGCCGCGCCGCGAGCCACAGCCCTGTCAGGAGCACCAGCGGCGCCCCAGCGAAGCCCTTCTGCCCCGTCCAACTCGGCACCGCCGTCAGGAGGAATCCCGCGATGGCCGGCGCGATGAAGCCGTAGAGCATCTCGTGCGCGTGCCACAGCGTCGGCGGCCAGTCCGTCGCGCCGAGCGGCGTCCCCATGACGTAGTTCGACGCCCACAGGGGCACCAGCAGCACGCCAGCGAGCCCGACCAGCAGGAACTGGGAGCGGAAGCCGTAAGCGAACAGATGGGTGGCCTTCAGGAACATCCGCCCGATGATGACATGCCCCGCGAACCGCGCATCGAAGCAAGTCTGCCCTGAGACCGCCCGCCGAGCCCTCCGAGGTGAGAACCCGCTCCTGCTTCGCCGCGCCTTCCCAAGTACCATGCGCGATAGACTTTTGATCACGGCCCCCTGCACAACGGAAATCATGAACAAGTTCGCGACACGGATCGTCGCCTGCGCGCTGCTCGCAGGCTCTTCCGTCCTCCTGACCGCCTGCGCAACACTGGAAGAAGCCGCCGACGAAGGCGAGCCCGTCTACATACCGGAAGAAACCGCTGCCGAGGGAATGCCGGAGCCGCCGATGGTGGAGCCGCAGGTGGCGGGGCCTGCCGAAGAAGTGCCGGCAGGAGAAGTGCCGGCAGGAGAAGAAGCAGTCGCGCCCCCTGCCGTCGCCGAGACAGAGCGTCCCGACGACACCGGTTCCGCCGATACCCTGGCCGAGGTGGTCGTGGCCGCCAAGCCTCGGGATCGGCAGGAAGTGATCCGTGATCTCGTCGCGGAAGCGAAGGCCCTGCTGCGCAACGTCGAACTCCAGTACGTCTTCACCGGCAAAGGCCGCAGGGAGACGCTGCGCGGCCGTCCGGTCGCCTTTGCCCTGCGCAGCGAGACGACGCAGCAGTGGACGATCGCGCACGTCGAGATTCCCCGCCCGCCGATCAAATGGAAGCCCGGCGGCAAGCCCCTGCGCTTCAGCCTGCGCGCACCGGGAGTCACCGCGCGGCACGTCAAAGGCACCGGCGCCGAGCGCCTGATGTTCGCGTTCTCCAAGGGCGGCGAACCCCTGAAGGTCTACGGCAGGAAGTTCCCCGTGTTCGACGAGGCGCTGCTCAAGAAGAAGCGCTGGCGTGCGGTGGTGGAGACGGCCAGGCCCATCGTCTACCTGCCGTTCACCGAAGACACCCTCGACCCGTTGTTCATCAGTGGCGGGCGCGACTTCCTGCTGTCGACGGCGAGCAAGGCCGTCGCGGAGTTGCGCGTCGCGCGAGTTCCCTCCATGGCATTCCCCGGAGAGCTCCTGGCGGATGCCGTGCCCCCCGAAGTCATCACGACCCTGGCAGTGATCGAACAGACGGATGACCGGGACTTCAGGCTCAAGGAAGAGGTTGCGTTCAACGAAGTGCTGAGCCAGTACGGCCTGAAGCGGGACGAGGCCTATCGGTACAGCGTCTCCCGCGCCAAGGCCGTCGGCGCCATGCAGTTCACGAACCGGCGCGGGAACGGCACCTATGCACTGGTCGTGCGCCGGTGCCCGGGGGCACGTCTCGACCCGGACTTCGAGCGTGGTGCGACCAATCTGCTGAACGCGATGAAGGCGGCGATCTGCCTGTTCGACATCGAGCTGATGCAGATGTCCGCGGAGATCCGCCAGGCCTATCTCAAGAACAAGAAGGTGCTCGGCATCTTCCCCGTCGCCGGCTACAACGGCGGGCCAAGGAACGTCGCCAAGCTCTATCGCGTCATCCAGAAGATGGGCGTGAGGCTGGAGGACCTGCGCCCGCCGGGAGAGCAACCTGACGGCGGCGAAGTAACCTGCCCATGCCTCTGGAACCAGGAAGGGGCAGGGGTCTACCCCGTGACCATCCCGAAGTACAACAACGAGAACCGTTGGTACATCGAGAAGTACCAGAGCATCCTGAGCGTGTTCTGAGAAGCGGGGACAGAAACTGCAATAGCGCTGGTACGCGAGAACTAGATCCGTCCCCTCTCGCTCACCACGGCAGCACTTCGCCGTTCTGGTGCAGGAAGCGCCCGGTCGTCTCGAGCCGCAGCTCGTCGATGCGCCGCAGCAGGCCGCGCACGGATTCGTCCGCCTCGATCATGCCGCGGCCCGCGGTCATCCCGGTACGCACCGCGCCCGGATGCAGGATGACCACCGCGATGCCGCGCGGCCTGAGGTCATGGGCCAGCGAGACACCGGCCGCGTTCAGGGCCGCCTTGCTCATCCGGTAGCCGTAGTGGTGGCCGGAGCTGTTGTCGCCGATCGAGCCCATCCGGCTCGTGATGAGTGCAACCTTCGCGCCGGTCCGCAGGCGCGGCACGAGCGCGCGGGTGAGGAACAGCGGCGCCACGGCATTGAGCTCGAACTGCGCGCGCACCGCGTCCGGCTCGATGTCGTCCAGCGAGTCGTCGCGCAGCACGCCGGCGTTGTGGACCAGCAGGTCGATGTCGTCGCGCGCGAGACGCTCTACGAGCCGTGCCCGGGACGCGGCATCGACCAGGTCGATCCCGTCCTCGACGCGCACTCCCAAGGCGTCGAGCTGCGCCGAACGCGTGCGGCACACGGCGAGCACGCTGGCTCCTCGCGCCGCGAGCTGGCGTACGAGCTCCAGGCCGATGTCACGATTC
>JANPDV010000493.1:0-4732 GCA_031431655.1 Gammaproteobacteria bacterium | reverse complement strand
CCCAGCGCGATGCCGACGACGATGCACGCGGCCACCCACAGCGTGAGGTAGCGCTCGAACGTCGACACGGCTCAGCTCCGCCCGATCTCGCCGAGCCTGCGCGTCAGCGCCATCCGGTCGAGCGAGGCCATGGGCAGGCTCACGAACAGCTCGACGCGTCGATCCAGCACGCGAAACGCTTCGCGGAATGCGGCGGTCTTTTCGAGGTCGCTGCCGGTGACTGCGGCCGGGTCCGCCACGCCCCAGTGCGCGGTCATCGGCTGGCCGGGCCAGACCGGGCAGACCTCGCCGGCCGCGTTGTCGCAGACGGTGATGACGAAATCGAGCGGCGCTGCGCCGGGCGCGGCGCCGCTCGAGTTCGTCATTACGGTCTGCGACAACGCGGCCGGCGAGGTCTGCCCGGTATGGCCGGGCCAGCCGATGACGGCGCACTGGGGCGTGGCGGATCCCGCCGCCGTGACCGGCAGCGATCTCGACAAGACGGCCGCATTTCGCGAGGCCTTTCGCGTGCTGGATCGGCGCGTCGAACTGTTCGTCAGCCTGCCCATGGTCTCGCTCGACCGCATGGCGCTGGCGCGCAGGCTCGTCGAGATCGGCCGGAGCTGACCCGTGTCCACATTCGAGCGCTACCTCACGCTGTGGGTGGCCGCGTGCATCGTCGTCGGCATCGCGCTGGGCTCGGCGTTCCCGCAGGCGTTCCAATCGATCGCGAGCGTGGAGTTCGCACGGGTCAACCTGCCGGTCGCCACGCTGGTGTGGCTGATGATCATCCCGATGCTGATGAAGATCGACTTCGCCGCGCTCGGCGAGGTCCGGCGCCACTGGCGCGGCATCAGCGTCACGTTGTTCATCAACTGGGCCGTCAAGCCCTTCACGATGGCGCTGCTCGGCGCGATCTTCATCGGCTGGCTGTTCCGGCCCTACCTGCCCGCCGACCAGATCGAGTCGTACATCGCCGGGCTGATCCTGCTGGCCGCCGCGCCCTGCACGGCGATGGTGTTCGTCTGGAGCAACCTCTGCAGAGGCGAGCCAAATTTCACGCTGTCGCAGGTCGCGCTGAACGACACCATCATGGTGTTCGCATTCGCGCCGCTGGTGGCGCTGCTGCTCGGCATATCGGCGATCGTGGTGCCATGGAACACGCTGCTGCTGTCAGTGGGGCTCTACATCGTGGTGCCGGTGCTCGTGGCGCAACTGCTGCGGCGCGCGCTGCTGCAAGGCGCAGCCAACCCGCAAGCCGGCCGTGCCCGCTTCGACCGCACGCTGCACCGACTCGGACCGGTGAGCCTCGTGGCGCTGCTGGCCACGCTGGTGCTGCTGTTCGGCTTCCAGGGTGAGCAGATCCTGCGACAACCTCTGATCATCGCGTTGCTCGCGGTGCCAATCCTCGTCCAGGTGTACTTCAGCGCCGGCCTCGCCTATCTGCTGAACCGCTGGAGCGGCGAGGTGCATTCCGTCGCGGGCCCTTCAGCGCTGATCGGCGCGAGCAACTTCTTCGAGCTCGCGGTCGCCGCCGCGATCAGCCTGTTCGGCTTTCAGAGTGGCGCCGCACTGGCCACGGTGGTCGGCGTGCTGATCGAAGTGCCGGCGATGCTGTCGGTGGTGGCGGTCGTCAACGGCAGCCGCAGCTGGCACGAGCGCGGCCCGCGTCAGCGCGATATCACGCCGCCGGTGGCGACCCCTCGCCGCCGCCCGTAGCGGCTGGCGGATTCGTCACCACGACGCCGATCGGGCCGGGACCCACCGCGCGCGGCAGGCGGCGCAGCTGGCGCGTGTAGCCGCCGCCCTGGTCGGTCTTCATGAACTTCACCTGGTTTCGCCCGGCGAGCTTCGCCGCGTAGAGCGCCTGGTCGGCCAGCTGGATGGCGTCGTCCGGCGCGCGATCGAGCGACGCCTGCAGCCATGCGACGCCAATGCTGACCGTGACGAGACCCTTAGTCGGCGCAGCGCGATGCTCGATGCGCTGCGATTCGATCGTCATGCGCAGTTGATCGGCCACGCCCATGGCGTGCTCGTCGGTGACCTGGAACAGCACCAGCGCCATCTCTTCGCCGCCGTAGCGCGCAGCGATATCCAGCGGGCGGCGCGCAAATCGCTGCACCAGCTCGCCGATGTGCTGCAGGCAGACGTCGCCGGCCTGGTGGCCGTACTCGTCGTTGTAGCTCTTGAAGTGGTCGATATCGATCAACAGTACTGCGATCGGCGAGCGATCGCGCAGGCTCTGCTGCCATACACGGGCCAGCTGTTCGTCGAACGCACGGCGGTTGCGCAGCGCGGTGAGTCCGTCCCGCTCGGCAAGATCACCGAGGACGCCGCGCTCGAGGAACATCCGCCGGTTGGTGACTTCGACGCCGTACGCGACGAATCCGCCGACGCCTGCAACGGCAGACAGCAGCAGCAGGCTGTAGGAAAGATGTTCCGCAGCCATGCCGAAGTAGGATCCCGCAACCGCGAAGGCCACCGTGCCGAGGGCTGCCACGAGCACCGCATCGAGCAGCAACAGGCCCGCGAGGAAGAAGGAGGCAAACAGGTAGGTCGTGAGGAACGTGAGCGCGGAGTCGCGGCCCTCCGCCACCGACATCGCCACCAGGATCCCGGTGGCCGCCGCGGCAATCAGCGAGCCCATGAATGCCGTAGGCAGATAGCGCGGCTGATACTGCCGACCGAACGCCGCGAGCAGCATCGCAAGGCACGCCGGCAGCAGCACGCCGACACGCAGGATCGTCTCGAGATTCAGGCCGAAACTGCCGAAGATCGTGAAGCGGTATGCCGCCGCGATCAGCGCAACCGCCAGCAGCGAGACCTGCCAGCCGCGCACGCGGGTGGCGACCCGCCCCAGATGCGATTGCCGGTACTCGCGTTCCAGCGCGGCGGGAAACCGCAGAGCGACGTTGCCGCGCTGCAGCTCCGCCTCATACGGCGACCGCGGCTCGCGCTCGTTCGCTCGTTCTTTCTTCTTCTTGCCGGCCACGGCGCTCGCACTGGGATTGGGGGGAACAGCTAATGGCAAATTATCCGCAGCCTCTGGTGAAGCCTGAGTGACAGTTCACATAATACGCATGCGGTCACCACGTATATCTGACCCGATAGCGAACCACTGCCTCCCCGTCCCTGGCGATGCGCACCGGGAAATGAATCGTTCGCGCGTCTTCCCTGGTGAAGTCCTGGGTCCTGGAGACGAGGTTCCAGTTGCTCCAGCGGTACAGCGACTCCTTGACGATCACCTCGACCGGCTGGTCCTTGTGGTTGCGAACCTTGATCTCGAAGGCCTCCTCCATCCAGCGCGCCTTGGTGTCGACGGAGAAGTCCGTCTGGCGTCGCTCGCCAACCACGTCGAAGGCCGAACCCAGCCGCACCCGCACCTTTTCGTCCTTGGGCGTGTGGTCGATGGTGTCCTCGCCGATGAACTCCAGGCTCCCGTCGGCCGAATCCAGCTGCGAGACCCGGATCCGCCCCGCCGGCAGCGGCTGGCCGAGGCCAAACTGCTTGTCGTTGCGGAACTCCAGGTAGACATCCACTTTCCTGTTCATCGCCAGGCCGAGGTCGCGCTCGGTCATGGGTGCCTGCCAGCCGTACTGCTGGCCGAGGCCGTAGTACACCAGGGTCTTGCGCGCCGGAATCCGCCGCGCCTGGTCGAACAGCTCGATCTGCGTGGTGGGGTTGTTGGCCAGCGTGGCTCGCCGACCCAGCGTGTACAGGTGGAACTCGAAGAACGCCTTCTGCTGGAAGCCGCCGCCATCCATCTCCTTGGCCGCCATCGCCATGGCGCGCACGTTCATCTCGGTCCGCTGGGGTGGCTGGGCGCGCTGCACGTCGCCCGCGATCAGCTTCAGGCGCGCGTCGTTGAACGTGACGCCGGACTGGTTGATCAGGCTCACCCAGGCGGAAAGGTCGAGCAGGCCGGAGTTGGCATCCGCGCCTTCGCTGAAAATGAGGTTGTAGTCGGCCCACCAGGTCATGCCGCCGGTCTGGTAGGTCACGCGGGTACGCTGCTCGCCACCCATCGGCGACGACAGCAGCCATTCGAGCGTCGGCCTGGTAATCAGGCCGCCGGGCAGTTCCGGGAATTTCACCGCCGACCACTCGCGCAGCGCGCTGATGGAGCCATCCCCGGATCGCAGGATGAGGCCATCGCCGGCGGATAGCAGCGTGCCGGCGCTGGTGGTGACCTGGCTGCCGAGCGCGCGTTCCACGCTGATCGGCTTGTCGAGGTAACGCAGCAGCAGCTTCTCGGTGCTGACCAGGTCGAACTGGAAGTTCTGCTCCAGCACGCGAGTGGCCGGGTCGGTCAGCGAGGAGAATGTGACGGTGGTCGGGTCGATCAGGCCCGCCACGTCGGGGTAACGCACGGTGCTGCGCCCGGAGTCGAGACGCAGGGTCCGCTCGTTGCGAACCATCGCATAGCCTGGCACCGCCATGCCGGGCGTGACGCCGCCACCGGGAATCGGCCGATACATCTCCGGCGAAATCGCCCCAGGCTGGGCAGAACTGTAGATGGTGATCGCCGTGTCGTCGGCTGCGGCGCCTGCGGTTCCGCCCGCCCCAAGCAGCGCCACACTCATCGCCAGCTTTCCCACGGCGCTCGACCGCATTCGGTTGGTTCGTCGCATCGCGCTCTCGCCTCCAGGAAGATTCAGAAGCCGGCTTCAACGGGCGCGCGGATGATATCGGGTTTGCTGGCGCCCTCACGGAAGTGTGAGCCAGCGCGCAACGCCATCGGACTGCGCAGGCG
>JANPDV010000492.1:0-6943 GCA_031431655.1 Gammaproteobacteria bacterium | reverse complement strand
GCAGGACGCGACCCGCACCACCCTCGAGTCCGGCTCCTGCGACTTCGTGTTCACCACCATGGTGCTGCACGAGACCTCGAAGGAGGCGCTGCCGCGCTTCTTCGCCGAGGCCCGCCGCCTGTTGCGTGAAGGCGGGCTCACCTTGCACATGGAGCAGCCCCCGTATCGCGGCCTGCCGGCGTTCGAGCAGTTCATGCGCGACTGGGACGGCCGTTACAACAACGAACCGTTCTGGTCTTCCCTGCACGAAACCGTGCTGCCGACGCTGCTGGCGCGTGCCGGCTTCAGCGCCGAGCGCATCTTCGAGACGCGCTGCGTCGCGCCGTCGTGGCGTGAAGGCGCTGACGCTCCGGCCGAAGACTTTGGCCGCGCGCCGCGCTGGTACGCCGTCGGGGCCTGGCAATCGCCGCGCGCGATCGCGGCCGTAACGGTCGGTGCAGCATGAACAACGATTCCACCTTCACCGCAGACCCGGTGGTGCTGGCCGGGCCGGCCGCACGCGGTCGACGCCCTGAGTTCACCGGTGATCCGATGATGGAACGCCTGTTCAGCATCACGCTGGCGCTGACTGCAGAACTCGCCGTGACGCGCGAACGTCTCGACACGGTCGAACGGGCGCTCGCGCGCCGCGACGTCATGCCCCAGTCCGTCGTCGAGACGTTCCAGCCGAACGAGACCGACCGTCGCGAGCGCGGCGAGTTCCAGGCTGCCTTCCTCGCGCGGGTGTTCCGCAGCCTGCTGCAGGATCAGGGCACCGCGACACCGGTTGCCGTCGCCGCAGACCCGGGCCTCGAGCAGACCGGCGCGACGCAGGAGGAACGCCACCACGGATGAAGCACGCGGTGGCGCGCCACCGCACGCGGACGAGTCGAAAAGGTCTTTTCAGGGCCGTGAAAGTACTGGACCCCCTTCACGTCGCCCACCCCCATGGACGGGCCTCCCCCGGCTACCCTGGAAAGACCTTCTTGACCTGCCTGCGGCGACCCCAGCGATAGGCTCTCTAGGGATTGCGGGACAAGGACGTCTCGTACCGAACTCCCACGGAGGGACCCCCGGAGAGAGCCTTTTGCTGGGGTTGTTTTGCGAGTACCGTCGACGTGGCATGGCGCTCTTCCCCGCGTTGCTGGTGTCCACGCTCGCGGTGTTTGCCGCGATCCGGAGCGCGGCCGCGCACGCCGCCGACCTGCCGCCAGCAGTTGCAGGCGACCCCGACGCAGCCGTTGCCGAGCCGATCTACGCGGCCCCGACGCGCATCGACGCGGTCGGTCGGGTGCTCGCCGCGGTAACGATCAACAGCCGCGGCCCGTTCCGCTTCATCGTCGATACTGGTGCGAATCGCTCCGCGCTGTCTGCCGCGCTGGTCGCGAAGCTCGGCCTGGTCGCGCTCGCTGGCGATGGCATCCAGCTCACCGGCGTCACCGGCACCGCGCGCGTGCCCGCCGTGCGCATCGCGCTGCTGGAGGCGGGCGACCTCAAGCTGCGCGATCGCAGCTTTCCAATCGTCGAAACCCAGGTGCTGGCGGACGCCGACGGCATCCTCGGCATCGAGGGCCTGCAGGACAAGCGCCTGGACATCGACTTCAAGCACAACCGGGTCACGATCACGCGCTCGCGCGGCACACCGGCGCCTTTCGGCTACTACACCGTGCCGCTGCGCAAGCGCTCCGGCCTGATCCTGGCCGTGGCGCAGGTCGGCTCGGTGACGGCCCGCGCCGTGATCGACACCGGCGCCGAGCGCAGCCTCGGCAACAACGAGCTGCGGCGGCGGCTGGAGCGCCGCAAGCTGACCACGCAGCGCGGCCGCGCGGGCCCGGGTACCACGGTCTACGGAGCCACCGCGGACGTGCAGCAGGGCGAGTCGCTGCTGGCCCCGCCCATCACCATCGGCCAAGCCGAGCTCAACAATCTCGAAGTGACGTTCGGCGACCTTTATCTGTTCCGCGCCTGGCAGATGGAGAGCATGCCGGCCGTATTGTTGGGCATGGACCTGCTCGGCACCGCCGAACACCTGATCATCGACTACCGCCGCAGCGAGCTGCAGATCAAGGCGCCGCGCAAGTAGCTCAGATGACGTACCGCGCGCGGGCTGAGGTGTCGCGACCAAACAAAAAGGGCGACGCCCTTGCGGACGTCGCCCCTTCGTTTGCGGTCCGCTGGCCCTGCGGCCGGCGGTGCCCCGATCCCGGTCAGATCAGAGCTTGACCTTCAAGCCCGCGTAGAACGAGCGACCGAAGATGTCGTAGTAGCCCGGGATGGTATCCAGGGCCTGCGTGCCGGACGCGCTCGTCGCGAAGAACGGCGGATCCTGGTCGAGCGCGTTGGTGACGCCGACGAAGAATTCGCTTTCCTCGGTATTGAATACCGGCTTCTTGTACGAGAAGCGCAGGCTGTGATACGCGGCCGAGCTGACTCCCGGGAAGCCCGCGCCGACCAAGAACGGGCTCATCTCGGCACTGCCGATGTAGCGCACGTTCCAGTTCACACCGAAGTTGCGGAACGTGTAATCAAGGTCCAGGTTCGCCGTGTTCTTGATGTAGCCCTGGTCGGAGGTCGATCCGCCCGCGAAGCCGAGCAACTCGGTATTGGCAGCGCCCGGACCCGTGTACAGGTCAGCGCGGTCGTAGCGCGTCCACAGCAGCTTGCTGCCCAGCTTGCCCCGGTCGCCAAAGTCGTGCCGGTACTGCACGTTGAGGTCGTAGCCGGCGATGTCCTGGGTGGCCAGGTTCGCCGTGGTGTCGTTCACCGCCAGCAGCACGTAGGTGGCGCCGGCCACCGACGGGTTGGCGCCGCGGGTGAGCAGGTTGCAGTCCTGGCGATCCGCCGTGTCATAGCAGCGGTTGGCGAGGATCTGGCGACCCACCGTGTTGATGATGCCCTCGACATCGATCTCGAAGCGGTCCAGCGACACCGAGAAGTTCGACAGGAACTCCGGGGTGTAGACGAGGCCGAACGTCACCGAACGGCTCTCTTCCGGATCGATGTTCGGATTGCGACCCACGAAGCCCGCGACGCTCTGCTCGACGTTCAGCGGCGGCGCGTATCCCAGCGGGATGCCGTCGGCGGCGCAATTGGCATTGCGCGTTGCGCTGACGTTGCGGCGCGACTGGACGCAGGGGTCCGAGATCGTGCCGAACGTCTGCGAGCCACCGACCAGATCGTCCACCAGCGGCGCGCGGACCGAACGGGCGCGCATGGCGCGGAAGCGCAGGTTCTCAATGGGCGACCATTCGCCGCCGAGCTTCCAGGTGTCGTAGCTGATGTCCTTCGCCAGATAGGAGGCGTCGGTCGTCCGGAACGCGCCTTCCACCGACAACGACTTCGCGAACGGCTTGTCCGCGAGCACCGGCACCAGCACCTCAGCGAAGATCTCCTTCGTCTTGGTCTCGACCAGGCGCTGGTCGAGGATCTGGTTGCTGGTCACCAGGCCGCGGTTGATCGACTCGTCGTAGTCGAGGAAGCCCGACGACTTGCGCCGCTCGACGCCGACGGCTGAACGAACGGCGCCGGCCGGCAACTCGAACAGGCTGCCGGATATGAACGCGGTCGTGTCTTCGAGCAGCGCCTCACCGGCCTGGCCGGCGGTCACCGACAGGTAGTTGATCATCGCCGGGGTGTAGTCGGCGAACGGGTTGATCGGCACGCAACCGAGCGCACGCGCGGACGGGTCGCTGCAACGGAACTGGCCGGCAACGCCGGGCACAGGCTCGACGCGCAGACCGTTGTAGAGGCGGTCCGTACCGACCAGTCCCTCGGTCAGGCTGTCGAGCGTGGTGCGGCCATAGACGTGGGCGATTTCCCAGTTGAAGTCCTTGCCGAGCGCCTCGAAGTCACCCTTCACACCACCGACGACGCGCACCGTCTGGCGGTTGTTCGTGGCGCCGCGCAGGCCGAGCTGATTGAAGCGCTGCTGCCATGCCATTTCCGTGCCCATGGGGCTGTTCGCGAGATACGCGGACAACACGGATGCCGGAATGAACGGGTTGTTGATCGGGATCGAAGCCTGCAGACCGGTAACGCCCGGGCCGCCACCCACGAGATTGCCCGCCGCCGTCGACTGGAACGGCTGGCCTTCGATCGTGTTGTCGACCTTGGCCTGGCCGTAGTTGGCTTCGAGGAACGCCGATACCCGTTCGCTCAGCTGATACTCGCCCTCGGCCGCGATCATGACGCGCTTGGTCGGGATCGCAATGTTGCGCGCGCCGTTGCGGTTGTAGCCGTCGATGGTGACGTCGAACGGCACGAACTGGCCGTTGCGGCGCGTCAGAAAGCCGCCGCCGGCGGTACCGCCGACGAGGAAGCGACCGCCGAGGCCGACCGCCGAATAGGCAGCCGGACCGCGCAGCTGGGTGGCGGGCGAGAGCCAGGCGAAGTCTTGGGCGCAGAGGAAGCGGTCCTTGCACGAGACCAGGCCCTGGTTGTCGAGTTGAATCGTCAGCAGGCCGCGGCCCTTGTCGGCGAAGCTGCCGCCGATCATCAGGTGACCGGAGGGGTTCTTGTTGTCACCTTCGCCGGCCTCGCCGTAGCTGGCGCCGAACTCGATGCCTTCGACGTTCTTCCTGGTGATGATGTTCACCACGCCCGCGACGGCATCGGCGCCGTACACCGCTGCGGCACCACCGGTGATGACCTCGACGCGCTCGATGTTCGCGGTGGGGATGGTGTTGAAGTCGACCGCCATGCTGTTTGGCGTGCCGCTGGGCGCGCGCCGGCCGTTGATCAGCGTCAGCGTGCGGTCGGAGCCCAGGTTGCGCAGGTTGGCTTCATTGAGGCCCGAAGCCACCGAGCCCGAGAACGCCGACTGCGTGCGCGACGAACCAAAGGACGGAGCGAACGACGGCAGCTGGGTCGCGAGGTCCGCGAAGTTCTCGATGCCGCCGGCCTCGAACGCGTCCTGGCCCAGCACGACCGTCGGCACGGACGCCTCGACTTCTGGGCGCGAGATGCGCGAGCCGGTGACGACGACTTCTTCAAGTTCGTCAGCCTTGGCCTGATCCTGCGCGAACGCAGACTGCGGCATCGCCAGCAGCGTCGCGGTGGTGGCGACGCTCAGTACCAGCGCGCGCCGCACGGCTACCCCGATGGGGGTTCTAGTCGACATGGTTAATCACTCCCGTTGGCGGTTGGTGACCGCCGCTAAAGATCAACTCATCCGGTGCCGCCGCCATGCTGGCGTGGTCAGGCCGGACGCCCTTTGCTGTTGCGACGGTCGGGTGCCGTTCAAAGGCGCGCACCCCAAGCCGTCGAGTGCGCGAATACTAGGCGCGCAGCAACAAAAGCGAAACAGTATTCGCAAAAAAACAACAACTAGGTTCATCCCCACGAACGCGAACTCGCCATAGGAGCCCGACGCAGCCGCTGGGACAAACATGCTTGTTGCGCTAGAACAACGGCGGCAGCGCGCGCAGCTCTTGCCAGGTTGCGAGCAGCGCCGGCAGCACGCTGTCGATCTCGGATTCCAGCTCCCGCCACTTGTCGGGATCGGCCGGAGCCAGGGTCTGGCGCGAGGCGGGCAACGGCGCGGCCAGCCGGTGGGCGAGGCCGGCATCAAGCGTGCCGTCGGCCTGCAGCAGCCCGCCGAAGGCCGCAAGGCGCTCGATCACGAGCCGCGGCTGGGCGACCAGGGTGCGGTACTCGACCGCAACCCAGCGGGCCGGATCCAGCGCGCGCAGGTCCTGCAGGGCGACCTGGTTGACGGCCTGCCACTGGAACGCCGCGATCTCGATCAACGGCCGGCCGCTCAGCGCGCGCCAGCCGGGCGGCAGCGCGAGCGACCACGGGCCGTCGAAGCCGGCCAGGCCGTTGTAGGTCTTCCAGCGGCCGCTCTGCCAGGCGCGCACGATGCTGGCGAGGTTCTCGCGCGGATCGCGCCACAGGAACACGAAGCGGGCGTCCGGGAACACACGCTCGAGGAACGGAATCCGCAACGCGTTCTTGGGCGTCTTCTCTACCAGGCGCAGCGTCTCCAGCCTCGCGGTCGGGCTCGCGCCGAGGGGCCGCCCGGCGGCATCCACGAGCGCCGCTGCGAACCGCTCGCGCAGCTGGCTGATGCACCCTGGCGTGGCCTGGCGCGCCTCGAGCCGATTGGAGTTCACGCCGGGGGCGCCGGGGCGCAGTTCCGGCAGTCCTTCGATCAACTCGTGCGATTCGCCGCCGACGGTGGCCACCCGGGTGCTGGCGGCGAGGGTCTCGAACAGCAGCGTGCTGCCGGATCGCGGTGCGGCGATCAACAGCAGTGGATGCTGCAGCACCGGGATCGGCGCCGCGGCCGACGCCGGCGCTGACGACGGCGCCGTGCCGCGGCGCTCCTCGCGCAGCAGCGCGTGCAGCAAGCGCGCCTCCAATACCTGCATTGCGCCGACGCGGTTGGTGCGCATCGCGAGGCCCGCAGCTGCAGGCCGCGCCGTCTCGCGCAGTCGGTCGCGCAGTGCAACGAACCGCGGCCGGCCCGCTTCGCCTTCGCCAAGCAGGGCGTGCAGCTGGCGCCAGTCGCGTCGGAAGTCACTGAGCAGCGCGACGAGCGCGCGCACCCGGGCCTCATCCGGTTCCGGGGTCGCGATCGACACCAGTTCGGCGCACAGATCGCCGAGCAGCAGATCGACCTCGGCCGGCGGCATCACGGCAGGCCGTTCGGCCTGCTCCAGCAGCAACGGCAGTGGGCGCGCGGCGTCGAACTGGGGCACGGTGTCGGGCGTCAGTCCGGCGTGACGGGCGAGGTTCCAGAACTGGGCAGACCCGGTCGTATCGGCGACCAGGTGGATGCGCTCGTGCGGCGTGGGATTCTCGACGCGGTGCAGGCGCCAGTTGTCGAACAGCCAGGCCTCGCCCGCGGCCATGTGCACGGCTTCGCCGTCGCAATGAAAACGTACGGCCGGCCGCGTCACCACGGGAACGTGCAGACGCACCCGATAGAACCAGTGGTGGTTGATGTCGGCGTGTTCCGGCA
>JANPDV010000491.1:0-20834 GCA_031431655.1 Gammaproteobacteria bacterium | reverse complement strand
GGTGGTGGCCTACACGCAGCCCGCCGAAATGCCGAACGCGCCGCCGTGGTACGTGGGCACGGTGCCGTGGACGGGCCGCCAGGTACCGCTCGCCTCGTTCGAGGGCCTGTGCGGCAGCCCGATTCCACCGGTCACCGGGCGCACTCGAATCGTGGTGCTGCACGGTCTTGCGCGAGTTCTCGACGGCGGTTACTTCGGCCTGGTGGCGCAGGGGTTTCCGCAGGTCGTGCGGGTCACCACCGACGTCCTGCGGCCCGACAACAGCCACGCCATCCCCGAACGCTGGCCCGCGCTGTGCCAGGTGAGGATGATGAGCGAAGCACCGTGGATTCCCGACATCGAGCGCCTGGAGCGGCTCATTGCCCAGGAGACGCGCGTCGCCGCGTGAGCTGCCGGGATCGGCCGCCGCGCCGCACTCAGCGCGTGCGCCGTGCCGCATCGTAGGCGGCCCAGTCGTCCGTCACCTTGTCCTCGTCGATCAGCGTGCGCCGCACGATGCGCCCATCTTTCAGGTACTGGGTGGCTCGGGCGCGGTGTCTGCCATCGGCGCTTACCGACACGATCTCGTGGACGTAGAGTCCTGACCCGTCCTTGTACTGCATCAGGATGACCGCGCTGCGCCCGCTCGGGTCGTCCGGCACATCCATTTTCCATGCGTCGAGTCGGGCATTGCCGAAGTACACGCGCCCGTCGCGCACCTCGCCGTAGGATTCGAGCACTTCCTCGGGCTCGCCGGCAGGCAGGTAGCGGTTCGTCTGGTGATACATGAGGCGGCCGTCCTTCGGCATCACCCGCATCGTGATCTCACTGGGAAATTCCGCCGTCAGCCTGCCGTCCGCGTCGTAGCGCCGGAACACCCCGCGCCACACGCCTTGTTGTTGCGCGATATGAGGCATCGACTTGCGCGTGAACAGCAGCCAGCTGAAGCCGTCGAACTCGCCGCGCACGGTGCCATTCGCGAGCCGGATGCTGCGGTCGCGGTACCAGAGTTCCTTGCCATACAGCAGCATCTCGAAGTCGGCATAGACCATGCCGTCCACTTCATGCTCGGAGACGCACGCGCCCGGCTGCATGCGGCCGCGGCAGCGCTGCCATTCCGGCTCCCAGCTGAACCATAGATCGCAGTACGGGCGTGACAGGTCAAAGTCCGCCTGCGACATGCGCGCGACGACTTCGGGTGCCACCGGCCGGTGGTCGTAGCACGCGCACCTGCAGGTGATTGTCGTACTCGCCGACCCACCGGTCCGCGATCTCCTGCAGCGCCGGCTTCTGCGCCGATGCAATCTGCGCCGCGAATGCCAGGATCAGTGCGAGAATCCGGCATGAAAGCATGTCTGCGCTTCCCGATAGCCGATGACGATAGCGAATGAGGTCGCGGGGCTTGCGCCACCGACGAGCCCGGGCCGATCCGCGGCTGGCCGCCGTAAGTATCCCCCGGCGACGCAGCGGAGCGCATCGCTGGTGTTGCTGCTGCTCGCCGGCTGCGCGACGGTACCGAATCCGCCCGCCCGGGCGCCAGGCCAGGGCATGCTCGCCTGCATGCAGGGCGTGGTCACGGAACGGATTCCCGCCGACCTCCCGGACAAGGCCCAACACTGCCGTGCCGCGGGTCTGATCGCGCGCTACTGCGGCCTGGGCAGCGCCCGCGTCGCGTCCTATGGCAAGGAGGTCAGGGACGCCTTCGGCCGTGGCGATGCCAGCGCAGCGGACTTGCGCGCCGATCGCACGGGCATGGCCTGCGCGCGCCGCGGAGCCGACGACGCTGCCGTAGTCGCTTGCTGCGCCGCGCAAGGATTCTGACGCGCGGTAAAGCCGACGCTTACGACTGCACGATCGCCAGAGCCGCCAGCATCGCCGTCTCGGCCCGCAGGATGCGCGGGCCGAGCTGCGCCGCTTCGAAGCCAACCCGGTGCGCAAGTTCGATCTCGGTGGGACTGAGGCCGCCTTCCGGCCCGACCAGCAGTTCAACCGCGGGGGCCGCACCGACCTGCGCGCGCAGCGAGGACCCGGCGTCCGGCACGAGCACGATGCGCTGCGCATCCGGCGCAGCCGGCACGTCCGCCAGTGCGCGTGCCAGACTGCGTGGCGGATCGATCAGCGGCAAGCGGTTCCGGCCGCATTGCTCGCAGGCGGCCGCGGCCACGTCGCGCCAGTGCTGCAGCCTGCGGTCGGCTCGTTCCGCGTCGAGCTGCACCACGCTGCGCTCGCTGACGACGGGGACGACGCGGTGCGCACCCAGCTCGGTGGCCTTCTGGATCACCCAGTCCATTTTTTCGCCGCGCAGCAGCGTGGCCCACAGCGTCAGCAGACGCGGCGCTTCGCGCTCCACTGCATCGTGGCGGCCGACGGTCACGACGGCGGTGCGCGACTCGATCGCGGCAATCTGCGCGGCATACTCGCCGCCGCGGCCGTCGAACAGCGTCAGCGGTGCACCGACCCGCAGCCGCAGCACCTTCAGGACGTGTTCCGCGGCGCCGGTCGGCAGCCGCAGCGACGTGTCCGACGCGAGCGCCGCGTCGACGAAAACCCGTACCTCACGCACGTTGCACCCTCAAGTTGCGACTGCCTGGTTGAGTGCTTCGAGGCCGATGTCCAGCATCGTTGCCAGCTCGTCCGGGGTGACGATGTACGGTGGCATGAAGTAGAGCACCTGGCCAAGCGGCCGCAACAGGACACCACGCTGCAGCGCGTGCCGGTACAGCCGCAGGTGGCGGCGCTCGCGCCAGTCGAAGCTGGTGCGAGTCGAGCGGTCCCGCGCCCACTCGACCGCGACGATCATGCCGGTCTGGCGCACGTCGGTCACATGGGCGTGGGCGGCGAAGCGTTCGCGCGCACCCGCGCCGAGCGTGGCCGCCAGGCCGCGATTGCGGTCCAGCACGTCGTCCTCGCGGAACACGCTCAGCGAGGCGAGGGCCGCGGCGCACGCCAGCGGATTGCCGCAGTAACTGTGCGAATGCAGGAACGCGCTGAGCTGCGCATAGTCGGCGTAGAACGCGCGATACACATCGTCCGTGGTGAGCACCACCGACATTGCCATGTAGCCCGCCGTCAGCCCCTTGGACAGGCAGAGGAAATCGGGGCGAATCGCCGCCTGCTCGCAGGCGAAGAACGTGCCGGTGCGGCCGAAGCCCACGGCGATCTCGTCGGCGATCAGGTGCACGCCGTGCCGGTCGCAGGCCGCCCGGGCAAGCTGCAGGTACAGCGCGTCGTGCATGCGCATGTTGCCGGCGCACTGCACCAGGGGCTCGATGATCAGGGCCGCGATCTCGTCGTGACGCTCCGCCAGCACGGTCTCGAGCGCTGCGGCCGCCCGCCGTGCGCAGTCCGCCGCGCTCTCGCCGGCGGCGGCGAGATAGGCATCGGGAGACGGCACGGTGATCGCGTCGATCAGCAGCGGCTTGTAGATGGCCTTGTACAGTTCAACGCTGCCGACCGCGAGTGCACCCAGGGTTTCGCCGTGATAGCTGTTCGCCAGCGTCACGAATCGGGTCTTGCGGGGCAGGCCGCTGTTGCGCCAGAAGTGGAAGCTCATTTTGAGGGCGATCTCGACCGCTGCGGAGCCGCTGTCGGCGAAGAAGCAGCGCGCCAGGCCCTGCGGCGCCAGCGCCGTCAGTTGCTCGGCCAGTTGCACCGCCGGCTCATGCGTGAAGCCCGCAAACAATGCATGCGGCAGGCGCGACAACTGGGCCTGCACCGCCGCGTTGATCCGCGGATTGGCGTGGCCGAAGAGGTTGACCCACCACGAGGAGATCGCATCCAGGTACCGATTGCCATCGTGGTCCTCGAGCCATGCCCCCCGGCCGCCGCGCAGCGCGATCATCGGCATTTCGCGCTCGTGGTCCTTCATCTGCGTGCACGGGTGCCAGACGCGGTCGAGGTCGCGCGCAACGAGGTCAGCGTGGTCGGTCATCGCGGCATTCTCGCACGCGATTTGGCATCATCGAGCCCGATGCACACTGCGCCTCTCACGATCGACCCCGTCACTGGCCTGGTGCCGGGGGTGCGCCAGGTGATCTCGCCGCATTGCGACTCGCGGCCGGCGGGTGTGGTCGCGGACCTCATCGTGGTTCACGGCATCAGCCTGCCGCCCGGCGACTTTCGCGGGCCATGGATCGAGCGGCTGTTCTGCGGCAACCTGCCGGCCGACGCGCATCCGTATTTCGAGACGATCGCGGCGGCCCGGGTCTCCGCCCACCTGCTGATCCGTCGCGATGGTGCGCTGCTGCAGTTCGTGCCGTTTCATCGCCGCGCCTGGCATGCCGGCGCGTCGAGTTACGCGGGGCGAAGCAGCTGCAACGATTTCTCGGTCGGCATCGAACTCGAAGGCAGCGACGACCTGCCCTATGACGCGCCGCAGTACACCGCGCTGGTCGCGGTGCTGCGCGCCCTGTTCGTTGCGTATCCGGCGTTCACGGCCGACCGCCTTGTGGGACACTCGGACATCGCGCCGGGCCGCAAGACCGACCCGGGCCCGTCGTTTGACTGGTCACGGCTGCGCACATTGCTGAAAGAGGGAGAACAACAATAATGAACGCGGTCCCCGCTCGTCCGCCCGGCCTGTACCCCTGGTTCGTGGCCTTCACAGGCATGCTCGCGCTGTTCGTGTCGAATGGCCTCACGGCCACAGGCATCACGATCTTCGATCCGTCGCTGCTCGATGAGTTCGGCTGGTCGCGCGGCCTGTTCAAGGTACGTGACCTGCTGAACCTCGGGGTCGCCGCGTTGATCGCGCCATTCGCGGGCATCGTCATCGACCGGGTGAATCCGAAGTACCTGATGATGATCGGCTCGGCGCTGCTGACGCTCGGGTATCTCGGCTACAGCGTGATACTCAACGGGGCGGCGGCGCCGCTCAGCATCGCGATCGCGGCGGTGACCTGTGGCGGACTCGGGGTCGCGCTGTACATCGCGCTGAGCCGGCTCGAATCGTTGACGACAGCAGTGGCGGCCGGACTCGCCGTCGCGGCCGCCGCGGCGGGCCTGGCCGCGTACCTGCTGCTCTGGTCCGGTACGGCCCTGGCGCAGATGTACATGATCCACCTGCTGTTCGCGCTGGTGTTGTCGACCGCAGGTTCGATGGTCGTGATCTTCCTGATCTCGAGCTGGTTCGTGCGGCACCGCGGCCTCGCCATCGGCATCGCGCTGGTCGGCACCAGCCTGGGCAGCGCAATCCTGCCGCGCTACAACCCGGGCCTCATCGAGAGCTTCGGCTGGCGCCAGGCGTACGTTTACAACTCGCTGATCCCGGTCGTGCTGTTCCTGCTGGTCCTGCTGTTCATCAAGGGTACGCCGCGTCAAGCCGGCACCACTGCGCTGGGCCAGAGCGACGCCATCGGCGACCTCAAGCAGCACGGGCTGACGTATCAGGAGGCCACGCGTACGCGCACGTTCTGGATGATCGCCGTGTCGGGCTTCCTGACGTACTACGCGATCTTCGGCTTCGTGCAGCATGCGGTGCTGCATGCGAACAAGAGCCTCGGCATGACGCTGAAGGAGGCGGGTGCGGTGCTGTTCTGGTTCAGCCTGGTGGCGATGGCGTCCAAGCTGATCAGCGGTGCGATCGCCGATGTGATCGACCGGCACAAAGTCTTCACGGCCTGCTTTGCCATCATGCTGGTGGGACTGATCGGCCTCGCGTCCATGCGGGCCGACCTGCTCTACCCGTCCGCGATCACGATTGCCCTGGGCTGGGGCGGCCTGTTCACGCTCTACAACATGCTGGCGGTCAGCAACTTCGGGCTGCGCGAGATCGGCCGCATCAACGGCACCATCAGCATGCTGGAGTCGATCGGGGCGGGCCTCGGCAGCGTCGTCACCGGCCTGCTGTTCGACCAGTTCGGCAGCTATCGCGTGCCGTTCTCGGCCGTGGCGGTGATGGTGGCCATTGCCCTGGTGCTGTCGACGCAGATCAGGTCCGAGGTCGACGAGCGGGCTTTGATGAAGCCTGCCTGATCAGACGGTCTTCGGGCGTGTTGCCGGCGCGCATCGAGAATCGTTCCTCGAACAGCGCCCGCTTCGAGCCCGCGCGATACCACGTGACCAGCATTGGTACTCCGGCGGCGCGAAAGATCCCGAGCTGCGGGCAGCGCCGATGTGTCTCGCGTGCCAGCTCTCGAAGCCGCTTCACGCTTTCCTTGCTCGTCACCGTCAGGTCGAAGTTGAGCTGCTCGAAGTTCGGCTGGCGGTGCAGATCGAAGAAGAACCCGCGGATGTCGATCAGCGAGCGCAGCTTGGTCGCGAGCCCCTGGTAGCGGAACTTCTGGTCCCGCGCGACTACGGCGATCGTGATCGAAGTGCAGCCCGCCAGTGCGGCAAGCTGCGCATGCACCGGGGTCCAGCCGCGTGAACGCCCGCGCAGGTCCGGGGGATCGCCGATGTCAAAACCCTCCGGTTCGTCGAACATCAGGGTCTGCTGCCCTTCGAAGCTGGCTTCCACGCGCATCTGCTCGTGCGACACCGTGGTGACGTCGGAGATGCCGACGTACGCGGGGTACTGAGCGCCTTCTTTCATGCGGACTCCCTCGGGGATGTGACCTGGCTCACACGAGCCTAGCACCGCTCCGGTGCGCCGCGCGACTGGACGTGAAGGCCGTCTCGCTCACCGTGGCAGGAGCGGGGGTCGGCCTCAAGGGTGCGACCCGCCGCGCCGTTAGCAGTCGGCGAGACTCGTCAACTCGACACTCCTGGGTGCGACAAGCGCATGAGCGATCCGAACCGTCTCGTCCTGCACCCGGACGATACCCCGTTACCCGATCCGGCCGTGCTGGACGTGGAAGCGCTTGCCGTAGTCGTCGGCATCGATCCGCATGGCGAGGCGGGCATGCTGGACCGCGTCCTCGGTCTGTTCATTACGGACTCGCGCCAGTACCTGCAGGATCTGCGCGGCGCGCTGCAGATCTCTGATGCCGCGCACGCCCGGCGTATCGTGCATACGCTGAAGTCTTCGGCCGCGACCGTCGGCGCGCGCGCATTCGCGGCACTGGCGGCGCAGCTCGAGGCCCGCGCGGCCGCCGGTGACCTGGATGCGTTGCGCACGCAGGCGTCGGCGCTGGACGCGCACTACAACGCCGCCGTCACAGCGCTGACCCGCTGGCGCGCGAGTTACCGTTGACCTCGAGCACGCGAATGATCCGGACCGGACGCATACTCGTCGCAGACGACGATGCGACGTCGCGCGCATTGATGGTCGGGGCCCTCAACAGGGAAGGGTTCATGACTGTCGAGGCGTGCGACGGCATCGAGGCGCTGGAGCAGTTTGAACGGCAGGGCGCCGATCTCGTGATGATGGACGTCGACATGCCGCGGTGCGACGGATTCGAGGTGTGCAGCGCGCTGCGTGGCTCGGCAGCCGGTGCCTCGGTGCCCATCATGATGGTGACGGGACGTGACGACAGTGCGTCGATTGACCGAGCCTATGAGCTTGGTGCCACTGACTTCATCGCAAAGCCCGTGAGCTGGGGCACCGTCGGACATCGCATCCGCTACCTGTTGCGCGCGGCCCGTTTGCGTGCCGACCTGTCCCTGAGCGAGCAGCGCCATCGCGCGCTGCTCGGCGCGCTGCCGGACGCGATCGTGGTGCTGAACGAGAATCGTACGATCGTCGATGCGCGTGGCGCCGCGTCGCATCCGGCCATGCGGATGATCCGGCCTCGGGTTGGCGTCGACCTCGGCGAGTTGCTGCCGGCCGATGCGGCGGCGAGGTTCACGACGGCGTTCGACGCCGTCAGCAGCGGTGAGAACGAGCGGGACTTCGAGATCGAGATTCCTGACCGGGCCGGTCCGGCGTTCATCGAAGGACGAATCGCCCGGTATGATTACTCCCGAATGATCCTGATCCTGCGGGACATCACCCAACGGCGCCGTGCCGAGCGTCGTATGCAGGAACTCGCGCGCCTGGACAGCCTCACGGGGCTGCCGAACCGCACGTCGATCACCGAACAGCTCGCGACCGCAGTCGCCGACGCCGCGCGCACCGGGCGCTGCGTCGGGGTGGTGCATCTCGAAGGCGACCGGTTCGCCCGTATCACCGCGGGCCTCGGCGTGACCCTGGGCGATCAGGTCCTGCGCACGCTGGCCCAGCGTCTGCGCGACGCGCTGCAGGGCGTCGCTCCGGACGGCACGGTGGCGCGCTACGGCGGCGACGAGTTCGTGGTCGTCGTGCCGGCCCTGGAGAACCCGGAGGCGCTGGAGTCCGTGGCCTCCTCCCTCGCGCATTGTTTCGACGCTCCCGTGACGTTGCCCGCGTACGAGCTGTTCGTCACGTCCAATGTGGGCACGGCGGTGTACCCGAAGCACGGGGACACCGGCGCTGCGCTGATTCACACTGCGTCGGCTGCGGCGACGCTCGTCAAGCCCGCGCGGGCCGCGACATTCGCCCATGAAGATGCATCGCGCGAGTCCTCGCTGGAGCGTCTCGAGCTGGAGACGGATCTGCGACGCGCGCTGGAGCGCGACGATGAGCTCGAGCTGGCCTGGCAGCCGCAGGTCGACATGCGCAGCGGCCGGCTGGTCGGCTTCGAAGCGCTGTTGCGCTGGCAGCATCCGACTCGCGGTGCGGTCGGGCCGTCCGTCTTCGTGCCGCTCGCTGAAGAGTCGGTGCTGATCGTGCCGCTGTCGGACTATGTGCTGCGCCAGTCGCTGCAGCAGCTGCATCAATGGCGTGCGCTCGGCCATGCCGATCTGCATGTCTCGGTCAACGTCTCCGGTGCGCATTTCGTGCACAGCGACGTCGCCGCCTGGGTTGCCGAGCATCTCGAGCGGGCGTCTGTACCAGCCGCCAACCTCAGCCTCGAGCTCACCGAAAGCCTGCTGATGCACGACATCGACGGCACGATCCGCGCGCTGGCTGCGATCAAGGCGCTGGGGGTGGGCCTCGCCGTCGATGACTTCGGCACCGGCTACTCATCACTGGCCTACCTGAAGCGTTTCTCGCTCGACACGCTCAAGATCGACCGGGCCTTCGTCAAGGACCTGCTGCTGGACTCCGAGGATGCGGCGATCTGCAGCGCGCTGATTGCGATGTCGCACCGCCTGGGCCTGAGCGTCGTTGCAGAAGGTATCGAGACCGCCGGGCAGTTTGCGCACCTGCTGGAGGAAGGCTGCGACATGGCACAGGGCTACCTGATCGGTCGTCCCGCGAACGCGCGGGTGATTTCGCCGTGGCTGGCTTCGCTCGGGCCCGATCGCCTCGTGCGCAAGGCGGTGGAGCTGCGTGCGCGCAGCGGGATTGCGGGCCCTGAGGTCGAACAGGTGCTTACGCGCCCCGCCCGCGGTCATGGCGCCAGATGACCTCGGCGCCATTCTCATGGCGGGCGAGCACACGACAGAGCACGAACAGGAAATCGGAAAGGCGATTGAGGTAGCGCGGCGCTTCGGCGCTGACGTCGACGCCTGATCCCTGCAGCGTCCAGACGCGCCGCTCGGCGCGACGCACCACGGTGCGCGCGATATGGCAGGCGGCGGCCGCAGGTCCGCCACCCGGCAGGATGAAGTCCTTCAGGGGTGGCAGACTTGCGTTGAACTGGTCCAGCTCCGTTTCGAGGCGGTCGATCCTCGCGGCGTTGATCATGCGCATGCCGGGAATGCACAGTTCGCCGCCCAGATCGAACAGATCGTGCTGGATCTCGGTCAGGCAGGCCGACGCCTCCGCGGGCAGTCCGGGGACCGCGAGAATCGCGCCGATGCAACTGTTGGCTTCGTCGACGGTGCCATAGGCTTCGACGCGCGCGTCGTCCTTCGGCACGCGCGTGCCATCGCCGAGCCCGGTCGAACCGTCATCCCCGGTGCGGGTGTAGATCTTGCTCAGACGGTTACCCACGCTGTCTCCCCGGCGTCGTGCGCGCCTCGGCCGCAGTTTGACACGCCGGCAACGCGCCGGCACGCTCACGGCCCCTGCATCGCCCGCCGGTGCCTGCCGGAGTCTGCGCACGTGTCAGCCCAGGTTTTTTCCGCCGAACTCAGTGCGGCACTCGACGCTGCAAGGGCCGCGGCCGAAGTCATTCGCGCGCTCTACCAGCGCAACATCGCCGTGACGCTCAAGGCCGATCGTTCGCCGGTTACCGAGGCCGATGTGCGCGCCGAGGAGGCGATCCGCGCGGTGCTTGCGCCGCGCTTTCCGGGCTACGGCTTCTACGGCGAGGAGGGCGGGGCGAGCCGGATGGATGCGGAGAGCCTGTGGCTGGTCGACCCTATCGACGGCACCAAGTCGTTCGTGCGCGACTGCCCGTTCTTCTCCACCCAGATCGCGTTGATGCGCGGCGGCAGGATCGTGCTCGGCGTGTCCAGTGCGCCCGCATATGGCGAGCTGGCGTGGGCCGAACGCGGCGCTGGCGCCTGGCTGGATGGCCGTCGGATCGCCGTCAGCGGCGTCGCCCGTCTCGAGGAGGCGATCGTTTCCACCGGCAACCTCAAGACCCTGGCCGGCGGCCGCGGCTGGGCCAACTACGCGGCCCTGGTCCGCCGGGTGAACCGCATCCGCGGCTACGGCGACTTCGTCCACTACCACCTGCTGGCGCGCGGCGCACTCGACGTGGTGATCGAATCCGACGTGAACATCCTGGACATTGCGGCGCTCAGCGTCATCGTCGAGGAGGCCGGCGGGAAATTCACCGACCTGGCCGGTGCTGCAGTTTCCCTGCATACGACCAGCGTGCTGGCGACCAATGGCAGGCTGCAGGACGACGCGCTGCAGGCCATGACGCCGGCCTGACCTCAGGCTGGCGCAAACAGGCGCCGCGATTGCGTGCGCGCCTCCACCATCGGAGTCCGGTACAGCTGCGCCAGCGTCGCCGGCTGCAGTAATTCGTCGGCGGTGCCCAGCTGCCAGCGGCCGTCGCCGTGCAGCAGCAGCACGCGGGTCGCATAGCGCGCCGCCAGCGTCGCGTCGTGCAGCGTCGCCAGTGCGCTGCCACCGGCCCGGCAGTGCCCTGCAAAGTGTTCCAGCAGCAGGATCTGATGCTGAGGGTCCAGGTGGTTGCCCGGCTCGTCGAGCAGCACGGTAGGCGTGGCCTGCGCGATGACTCCGGCGCCGGCGATGCGCCGTTGCTCGCCGCCGGACAGGGTCGACATCGGGCGGTCGGCCAGCTCGGTCGCGTCGACCGCGGCCAGTGCCGAGAGTGCGATGGCATCGTCGCGTGCAGTGCCGGCGGACCAGAAAGGTCGGTGCGCGAATCGCCCGAGGCGCGCGCTATCCAGCGCAGTCAGCTGTGGCACCGGCTCGACGTCCTGCGGCAGCAGCGCGATCGACTGGGCGATCCGTCGTCGCGGTAGCGCACGGATGTCGACGCCTGCGAGCGACACGCGGCCGGCCTGCGGCGCCCGCAGCCCCGCGAGCGTAAGCAGCAGCAGCGACTTGCCGGTGCCATTGCGTCCCAGGGTCACGATGAATTCACCGGGCAGCAGCGCCAGGTCAAGGGCGTCGATCAGCAGCCGGCCCGCGACTGCGACACGAAGCCGCTCGGCACGCAGCGGCGCGCTCACGGCTGCAGGCGAGTGACCGTCCATGCGCCTGCGCTCCAGGCTGAGTCGCCGCTACCGGCCCGCAGGTCGCGAGTCCAGCGGGCGCGGTCGTGCAGCCGCGATTCGCCCTCGACCCACAGCTCCACGGCATCGGCCCACAGGTGAAAGCCACCCCAGTGCGGCGGCCGCGGAATCGTCGGGTCGGGCGTGCCTGGTTCCGGGTCCGCGCCCGGCGCCGGCACGCCAAAACGCGCAGCGGCAGCCTCGAGCTGCCGCTGCAGCACCGCGCGGCTGGCCACCGGTGCGCTTTGCCGACTCGCCCACGCACCGACGCGGCTCTGCCAGGCGCGCGACGCGAAGTACGCATCGCTTTCGGCGGCGCTGGCCCGCGCAACCCGTCCTTCGATTCGCACCTGTCGATGCATGTGATCCCAGTGCAGCACGGCGGCGACGCGCGGATTGGCGTCCAGCGCGCGGGCCTTGCGCGACTCGTAGTTGGTGAAGAAAGTGATCAGTCCCGGTTGCGGCAGGATGTCCTTGCACAGCACGACGCGCGCCGACGGGCGGCCGTCGGCATCGATCGTCGCGACGACCATCGAGTTGGGATTCGGCTGCGCACGCAGTGACCAGGCCTCCGCGAGCCAGGACTGCGCGAGTGTCAAGGGCTCGGCCGGCAACGGGTCCGCGAGAAACTGCAATGGCACCACCATGCCGGCAGTGTAGCGTTTCGCGCTTGCGGTGCGAGCCACGGACCGATAGAACAGCGCACCGGGCCGCCGAAGCCCATCGCCACCGACGGACCTGACACCGCATGACCACGCTGGACGAACTGCGCCAACGGCTCAATGAGATCGACGGCGCCCTGATCGACCTGATCGCCGAGCGCCAGGAGAAGAGCCGCGACATTGCGAGCGTCAAGCGCGCTACCGGCCACGCCACGCGCGACTATGCGCGCGAGCGCGAAGTCATCCTCGGCGCCCGCGCGCGCGCCGACCAGCGCGGCGTGTCGCCTGAAGTGGCCGAGAACCTGATGCGCATGCTGATCCGTTCCTCGCTGACCACGCAGGAACGCGCCAGCGTCGTCGCGGGCGGGGCGGGCACCGGCCAGCGCGCCCTGATCGTGGGCGGCGCCGGCAAGATGGGGCGCTGGTTTGCCGACTTCATGGCATCGCAGGGTTTCGCGGTCGACGTCAGCGACCCCTCGGGCGCGCCGGCGGGCACCAACGACGTCGGGCCGCTGGCCGACGCCGACCTGTCGCATGACTTCATCGTGATCGCGACGCCGCTCGGCCACACCGACGCCGTCTTGCGCGAGCTGGCCCTGCGTCGGCCACCCGGCATCATCCTCGACGTCGGCTCACTCAAGTCGCCACTGCGCGGTGGCTTGCTGGCGCTGCGCTCGCATGGCTGCCGTGTCACGTCCATCCATCCGATGTTCGGCCCCGATACCGAACTGCTGTCGGGCCGGCACGTGATCTTCGTCGACCTCGGCAACGCGGAGGCGTTGCAGCGTGCCCGCGAGCTGTTCCAGTCGACCATGGTCGAGCAGGTCGTCATGAGCCTCGACGATCACGACCGGCTGATCGCCTATGTCCTCGGCCTGTCCCATGCGCTCAACATCGCGTTCTTCACCGCGCTGGCCGACAGCGGCGAGGCTGCGCCGCGGCTGGCGCAGCTGTCCTCCACCACATTCGACTCGCAACTCGATGTGGCCACGCGCGTGGCGCAGGAAAGCCCGGATCTCTACTTCGAGATCCAGAGTCTCAATGACTACGGTGCGGAATCCCTGGAGGCGCTGGCCAAGGCCGTGGAGCGAATCCGGCGGGCGGTGCTGGCGCGCGATCGCGCCGCCTTCCGCGAGCTGATGGAGCGCGGCCGCGACTATCTCGCTGACCGCCGTTCGATCACCGCGAAACGCGCCTGAGCAGCAGCAGGAACAGCGGCGCTCCCAGCAGCGCCAGCACGCCGCCGACCGGCAGCTGGCGCGGCTCGATCGCGGTGCGCGCCAGCAGGTCCGCGGCGGCGACCAGGCAACCGCCCAGCAGTGCCGTGGCGGGCGCCAGCCGACGGTGATCGGCCGTGCCGAGCAGCCAGCGTGCGCCGTGCGCGCCCATCAGCCCGACGAATCCGATCGTGCCGGCCGTCACGACTGCGGCGGCCGTCAGCAGCGCCGCTGCGACGAACACCAGGCCGCGCCACAGGCCCAGTTGCAGACCGATGCTCTGCGCGCGCAGTTCGCCGCTGGCCAGCGCGTTGAGCGGCGGTCCGGCCACCGTGGCCGCCAGCGCTGCGATCGTGGCGAGCAGCAGAGCCGACCATGGGCTGCGGCCCTGCAGCTGGGAGAGGTCCCCCGCCAGCCAGAACACCATGCTGCGCAACTGGGCGCCGTCTGCCACGGCCAGCACCAGGGTGACCACAGCGCCGCATCCTGAAGCGACGATGACGCCCGCGAGCAGCAGCGCTCCGGTCCCCAGCCTGGCTCCGAACGTGAACACCAGGGCACCGGCGATGCAGGCCCCGACGAGGGCGCCGGCGGGCGCTGTCCAGGGAGCGCTCGCGGCCAGCATCGCCAGCAACGCCCCTACCGCGGCGCCACCCGACACACCAAGCACATAGGGATCGGCGAGCGGGTTCCGGAACAGCGCCTGCAGCAGCAGACCGGCCAGAGCCAGCGCAGCCCCCACCGCGAAGCCCCCCAGCACGCGTGGCAGCCGCAGCTCCAGCACCACCGCGCGCGCCAACGCGTCCCCGCCGCCGCTGAGTGCGGCCAGCACGCGAGCGGGTGACAGGCTCACGGCACCGGTCCCCAGTGATGCCAGCAGGATCGCCGCTGCAAGCACCAGCAGCAGCAGCCAGGGGCTCCAGGGACGCGCAAGGATCATCCGGCAAGACTATCGGGTTATGCCACCTGGTGCCTTGAGCGTGCCGGCAGCCGCAGCGATACTCAGGACGAACATGGACCAGATCGACCGCAACGGGTTTCGCGCCAACGTCGGCATCGTGCTGATGCATGACGATGGTCGCGTGTTTCTCGGGCGGCGGCTTGGCGGGCGCGGCTGGCAGTTCCCGCAGGGCGGGATCCGGCGCGGCGAGCCTGCCGAGACGGCTCTGTTCCGGGAGCTCGAGGAAGAGGTTGGCTTGCAGGCAGCCGACGTCAGTCTGGTGGCTTCGACGGAGCGTTGGCTGCGTTACCGGCTGCCGGCCCAGTTCGTGCGCCGCGATCGGCGACCCCTGTGCATCGGCCAGAAGCAGCGCTGGTTCCTGCTGCGGCTGGCTCGCCCCGAGCCGGCACCGATCCGCTTCGATTCCACGCCCCAGCCCGAGTTCGACCAGTGGCGGTGGGCCAGCTACTGGGAGCCGGTCCGCGAGGTCGTGCATTTCAAGCGCCTCGTCTACCGTCGCGCCCTGCACGAACTGGGGCGGGTGGCCTTCCCCGGTGGATTGCCCCCTTACCCCGACTGGTGGCGGAGCGGGCAGGCCGGCGACAGCGAATCCCCCGGACCCCAGGGTACCGCGGCCCATCCCGAGCCGGCCCTTACGCCGGCCTGGTCTGCGTCGCAGGGCTAGCCGCCGTACCGCGATGAGTGACACGACTCAACCGCGCGTCATCATTCGGACGGGCCCCGCCTCTCGCCGCTGGCTGTTCGCCGGGCTGGCCGCCCTGGGGGCCCTCGGTGTCGCGTACGCGATCTTCGAGTCCGGCCGCTACGCCGCGGGATTCAGCCGGCTCGAGGCTTTCCGCCGTCAACAGTCGCTGCGCGTCCAGATCCGCGAGCGCGATGCGGCGATGCAGGACCTGCAGCGTGCTGCAGCGGACCTGGAAACGCTGCGCACCGCCCAGGGCATCGAGCGCTCGGAGTTGTCGCGGACCATCGGCGACCTGCAGGCCCAGGTGGCGCGCCAGTCCCAGGAGTTGACGTTCTACAAGGGCATCGTGGTGCAGGGTGCCTCCGGGCCCGAGGTTAAGGTGCAGGAGTTTGCGGTCTCCCGTGCGGTAACGCCCGGGAGTTATGTAATACGCATTACCCTGGTCCAGCCTGGCCGGCCGGATAACGTAGTAAGCGGTAGCCTGTTGCTGGTGCTGGAGGGCACCAATGGCAAGGATCCGGTCAAACTGGAGCTCCCGGCGCTGACTGAGGGCCGGATGCGCGACCTGCCGTTCAGCTTCAGGTATTTTGAGCATCTGACGCCGGAGATAACCCTTCCGGCGGGCGTGGCGCCGGAACGACTCACACTGGAGGTTCGCTCCAGCCGGCGCGGTATCGCACCGATTTCACAGACTTTCCTGTGGTCGATTGAGACGATCTGAGCCCACCCGCCGCAGCAGACAGGAGTGCCGTCATGTTCGGACGCAGCAAGAAGAAGAGCCCGATCTCGGGCAAGATCGACACGCTGATCGCACGCTCCTCGACGGTCCATGGAGATGTCGAGTTCGCTGGCGGCCTGCACCTGGAGGGTCGGGTGGTCGGCAACGTGCGGGCGACGCTTGGTCTCGCCGCCACCGACGCGTGCACCCTGTGGATCAGCGAACAGGGTACAGTCGAAGGGACGGTCGATGTTCCCAGCGTCGTCATCAACGGCAGTGTGGTTGGCGACGTGATCGCGCGGGAGCGCGTGGTGATTGGCCCGCTGGCTCGTATCAGCGGCAACGTGCAGTACGGCGCAATCGAGATGACGCTCGGCGGCGAGGTCAGCGGCAAGCTGATGCCGATGGGGCCGGCCGCGGCTGCAGCCACTGCCTTGCCCGGCGTTGCTCCGGCGGCTACCGCCGCCACGGCCGCCTCGAACGTCACGCCACTGCCTGGTACGTCGGGCTTTGACGCTCGCAAGGTCGGGGCCTAGACTCGACCCGGGTTGCCGACGCTCACAGTTCTTCGGACCACGCGTACGGCGTGGACGACACCCCAAAGGGAATGGCATGTCAGAAATGGATCTTCCGCCGCCGGCGCTGGTGTTTACCGACGCGGCTGCTCACAAAGTCGGGGCGCTGATCGAAGGGGAGGGTAATCCCAACCTGATGCTGCGCGTGTTCGTCCAGGGCGGCGGCTGCTCCGGCCTGCAGTACGGCTTCGAGTTCGACGAAACCCTGCAGGACGGCGACACCTGTGTCGAGAACCATGGCGTTCGTCTGCTGGTCGATCCGATGAGCTTCCAGTACCTCTCCGGCTCCGAGATCGACTACCGCGAGGGCCTGGATGGCGCGCAATTCGTGATCCGCAATCCGAATGCATCCACCACCTGCGGGTGCGGTTCGTCCTTTTCCGCCTGAGCAGGCCGCGAGGCGCCGCCCCGCATCGTGATCAGCGCAGCGACTCGCGCCTTTTCGCGCGCCTGACCGCCCCCGTACTGCGACATGGCCCGACCGGTCCCGGATGTCCTTGCCGCCGTTGATCTTGGCTCCAACAGCTTTCACCTCGTCGTAGCGCGTTATTCGCACGGCCAGCTGACCGTCATCGACCGGCTGCGCGAAATGGTTCAGCTCGGTGCCGGCCTCGACGCCGAGGGCAGGCTGGATCGCGACGTGGCGACGCGCGCCATCGCCTGCCTCGAGCGCTTCGGACAGCGCTTGCGCGACATGCACGCGGCCAGCGTCCGGGTGGTCGGCACCAACGCGCTGCGGCGCGCGCACCGCAAGCAGGCGTTCCTCGAGCGCGCGCGCGCGGCGCTCGGTCATCCGATCGAGATAGTCTCCGGCATGGAGGAGGCGCGACTCATCTACTCCGGTGTCGCGCATACGACGCCCGCCAGCCCCGGCCGTCGGCTCGTGATCGATATCGGCGGCGGCAGTACCGAACTGATCGTGGGCGAGGGCCTTGCCCCGCTCGAACTCGCCAGCACGCAGATGGGCTGCGTCAGCTTCCGCGATCAGTTCTTTGGCGATGGGCGCATTTCGGCCAAGCGCATGGTCCGCGCCCGCCTCGCAGCCAGGCTCGAGCTCGAGCCGATCCAGGCCAGCTTTCGCAAGGTGGGCTGGGACCAGGCCGTGGGCAGTTCCGGCACGATGCGCACGATCTTCGAAGGCGTGCGCGAACTCGAGCCCGCAGCCACGGCGATCAGCGTCGAAGGCGTCGAGCAGCTGCTGGCGCACGCCCTGGGCGCAGGCCATTGCGACCAGCTCGGGCTGACCTCGGTCAATGCGGAGCGGGCTCCGCTCTTTCCGGCCGGTCTTGCCATCGTCGCGGAGCTGTTCGAAGTGCTCGGGCTGGAGCGGGTCGAGGTCGCGGACGGCGCCATGCGCGACGGCCTGCTGTGGGACCTGGTCGGCCGCATCACCGACGAGGATGCGCGTGACCGCACCGTTCACTCCATGCGTGCGCGTTACCACGTCGACGACGCGCAGGCCGCGCGCGTCGAGAAGACCCTGCTGCAGATGCTCGGCTCGATAGCCGCATCCTGGCAGCTCGATGACCCGCAGGCACGGCAGGTGCTCACCTGGGCTGCGCATCTGCACGAGATCGGCCTGGACGTCGCACATTCGCGCCATCACCAGCACAGCGCCTACCTGCTGGAAAACGCCGACATGCCCGGCTTCACCCGCGAGGAACAACGCCTGCTTGCCGTCGTGGTCGGCGCGCACCGGCGGCGCATCGACACTTCGCGTTTCGACCAGCTGCTGCCACCGTGGGACAAGCGCGCCATCCACCTGATCGTGCTGCTGCGGCTGGCGGTGCTGCTGAACCGCTCGCGCAGCGACGTGCCCCTGCCGGACGTCGAGCTGACCGCGCGGGGCCGCTCGCTGGAATTGCGCTTTCCACGTCGCTGGCTGAAGGACCACCCGCTCACCGTGGCAGACCTCGCCCAGGAGATCGAACAGCTCAGCGCCGCCGACTTTCGCCTGAAGGTCTATTCCTCGGCTGGCGAACCGGCCGCGTAGGTTTCCAGCAGTTCGCTCTGTGCGGTAACCGCGGGCTCACTACCAGCCTGCAGGCGCCGGTACTGTCCGTCGCGGTCGAGCAGCCAGGCCTGAGTGTTGTCCCAGAGGTAGGTCTCCAGGTCGGAAAGGATCCGCTCGCGCAGGTCGGCGTGCTTCACCGGGAACGCCACTTCGACCCGGCGGAAGAAGTTCCGGTCCATCCAGTCGGCGCTGCTGAGCCAGAGTTCCGGCTCGCCGCCGTTTTCGAAATAGAAGACACGCGAGTGTTCCAGGAAGCGGCCGATCACCGAGCGCACGCGGATGTTCTCCGACACGCCCGGGATGCCCGGCCGCAGCGCGCAGACCCCGCGGATGATCAGGTCGATGCTCACGCCGGCGCGCGACGCGGAATACACTGCCTCGATCGCCAGAGGCTCCACCAGCGCATTCATCTTGAGGATGATGCGGGCAGCACGGCCCGCGCGCGCATGCTCCGCCTCGCGCGCCAGTTTCTCCAGCATGGCCTTGTGCAGGCCAAACGGCGACTGCAGCAGGCAAGCCAGCCGCGGCGTGCGTGTCAGGCTGGTGAGCTGCAGGAAAATCTCGTGAACGTCGCGCCCGACGTCCGCGTCGGAAGTGAACAGGCTGTAGTCGGTATAGGCGCGCGCGGTGCGCGGGTGATAGTTGCCGGTGCCGAGATGGCAGTAGCGCCGGATTCCCTCGGCCTCGCGGCGCACGATCAGCACCAGCTTGGCATGTGTCTTGTAGCCCACCACGCCGTACACCACGTGCGCGCCGGCTTCCTGCAGCCGGTTCGACAGCTCGATATTCGCCTCTTCATCGAACCGCGCGCGCAGTTCAATCACCACCGTGACGTCCTTGCCCGAATTCGCTGCCGCGACCAGCGCCTCGACAATCGGCGAGTCGGCGCCGGTGCGATACAAGGTCTGCTTGATCGCAAGCACGCGCGGATCGGCCGCCGCCTGCCGCAGCAGGTCCTGCACCGGAAGGAACGACTGGAAGGGCTGATGCAGCAGCACGTCGCGCTGCGCGATCACGCTGAACAGTTCGGCGCCGCCCGCGACGCGGCGCGGCAGGCCGGGCACGAACGCGGGGTACTTCAGGTCGGTACGCAGCGAGAGGTCGTACACCGCCGACAGCCGATGCAGGTTCACGGAGCTGGGTACGCGGTACAGGTCCTGGCCGCCGAGCACGAACTGCCGCAGCAGGAACTGCACCAGGTCGTCGGGGCAGTCCAGCGAGGTCTCGAGCCGCACTGCCGCGCCGTAGCGACGATGCGGCAGCTCACCTTCGAGTGCCCGCCTGAGATCGTCGACTTCTTCCTCGTCGACGTAAAGATCGCTGTTGCGCGTCACGCGGAACGGATAGCAGCCCACCACCTGCATGCCGGCGAACAGCCGCGGCACGAACTCCTGGATGATCTGGGAGAGCAGCACGAAGCGCTCGCCGCCGCCCTCGACGTTCGGCAGCCGCACGACGCGCGGCAACGAGCGCGGCGCCTGCAGGATGGCGAGGTCGGTGTCGCGGCCAAAGGCATCCTCGCCGTCCAGCCTCGCGATGAAGTTGAGGCTCTTGTTCTGGATCCGCGGGAACGGTCGCGACGGATCCAGCGCCAGCGGCGTCAGCACGGGTTCGACCTCGCGGTCGAACAGATCGGCCAGCCATTCCATCGTGGCGTCGTTCCACTCGCCGCGTGGCACGATGCGGATGCCGGCTGCGCGCATCGCCGGCAGCAGCGCTTCATCGAAGCAGCGGTACTGCGCCGCCACCAGCAGCGCGGCACGCTGATGGATTGCCGCAAGCTGCTCGGCCGCACTCAGCCCATCCGGGGACTGCGATGGTGAAGTCGCGGTTTCGGTCAGTTGCTTGAGGCCTGCCACCCGGATCTCGAAGAACTCGTCGAGGTTGCTGCACGAAATGCACAGGAAGCGCAGCCGCTCGAGCAACGGCACGCTGGCGTCGTTGGCCTGGGCGAGCACGCGTTCGTTGAATTCGAGCTGCGCAAGCTCGCGGTTCAGGAAGTGGGCCGGCGCGTTGAGGGCAGGGGCGTCCATGACGCTCTAGTTGAGCACGAGGCCGCTTGCGGTTGTGTTAAACCCGCCCCCGCCGCCTGTGACGCCGCGCACGATCCGACAATAAGTTCAACGTGCCGCCATGGTCGCTGCAGCCCCGCCTGCGGCACCCTGGCCGGGACCGGCACGTACGCCGGCTTCCAGCTGCGCCAGCGCCGGCGTCGTGCTGGCGAGGAACTGTGCCAGCAGCGCGGCAGGAATCGGCTCCGCCTTGGGCAGGATCACCTTCTGCGGGTCCTTGTGGATTCCGTTGATGCGGTACTCGTAGTGAAGGTGCGGACCCGAAGCCAGTCCCGTCATGCCGACGAAGCCGATCACCTCGCCCTGGCGCACCCGGTCGTTGCGCGCAACACCCCCCGCAAAACCCGACACGGGACCGTAGAGCGTCGGCACCCCGGGCTTGTGTTGCAGCTCGAGCGCGGTACCGGAGC
>JANPDV010000490.1:0-4223 GCA_031431655.1 Gammaproteobacteria bacterium | reverse complement strand
TGCAGTCACTCGGCCACGAGCTCGAGGTCGAGGCCCGAGCGCATGACGGCCTGATCGAAGCGTTCCGTGTGCGCCATGCGCCGGGCTTCACGCTCGCGGTGCAGTGGCACCCGGAATGGCAGGTCCTGAAGAATCTTTTTTCGCACGCCATCTTCGCTGCTTTCGGCGACGCGGCGCGCGCACGCAGCAACGCACGGAAGTAGCATTCTCATGAGCACCCCTATCCAGCAGTTTTTCAAGGAACACGGCATCTCGGAAGTCGAGGCCGTGGTCCCCGACATGGCCGGCATCGCGCGCGGCAAGGTGATGCCCGCGATGAAGTTCGCGGAAGACGAGGGCATGCGCATGCCCGAGAGCATCTTCCTGCAGACCGTGACCGGCGACTATCCGGAGGATCCCGGCGTTGCCATGAGCCCGGCCGAGATCGACATCGTGCTGAAGCCCGATGCGCGCACGGTGCGGCGCGTGCCGTGGGCCGCGGAACCTACGGCGCAGGTGATCCACGACTGTTTCTACTCGGACGGCAGCCGCGTGATGATGGCGCCGCGCGGTGTCCTGCGGCATGTACTCGATCTCTACGCCAGGAAGGGCTGGGAACCGGTGGTCGCGCCGGAGCTGGAGTTCTACCTGGTGGAGCCCAACATCGATGCGGACTACCAGCTCAAGCCGCCGGTAGGGCGCTCTGGCCGCGCCGAGCCTGGCCGTCAGTCCTACAGCATCGCGGCGGTCAATGAATTCGACCCGCTGTTCGACGACGTGTACCAGTTCTGCGAAGACCAGGACATCGAGATAGACACGTTGATCCACGAGGACGGCCCGGCCCAGATGGAGATCAACCTGATCCACGGCAACGCGCTGGACCTGGCCGATCAGGCGTTCATGTTCAAGCGCACCGCGCGCGAGGCGGCGCTGCGCCACAAGATGTACGCCACGTTCATGGCCAAGCCGCACGCCAAGGAGCCTGGCAGCGCCATGCACATCCACCAGAGCGTGGTGGACACCAAGACCCGCCAGAACATCTTCTCCGGCCCCGACGGCCAGCCGACGCCGCTGTTCTTTTCGCACATCGCCGGCCTGCAGCGCTACCTGCCGGCCGCGATGGCGCTGCTGGCGCCGAACGTCAATTCGTATCGCCGCATCACCCGCTACCAGATGGCGCCGATCAACGTGCAGTGGGGCTACGACAACCGCACGGCCGGCCTGCGCGTGCCGATGTCCGGCCCGCAGGATCGCCGCGTCGAGAACCGTCTTGCCGGCGCCGACGCCAATCCGTACCTCGCCAAGGCCGCCTCGCTCGCGTGCGGTTACCTCGGCATGATCGAGGGTCTTACGCCTACCGCGCCGGTCACCGGCAGCGCCCACGACCTGCCGTTCTCGCTGCCGCGCAATCTCGACGAGGCGATCCGACGCCTGCGTGAGTGCCAGCCGCTGATCGACATCCTCGGGGCGCCGTTCGTCTGCGCGTTCACGATCGTGCGCGAAGCAGAATACGAGGTCTTCTCCCAGGTGATCAGCTCCTGGGAGCGCGAGCACCTGCTGCTGAACGTGTGATGAGCAGCACCGAGGCGCTGCGGCAGCTCGATGCCGCCCACTACCTGCATCCGTTCACGGACCACAAGGCACTGGCGGCGCGCGGTGCCAGGGTCGTCGTGCGCGCCGAAGGCGTGTACCTGATCGACTCCGATGGCCAGCGGATCCTCGACGGCATGTCTGGCCTGTGGTGCGTGGCGCTCGGCTATGGCCGCCGCGAACTCGCCGATGCGGCGCATCGGCAGATGCTCGAGCTGCCTTACTACAACAGCTTCTTCCAGACCACCAACCCGCCGGCCGTTGAACTCGCCCGGGTACTGGCCGAGGTTTCCCCGCCGCAGTTCAACAAGGTCTTCTTCACCAGCTCCGGCAGCGAGGCCAACGACACCCTGATCCGGATGGTGCGGCGCTACTGGGAACTGCGCGGCGAGCCGCAGCGCAACGTCATCATCAGCCGCTGGAATGGCTATCACGGCAGCACCATGGGCGGCGCCTCGCTCGGCGGCATGAAGGCGATGCACGCCCAGGGCGGCCTGCCGATTCCGGGCATCGTGCACATCGAGCAGCCCTACTGGTTCGAATGCGGCGGCGATCTCTCGCCGGAGGAGTTCGGGCTGCGCGCGGCGCGTGCGCTCGAGCAGAAGATCCTCGAGCTCGGCCCGGAGCGCGTCGCTGCGTTCATCGGTGAGCCCGTGCAGGGCGCGGGCGGCGTGGTGATCCCGCCGGCGACCTACTGGCCGGAGATCCAGCGCATCGTTGACCGCTACGGCATCCTGCTCGCCAGCGACGAAGTCATCTGCGGCTTCGGCCGCCTGGGGTCCTGGTTTGGCTGCGAGCACTTCGGCACGCGCCCGGACTTCCTGACGATCGCGAAGGCGCTCACGTCGGGCTACCTGCCGCTCGGGGGGCTGATGGTTGCCGACCGGGTGGCCGACGTGCTGGTGGGCGAGGGCGGCGAGTTCTTCCACGGCTTCACGTACTCGGGTCACCCCACCGCGTGTGCGGTCGCGTTGGCCAATCTCGGCATCATCCGGCGAGAGCGGGTCATCGAACGGGTGCGCGACGACCTCGCGCCATACTGGGCGGCGCAGTGGCGTGCGCTGGCGGCGCATCCGCTGGTCGGAGAGGCGCGCTGCCTGGGCCTGCTCGGCGCCCTGGAGCTGGTGCCGCACAAGCCCTCGCGGGCGTTCTTTGCCGGCCGCGGCGCCGTCGGCACTCGGGCGCGCGACCTGTCGATGCGCAACGGCCTGGTGATGCGGGCCGTGTGGGACACCCTGATTGTCGCGCCGCCGCTGGTGATTTCGCGCACTGAGATCGACGAGCTGCTGTCCAAAGTGGTGCGGACGCTGGACCAGCTGGGCGTCGAGCTTGCGCGCGACGGTCTGCGCTGAGCGCGACGCTTCTCACGGTTGCCGCGCTGCGCTATAAGATCCAGACCTCACAGGAGAACCCACCAAATGAGTCCGGCCGAGCGCTCGTCTGCAGTTCGATGCAAGTTCCCCGGTTCTAGCTTCGGCACATCCCGCGCGGCGCCTGCGGCACTCGCGGCCGTTGCGCTGGTGCTGCTGCTGTCGGCCTGCGGTGCCAAGCCCGAGCCTGCTGCGCCAGCGGCGGCGCCGGCCGCCGCTCCGGCTGCAACCGCTGCGGCTGTCGGCACAGGCGAGGAAAAGACGCTCAACGTCTACAACTGGTCGGACTACATCGATGCGACCGTGATCGATGAATTCCAGAAGGAAACGGGCATCAAGGTCAACTACGACGTCTTCGATTCCAACGAAGTGCTCGAGACCAAGCTGCTCGCCGGCAATACCGGCTATGACATCGTCGTGCCTTCCGCGTCGTTCCTCGAGCGCCAGATCAAGGCGGGCGTGTTCCAGACGCTGGACAGGTCGAAACTGCCCAACCTCAAGAACCTCGACCCCGACATCACTGGGCGAATCGCGCAGCACGATCCGGGCAACGAGCATGCGGTCAACTATCTGTGGGGTACATCGGGAGTCGGCTTCAATGCCGCCAAGATCAAGCAACGCATGCCCGACGCGCCGCTCGACACCTTTGCCATGTTCTACGACCCGAAGATCGTCGCCCGATTCAAGGATTGCGGCGTGACGATCCTCGATGCCCCATCCGAGGTCGTCGGCACGGCGCTGATCTATCTCGGCAAGAACGCCAACAGCGAACAGCCCGAGGACCTCGCCGCTGCGGAGAAACTGCTGCTGGCGATCCGCCCCTACGTCAAGTACGTCAATTCGTCGAAGTACATCGAGGATCTCGCGAATGGCGAAGTCTGCCTCTCACTGGGGTGGTCGGGCGACGTGCTGCAGGCGCGCGATCGCGCGCTCCAGGCGGGCAAGGGCATCGAGGTCAGGTACCTGATCCCGCGTGAGGGGGCGATCATGTTCTTCGACATGCTCGCGATCCCGAAGGGGGCCAAACACCCGTTGAATGCGCACCTGTTCATCGATTTCCTGCTGCGTCCGGAGATCGCCGCCAGGAACAGCAACTTCGTCAACTACGCAAACAGCAACTCGGCTTCGTGGCCGCTGATCAACGAGTCGATCCGCAACGACCGCGGCGTGTTTCCGAGCGACGAGGTCAAGGCCAAGCTCGTGCCTGACCTGGCCGAGAGCCCGCAGTTCACTCGCCTGCTGACCCGCTCCTGGACGCGGTTCAAGACCGGCAAGTGAACACGG
>JANPDV010000489.1:0-2895 GCA_031431655.1 Gammaproteobacteria bacterium | reverse complement strand
CGATGATCCAGCGCGTCGCGACGAGTCCCTGATCTCGGCCGTGCCCCGCGACCGGCGACAGGTGTACCGCATGCGCCCGATCGTCGAGGCGATCGTCGACGCCGGCAGCTTCTTCGAGATCGGGCGCCAGCACGGGCGCAGCGTTATCACCGGCCTGGCGCGCCTGGACGGCTGGCCGACAGCAATCGTCGCCAGCGACCCGTTCATCGTCGGCGGCCTGTGGACCGCGGCGAGCTCGGCGAAGCTCGAGCGCTTCGTCAGCTTCGCAGAGACCTTCCACCTCCCCGTCGTGCACCTGGTCGATAACCCTGGCTTCAACATCGGTCGCCAGGCTGAGCTGGAAGGCACCATTCGGGCCGGCGCGCGAGCGCTCGCCGCGATCTACCAGGCTACCGTTCCCTGGTGTTCGGTGATCATCCGCAAGGTATTCGGCGTGGCGGGTGCCGGCCACACGAACCACACCCGCTTCCACTACCGCTTCGCCTGGCCATCGGCTGACTGGGGCTCGCTGCCCATCGAGGGTGGAATCGAGGCCGCGTACAAGGCCGAGCTCGAGGGTGCCGCCGACCGCGACGCAAAGATAGAGGAAATACGCACGCGCCTGAACCTGCTGCGCTCGCCGTTCCGTTCGGCCGAGCATTTCCAGATCGAGGAAATCATCGACCCGCGCGATACGCGCCGGCTGGTGTGCGAGTTTGCGCATCTCGCAGCACCGCTGCGACGCACGGGGTCGTCGGCATTCACCTACCGGCCCTGAGCGCGTCGCCCGCAACGGCCCAGAGATCAGCGTTCATGCAAAGCACGCCGTTCCGAAGGCCGCCTCCGATCCTCTAGGCCCTGGCCAGCGTCGGGTAGGCGCCGAGCCGGGCCACGAGAAAGCCACTGACCAGAAAAAGCGCGGCGTACAGCCACAGCACCGGATCGTGCGTACCAAACCTCTGATAGACGAATGTGGTCAGCAACGGCGCAGTACCCGACCCCAGAACCCAGCCCGCATACTGCCAGCCGTAGTTTTCGGAGTACGCCCGAGTACCAAAGTAGCGGGTGACCAGCACGGCAATCACGTCCAGTTCGGCCCCGGCTGCCAACCCGAGGAGCAGCACGGCAACGTAGGCCGCCGCTCCATCCGCACCGAGCGCCAGGATCGCGATGCCGACCGCCGGAAACAGCGTGATGATTGCGGCGACGTACGGCGCGAACATCCTGTCCATGAGGAAGCCCGCGAATGCACGCCCGGCGATCAACGCAATAGACAGCACCCCGAGCGCCTGCACGGCACTGGACTCTTCCAGGCCACGGGCGATCAGGATGGGCACCAGCTGGATCATCACGCCGCCAATGGCAAACGACATCAGCACAAACGCGGCCAGCATTCGCCAGAAACGCGGCAGCCGACGGGTTTCTGCCGCGCTGAACCCATAGGTCCCCAGGCTCTGGGCGGCGTCGGCGGAACCCCCCGGGACGCGGCCGAGCGGTTCACCGTCCTGGCCCAGGTTCTTCTCCTCAGGCGTATCGCGTAGCGCCCACAGCACGACCGGAAGCGTCACCGCCAGACTGAGTACGCCGAGACTGGCATAGGCATCGCGCCAGCCGAACTCCTTGATAGCCCACCCGACCAGCGGCCCCAGGACCGCGCCACCGACGCCGATGCCAGCCAGCGCAGCACCGAACGCCTGGCCACGGCGCTTGTCGAACCACCGGGCGATGACTCGCGAGTAGGCAATCGATGATGTACCCGCAGCGAGAATGGGCATCAACCCCGATATCAGATAGAGGTGCCACAGGTTCGGAGTGAGCCAGCGCATTGCGAACAACAGCGCCGCAAGCAGCAGGATGGAAATGATGGCCCAGCGCCGGACGCCGTCCCGGTCGAAGATCTTTCCGATAACGAGCGATGCCACGATCGTTACGTAAGTCCCGAGTACGGTCGCAGACGCAAATTGCGACGCGCTCCAGCCAAACTCCGCCGTAACGTGCTTCTGGAAGATCTGCGGTGCGAACAGATTGATGGAGCCGACGCCCGTCGCCAACCCGAGAATGACGGCTGACACGAGAGGGCGCGTGCTGGCCGGCAGCGGCGCCAGGACGACCAGCACAATCGCCAGCGCAACCGCGGACACGCGAAAAGGCCCCGGCACCACAAACACGAGTCCGAGGGCTATTGCCGCCGCGACGAGGTACCGCAGGTCAAAATTCTGTTTGGCGTGAGTCATCGACCAGAAGGTAGCGGCAATCCGGATATTGGGCAAACATCCGGATTGGCGTTTCCCACTTCTGCGGCAAGCCGTATCGGCGGCGTGGCCATGCCAGCGAGCCACCGGGAGTGGCTGGTCGAGTGCCCGGTCCCACCGTCAGAGCAGTGGCCTCAGGAACCTCGGGACGAGCCGGATGACACCAGCGCCGGCGCCGCCTGGGCATGGTCGAAGTACTCTCGCCACTCGCGAATCCGCCCCGACTCGAGCACCAGCACGCCGACGACCGGGAGCGAGTGGCAGCCAGCCGGCGTAGTGACATGATCGACGCGTTCGAGCATCACCACGTCGCCCGTGGTAGCGATATTTCGGATTTCGAACTCGATCTTCTCGATGTGGGCAAGGTGCTTGCCAAGCACCTTGCGGATGGCCGCCCGCCCGCGAATTGGTGTGCCCATCATGCTGTGCAGCACGCCGCCTTCCGTGAACGTGTCGGCGATGCCCGCAACATCGTTGACCCGCCAGGGCTGCAGCAGTGCGTCGATCTGGCTCCACATCGAATGGGGTGGATGAGAATTGCGGTCCGTGTTCATTACGGCGGGTCCTTGACTGCGAGGAGCAGGTCCGGCAACAGTCCTGCATTGCAAGCGACGCTAGGAGAGAGGGGGCAGCATGTCAACCGGGGGGGACCAGGCTTTCTTCG
>JANPDV010000488.1:0-15081 GCA_031431655.1 Gammaproteobacteria bacterium | reverse complement strand
TACCGCCGCAGCCCAAGCAGCTATTCGCCCGGCTGGGGAGTGGATCGAATGCCGGGGCGCCAAGGGATCGGATGCGGTCTGCCGCACAGCTCGGTCCTGACCGTTTTCCACGTACGGTTGAGCATTGACGGTCTGCCATTGGTCGAACCGAGCCAGCCGGCGTCGGACTTCAGCAGTGGCCAGGAACTCGGCAACATGCACGGGAGACTCTCGCAGCCAAGCCTCGATTTCCGCCTTCTCTGCGTCGGTGAGAGATGGGTCGTCCAGCCGCTCGGTCCACACAGCAGCCTCGATCGCTGTACGAGCTCGGCGTTCCTCGGGTGTCAGGGTCATCGGTGCACCCCAGGTCGTTGCGATTCGTCGACGTAAGGCTCGCTCGACGAGATTTCCAGCACGGCCGCATCGGCGCGCAGTCGCACGTAGGACTCTATGATGTCTCGCTTGACCGTGCGCGGCGTAAGAGCAAGCCTTTCGGCGATCTCTTTGTGCGTGAAACCCTCTTCAAAGTGCAGCCTCAACACCTGCTGCATTCGCGCGGGCAGGCGGCGCAGGGCCGCCGACAGGCCATCATCACGTTGCCGACGTTCCAGTTCGCCTTCTGTATGCGCAGGTTCCGCTAGCTGCTCAATCCATGAGGCGTTGTGTGGCAGCCGCTGTGCCGCACGCATCGACCACTCCGACGCGACATTGGCCGCAACGTGGAACAGATAGCTTCTGGGATCATTGACGTGATCGGCCCGCTTGTAGCGGAGGAGCCGCAGAAAGACCTCTTGGGCAAGATCGTCTAGATCAGCGGGTCGAGCCCGAAAACGCAGGGCAATGTAGCGTCGAAGGGGCCCCCGGAACTCCTCGAACCATCGGGCCAGCGGTGCTGGCTCATCCGGGCTATCCATGATGGGATTGATCAGGCTTCCGACACGGTTGAGATCTCGACTATAGACCGGGTGAGGCGCTCGAATGGACCCCCGCAGTTGGTGGTGCGGGTATCCGCGCAAGACACACCACCATCAAAGCTCCAGTGTAAGACGCCCCGCGTGGCATGCCACGGAGTGCCGACTCAGCAGGCGGGCGATAATCCCCAGTCGACGGACCCGATGCGAACGATCGTAAAGGGAGAGGCCGTGAAAGTGCTTGGCGTCATCGCCACGATCCTGGTAATCGTGTTGGGGCCGGCCGGTACGGCGCAGTCTTCGGGCTGCTACTCGATGACGGATGCGGATAGGAAGTTCAAGTGCCTCGGCGGCGCAGTCCAGTTCGCCGAACAGGCCTTATGGTGAGCCCGTGCCCGCCATCGTCATACCCTGCCCGGTGAACCCGGCTTCCAGGAACCCCTCCGGACCGTCCGCCAGCGGAATCGCTCCTCAGCTTCGAGTTCAAACCAGACGGGACTGCAACGGCGGCGCCCGCGCTCCGAGCGGCAACTCGGACGGGTACTGATTCGGAGCCGTGCGCTCCAATAGCCGCCCGGGCAGCGACACCAGTAACGATCGTCGGGTGCCGCGCAGCGCGGGTCAGCGCGTCCGGTTCAGTCGCGAAGCTGGCCGACAAACAGCCGGGTCGCGTACCTCATCTCGATGACGCCACCCGCCTGATGTGCGGCGAAAGACTCGCCGAGCCGTTTCATCATCGGCGTGAAGGCAGGGTCGGTCGGACCCGGCAAGTAGGACGTGCTCTCGACGAGACCCCTCAGTCGCTCGAAGTCGAACGCATACACATTGGCGAATGCGTGGGTGCTGTACCCGGCCGGGCCAAAGAACTCGTCGAGCACGGGAAGGTCGACCGGCCCATGCTGCAATCCACGGTACTCGGGCGAAAACTCGAGCAGCGTCGCGTCGTACTCGCGCAGGAAGGCGGTCGACTGCTTGTCGCGCTGATTCCAGACCAGGGCAGCCCAGCCGTCAGGGCGAAGGATTCTCGCGAACTCGCGCCGCGTCCGGATCGGATCAAACCAGTGAAAAGCCTGGGCCACCACGACCAGGCCGACGCTGCCGTCGTCGAGCGTCGTGGCCGCAGCAGTACCGTCGACAACGCGAAGCGCCGGAAAGCTGCGTCGCAGCTGGTGCAGTTGAACCCGCATCTCGCGGTTCGGTTCGACAGCCGCGACCGGATTGCCGTGCTGCAGCAGGATATCGGTGAAAATCCCGGTTCCGGCACCTACATCGGCGATTTCGGTGGTGCGCGTCAGGCCACATCCCGAGACCAGCGTTGCAAGTACGGCGGGCGGATAGCCCGGGCGGTGCGCCGCGTAGCTGGAAGCGCGACTGGAGAAGCGAGCTGTCGAGTCGGCCATGGTGACTTGCTGTGCCCCGCGCGGTTGCGACCCGCGCCTCGACGACTGGGGCCCGCCGTCAGTACATTAGCAGCCGGGCCAGGCCACCGGGCGGGCACCGCAAGGACTTCCCAGTGACCATCCGCCTCTCCGTCAACGTCAACAAGGTGGCCACGCTGCGCAATTCGCGCGGCGGCGCCCTGCCCGATCTGGTCCGGGCGGCGCGCGCTTGCGTCAGCGCCGGCGCGCGCGGCATCACGGTTCACCCGCGCGCCGACGAACGGCACATCCGGTACAAGGACGTGCAGGTCCTGAAGCGGGCGTTCGCCGGGCAGTGGGGCGAGAACCTGGAGTACAACATCGAGGGGGACCCGCGCCCCGAATGGCTGGACCTCGTCTGCGAGGTCAAGCCGGAGCAGGCGACTCTGGTCCCGGTGCGGCCTGGCGAGATCACCAGCGAAGCCGGCTGGCGCCCGGCGTCGGACCGCGCCGTCGTCGCCGCTGCGGTTGCGCGCCTGCAGGCCAGCGGCATCCGCGTCAGTGTGTTCATCGATGCCGACGAAAGCGCCGCGCGCTTTGCGCGCGACTGCGGCGCAGACCGCGTCGAGCTGTACACCGAGCCTTACGCCCGCGCCTGGCTCGCGGGCGGCGGCAACGCGCAGTCCATCGAAGCGATGCAGTCGTTCGAGCGCTATGCGCGGGTCGCGAGCCTCGCCCATTCGCTCGGCCTCGGCATCAACGCCGGGCATGACCTGGACGTCGACAACCTGCGGCTGTTCCGCAGCCTTCCGCACCTTGACGAAGTCTCCATCGGCCACGCCATCTGGAGCGAGGCGCTGTTCGCCGGCGTGGAGCGGGTGATGGCCGACTATCTGCGGGTGCTGGTCAGCGGGTCGACCGCCCACTGAATTGGTTGGCGGGCGTTACCGCGGATCCCCGATCCGCGTCTGCACGGCCGCCAGCTCGGTCTGCCCGTTGACGCCCACCGTCAGGTCCTTCAGCAGGCCATCGCCGATGTCGTAGATCCAGCCGTGGATTTCCAGCTTCTTGCCACGGTCCCAGGCGTCCTGCACCACCGTGGTCTCGCAGACGTTTAGCACCTGCTCGATGACGTTCAACTCGCACAGCTTGTTGAGCCGGATGTTCTCGTCGACCAGCGTGCGCAGCTTGCTGTCGTGCTTGCGGGCCACGTCCTGGATGTGGCGCAGCCAGTTGTCGATCAGGCCGAGGCGCCGGTTGCGCAGCGCCGCCTGCACGCCGCCGCAACCGTAGTGGCCGCAGACGATCACGTGATCGACATCCAGCGCGTCGATCGCGTACTGCAGCACCGACAGACAGTTCAGGTCCGTGTGCACCACGACGTTCGCGACGTTGCGATGCACGAACAGCTCGCCGGGCAGCAGTCCGACGATTTCATTGGCCGGGACCCGGCTGTCCGCGCAGCCGATCCACAGGTAATTGGGCGACTGCTGGTTCACCAGCTTGGAGAAGAACTCCGGGTCCTTCTCGGTGGTTTCACGGGCCCACTGCCGGTTGTTTCCGAAGAGGTGTGAAAGCGTTCTCATACCGTGAGTGTACGGACCGCGCGTGGCCGTGGCATCCTCCGCGGCCATGAACGCGCAATCCCAGAAGCACGTCGCCGACAACGCCGCGGCCGTGCGCAGCGATATCGGTTCCATCACCACGCTGCAGGCCCACATCCTCGAGGAACAGCAGCGTCACCCGGATGCCGGCGGCACGTTCTCCTGGATCCTGTCGGCGCTGTCCATTTCCGCCAAGGTGATCGCCGACAAGGTGCGCCGCGCCCGGCTGGAGAACGTGCTCGGCAGCTTCGGCACCGAGAACGTGCAGGGCGAGACGCAGCAGAAGCTCGACGTGATCGCCAACGAGGTGCTGCTGCGCACGCTCGGCGGCCGCGAGGGCGTGGCGATCGTCGCGTCCGAGGAGAACGAAGAACCCGTCATCATCCGCGACAATCCGAATGGCGAGCGCCGCTACTGCGTGCTGTTCGATCCGCTGGACGGCTCCTCCAACCTCGACGTCTGCGGCGGCGTGGGCACCATCTTCAGCATCCTGCGGCACGACCGTCGCGCGGCGCGTGCGCAGGACTCGCTGCTGCAGAGCGGCGCGCAGCAGGTCGCCGCCGGCTACGTGCTCTACGGCCCCTCGACCGTGTTCGTGCTGACCCTGGGCCAGGGCGTCGACATGTTCGTTCTCGACCCAGCCATCGGCGCGTTCATGCGCGTCGAGCGCGGCATCCGGATCCCGGCGGCGAGCCGCAATTACTCTCTGAACGAGGGTAACCGCCGCACGTTTCCCGAGGGCTTCCAGCGCTACCTGGACTGGGCCCAGTCCAACGGCTACTCGAGCCGCTACGCCGGCGCCATGGTCGCGGACGTGCACCGTATCCTGCTGAAAGGCGGCGTCTTCATGTACCCGCCAACCAGCAAGGCCCCGAACGGCAAGCTGCGGCTGATGTACGAGGCGAACCCGATGTCGATGCTGGTTGAGCAGGCCGGCGGCAAGGCCTTTGCAGGTGTCGGGCAGCGCATTCTCGAGGTCCAGCCGACCGACATCCACCAGCGGACGCCGCTGATCCTGGGCAGCCCGGACGAAGTCGACCACGTGCTGCGGCACCTTTAGGCGGTATGATCCGGCCCTTGCGAAGGGCGGGATCATGGTTTCGACGAATCGACTGCTGATGGGCCTGCCGGCCGGCGCACTGGCGCTGATAGCCCTGGGGGCCCCGGGCCTCGCGGCCCACGCCGAGGAGCTGGCGACGTCGTTCTCCCGGACCATGATCGTGGTGCGCGACCTCCAAGCCTCCAAACACTTCTACACCTATGCGCTCGGCTGCACGCTGCAACGCGAGGTGGAGCTCACCGACGCCACCACCAAGGCCCAGCTCGGCATTCCCATGACGCGTCGGGCCCGCTTCGCCGTCGTGGTCCCGAAGGCGATGCTGCACGGCAAGGCCCGCACCACCGCCGGTATCGGCCTGCTGCAGCTGGACGATCCACCGGCCTCGCCGCTGCTGCGTCCCATCAACGACGGCCTGTCCATCGGTGAGCATGTGATGGCGCTGCGCACCAACGACATTGCCACCGTGTTCGCGCGCCTGCAGGAACTGGGCGCGCGCATCGCCATTCCCCCGGTTACCTCGCCCGACGGCAAGCAGATCGAACTGATCGTCTACGATCCCGACGGCGTCCGCATCCACGTCGACCAGCGTCCGGACTGAAGCCTTGGACACCACCATCGACATCAGCCGCAGCAGCGAAGCTCGCGTACTTGCCACGCTCGCGTTGCTGCTGGCCGCGCAAGCCGCCACGGCCCAGGAACGCAGCTACACCCGCGTGGAACGCGAGCTGGACGCGCTCATGGCCATCTGGCCAGGCGACTACGACAACCGCGAACAGCTGCAGACCGACTCGGACCAGGGACGCAAGTCGGTGGAGACCGGCGCCCATCTGCGGGTGCACTCGCAGGTCCGGCGCGTCGATCTCCCCGCGATCGGCCCGCACGTGCTGTATGTCGAGGAGTATCGCGACAACGATCCGCAGCGCATTTTTCGCCAGCGAATCTACGTGCTGAGCGCCGACGAGAAGGCCCAGGCGATACGGCTGGAACTCGGCTTCCTCAAGGACGGCAAGAAACTGCTCGGCGCGCACAAGGATCCGTCGAAGCTGGCCGGCCTGACGCGCGAGGGCATCAGCATTCTCGCCGGCTGTGAACTGCTGATCCGCCGCGACAGCGATGTGTTCGAGGGTCGCATGGCGCCCAAGGCCTGTGTGTTCGGCGAAACGGGCAGGAAGCGCTATTCGGATTACCAGCTGCGCGTGCGCCCGGGCCAGTTCGAGTTCCGCGACCGCACGCTCGACGCGGCCACCGACGCGGTGCTCGAGCAGGCAGCCGACTTCGGCTGGAACCTGCTGCGCAGGGCGCGCCCCTTCGTCTGCATGATCGACGTGCCGCGCCAGCCTGGCGGCCCGCCGGTGGTGACGCAGCATTACGCCGAGGTGCACGACCAGGGCGGCACGTTTGCGTTCAAGCACCCGGACGGACGCGACATGGTCATGACGCTGCGCAACTTCTGGTCCTATGAAATGCGTCGCGACACGTTCGTCGTCGTGGTGCAGCAGGGCAATGAGCAGGGCCCCACCCTTGTCTATGGATGGGGCGCGCCTGGTTCGGACCGCATCGGCGTCAATCCCGGCTACCTGCGCGTGCAGTGCGATCTCGACACCGCCGAGAACCGCGAGCTCCAACAGCGACTCCGCCCCACCTCCTGATGATCACACTGGTCTGGCTGCGGCGCGATCTGCGCCTCGCGGACCACGCCGCGCTGCGCGCCGCCGCCGAGGGCGGGGTGGTGGTGCCTGTGTTCGTCTGGAGCCCGGAGGAAGACGCCGAGTGGCCGCCCGGCGCCGCGTCGCGCTGGTGGCTGCACCATTCGCTCGCCGCCCTGGACGCGCAGCTGCGGACGCGCGGGTCGCGGCTGATCCTGCGGCGCGGCGCGAGTGCCGCGCAACTGCTGGCGACGGCCCGCGAGTGCGGCGCCACGCAGGTCGTATGGCAGCGGCGCTACGAGCCGGCGAGCATCGCGCGGGATTCGGCGGTCAAGTCCACCTTGCGCGCGGCGGGTCTTGCGGCAGAGAGCTTTGCCGGCGCGCTGCTGCTGGAGCCATGGCAGGTCGAGAACCAGAGCGGCAAGCCATTCCAGGTATTCACCCCCTTCTGGCGCCGGTGCCTGACGCAGATCCAGGAGCCGGAGCCGCTCGCCGAGCCCGCCAGACTCGATGCGCCGCAACACTGGCCGGCGTCGGATTCACTGGATTCGCTGGCGCTGATGCCGACGATCCGCTGGGATGCCGGCCTCGCCGCCGAGTGGCAACCCGGCACAGCCGGCGCAACGGCGCGCCTCGAGCAGTTCCTCGAATCGGCGCTGGCGGACTACAGCACCGCGCGCGATCAGCCGGCCCGGGCCGGCACCTCCCGACTCTCGCCGCACCTGCATTTCGGCGAGATCACGCCACGGCAGATCTGGCGCGCCGTGCGCGCCCACTTCGAGCACCGCTCGCAGGTCAAGGCCGAGTGGCGCGCTTCCAAGTACCTCACGGAGATTGGCTGGCGCGAGTTCGCGCATCACCTGCTGTACCACTTTCCGCACACGCCGCTCGCGCCGCTGCGCGCCGAGTTCGCGACGTTTCCGTGGGCGGCGGATTGCGCAGCGTTCGGCGCCTGGCAGCGCGGCCGCACCGGCGTGCCGCTGGTCGACGCCGGCATGCGTGAACTGTGGACCACCGGCTACATGCACAACCGCGTACGCATGGTCGTCGCATCCTTCCTGGTCAAGAACCTGCGCCTGCCCTGGCAGGATGGCGCGCGCTGGTTCTGGGACACGCTGGTGGACGCGGATCTCGCCAACAACACGCAGGGGTGGCAGTGGACCGCCGGCTGCGGCGCCGACGCGGCCCCGTACTTTCGCATCTTCAATCCAGTGAGCCAGGGACAGCGCTTCGATGCGAGCGGCGAGTACATCCGGCGCTGGGTGCCGGAGCTGCGTGGCCTGCCCGGCGAGGCGATCCATGCGCCGTGGGACGCGGCGCCGAAGGCGCTCGCCGCCGCAGGCGTCACGCTGGGCGAGAACTACCCGCGCCCGATCGTCGACCTGAAGGCCTCGCGGGAAACGGCGCTCGCCGCGTACCAGGACATGCGCCGTGGCTGAGTCCGCCGCCACCATTCGCCGCCGCACCAGGCTGCCCGCCGGCCCGCAGCCGCCGGTCGCGCCGCGGCGACCGCGCCGGATCGTTGCACGTCACGGGGTGCGCAGCGACGACTACTACTGGATGCGCGACGACTCGCGCACACGTGCCGACGTGCTCGGCTATCTGCGCAGTGAAGCGGCGTATTCCGGTGCGGTGCTGGCGCACCTGAAGCCGCTGCAGGAATCGCTGCACGCCGAGATGATCGCCCGCATCAAGCACGACGACGCCAGCGTGCCGTGGCGCAAGCACGGCCACTGGTACTACTCGCGCTATGCGCGCGGCTTAGACCACCCGATCCATGTGCGGCGCCAGGGATCGATGGAGTCACCCGAGCAGGTCATGCTCGATGTCAACCAGCTGGCCGCAGGCCGCGACTACTTCACCGTCGACGAACTGTCGGTCAGCCCGGACGGGCAATGGCTCGCGTGGGCCGAAGACGCCGTCGGCCGCGGCCAGTTCGTCGTGCGGATCAAGCACCTGCCCACCGGTGAAGTGCTGCCGGAGCGGATCGAGAACACCGAGCCCGAAGTCGAATGGGCCGCCGACAACAGCACGTTCCTGTACATCGCCAAGGATCCGGAGACGCTGCTTGGCTTCCAGGTCAGGAAGCACGTCCTGCGCACCGATCCGGCTGCGGACACCGTGGTCTGGGAACAGGCGGACGACAGCTTCTACACGGGGATTGGCAAGACCAAGGACGACCGTTTCCTGCTGATCACGACGCAGAGCACTGTGTCCAGCGAATGCTGGTACGCATCCGCGGACGATCCGACGCTGGCATTCCAGTGCTTCCTGCCGCGGGCGCGCGACCATGAGTACCAGGTCGAGCACTTCCAGGACCGCTGGATCGTGCGCACCAATGCCGACGCGCCTAACTTCCGGCTCTGCAGCGTACCGTTCGGCGCGGAACGCCAGCGCGATGCGTGGACTGAACTGGTGCCGCACGACTCCAAGGTTTTCCTGCACGGATTCGACGTGTTCCGGCGGTTCCTGGCGATCGAGGAGCGTGTCGATGGCCTGCGGCAGTTGCGGCTTCAGCCCTGGGCGCGCGGCGAGGTCGAGAACGGGGTTGCCGCCATCGCCGCAGTACGGCTGCCGGCGCCGGACCCGTGTTTCGCGATGTTCCTCGGCCAGAACGAGGAACTGGATGTCGACAGGCTGCGCTACTCGTACACCTCGCTGACCAACCCCACCACCATCCTGGAGTACGACGCGATCACCGGCGCGACCGAGATGCTGCGCCGCGAGCCGGTGCTCGGCAGCTTCGATTCCGCCAACTACCGCAGCGAATGGCGTTGGGTCACCGCGCGCGATGGAGCCCGGGTGCCTGTGTCACTCGTCTACCGCGCCGACACGCCGCGTGACGGCAGCGCGCCGCTGCTGCAGGTGGGTTACGGCGCCTATGGAATCTCCCAGGATCCGGTCTTTTCCACTTCGCTGCTGTCGCTGCTCGATCGCGGCTTCATCTGCGCCACCGCGCATGTGCGGGGCGGCCAGGAGCTGGGTCGCAGCTGGTACGACGCGGGCCGGTTGCTGAACAAGCGCAACTCGTTCTCGGACTTCATCGACGTGTCGGACTGGCTCGTGCAGGAGCGCTACGCCGACCCGCAGCGCCTGTTCGCGATGGGGGGCTCTGCGGGCGGGCTGCTGGTCGCCGGCTGCGCGCTGCAGGCGCCGCAGCGCTACCGCGCCATCGTGGCGCTGGTGCCGTTTGTCGATGTTCTTACCAGCATGCTGGACGAGACCATCCCGCTGACCACCAACGAGTACGACGAGTGGGGCGACCCGCGGCTGGCGGCGCACTACGCGGCGATCCGCGCATGGTCGCCGTACGACAACATCGAGCGCCGCGAGTATCCGGCGATGTACATCGCCACCGGCCTCTGGGACAGCCAGGTGCAGTACTGGGAGCCGGCCAAGTTCGTGGCGCGATTGCGCGCGCTGAAGACCGACTCCCGGCTGATCGTGCTGCACGTCGACCTGGATGCGGGACACGGCGGCAAGTCCGGCCGACTGCAGCACTATCGCGAAGTCGCCGAGCAGTGGGCCTTCCTGCTGGACCAGAGCAACGGGTCGGCTGCGCTGCAACCCACGGCGCAACCCGCGCCGCCGGTTACGCCGCGCTGACCGGCAGCAGCGGCTGCAGCAGCAGCCGGTCGAAGCGCTGGTCGCGCGGTTGCCGGAGTTCGTCCAGGCCGATGATCATCGCCTCGTGGCCCGCAACCGGTTGTGCGCGATAGGTGCCGAACAGGCGGTCCCAGCAGGTGAGGTTGAAACCGAAGTCGCTGCCGTGCTCGTCCGGCGCAGACGAATGGTGCACCCGGTGCATGTCGGGCGTCACCACCAGGCGCCGCAAGGCGCCGTCGACGAATGCCGGCAACCGCAGGTTGCTGTGGCTGAACATGGCCATCGCGTTCAGCAGTACCTCGAAAACCAGCACCGCGACCGGCGACGCGCCAAGCGCCAGGATCGCCACGGCCTTGACCAGTAGCGAGAACAGGATCTCCAGCGGATGGAACCGCAGCGCCGTCGTCACATCGAACCCCGTGTCGCTGTGATGCACGCGGTGCAAGCGCCACAAAAGCGGCACCCGATGCATCGCCCGGTGCTGGCTCCACAACGTCAGGTCCAGCAGCACGATGCTGCACGCCGCGGCCAGCCAGCCGGGAGCCGGGACGTTGTTGAACAAACCCAGGCCCGCGGATTGCGCGAACACCGCCACGCCGACCGCCGCCGCGGGCGCAACGATCCGCAGCAGCGCCGCATCGAGCACCAGCAGCGCCAGGTTGTTGAGCCAGCGCACACCGGCAAGCGGCGGCCGACGCGGCGCCCAACGCTCGGCCAGGACGAGCAGCGCGAACACGCCCGCAAAGACCCCGGCGCGGATCCACGGCTCCTGCGACAACAGCGCGTCCACTACCGCGGCACCTCAGCGCTCCATCTCGACCCAGACGGAAAGCGTGCGCGAGTCCTGCGGTCCCAGGGCCCCGACGCCAACCACCTGTCGCGCGACCACCTCGCCGCGCTCGTTACGCAGCGCCACGATGACGCTGAACTCGCGATGGCCCGCTGCGCCGCCATTGCCGAACGCGCCTTCGAGCTTGAAGGCCGTGACGGTCTCGGGTGGCCGCGCTGCACCGGCGGCCTGCGCTGCGAACTTCAGGTGGTGACGGCACCCCGGGCAGACTGCCGCACTGACGAGAATCGTCGTGCGGCAGTGGGGGCACTGCCGGGTCAGCCCTTGTCTTTCCATCCGAAATCGACCTGACCGCGCATCCGGGCGCCGGATGCCACGGTGAGCGCTCCGGCCTTGACGTCGCCGCTGATCGCACCCGACTCGAGCAGTTCGACGCGTTCGGCGGCGACGACGTTGCCCTGCAGCTCGCCGCTGACGATGATCACCTTGGCGGTAACCTGGCCGGTGAGCTGCGCGCGCGGCTCGATAGTCAGGTTGCCCTGGATGTTGACGTCGCCCTTGAAGCGGCCGGCAATCCGGACATTGCCAGTGCCCTCGATCTTGCCCTCGATGGTCAGCTCGGGCGCAATCACCGACTCGCCGGCCGGTGCCGCCGGCGCGGTGGCCTCGCGCGTTGCCGTGTCGGCCGGCCTCACCCGGGCGGCAGCGGCCGGCGGCTCCACCGACGCCGGCGTTGCCAGGCTGCTCATCCGTTCGGGAACAGCCGCCGCGGGCGTGCTCGAATCCTTCCAAATCGCCATATCAAGCTCCTCACTGCCGCAGAGGCAGGTACAAACAACCGGCTACATCATTGCGGATCTCCGCCACGAAGGCGAGCGGCGCCCCCCCCCCTGCAGGCGCCTGGGCTACCGCAGGAGCCATGCTGACCCGCCGGGGTCGGGGGCCACGCGCCGGTCGGGACGCTAGAACCGCGCGATGCGAAGAGCGATCGCCAGCACCAGCAGCAGCAGCGCCAGGGCCGCGGCAAATGCCGTGACCTCGGTGCGCTGGGTCTCGGCGACGAACTGCGTCGTGAGCGATTCGTAGGCGCTGCGCAGATCCGCCGCCGTCTTGGCGTTGAAATACTTGCCGCCGGTGATCTCGGCAATGCCCTTGAGCGTTTCCTCGTCGAGCTGCGTGCGCATCCAGCCACCGCCGCCGAAATCGACCGTGGCGCCCTGCGCCGTGCCGAAGCCCACGGTGAACACGCGCACGCCGCGATCCGCCGCGAGGCGCGCGGCGTCGAGCGGCGCCACGCCGACGTTGGTGCGGCCGTCGCTGAGCAGCACGATGACGGCCGAGGGATTGCTGCCGGGCGGTACCGGCTTGCGCCCGGCTTTCTTGTCCGCCGTGTCGGACTCCTCCTTCGTCTCGGGTTCGTCCAGCGAGCGCCCCTCCCAGTCGCGGCGCACCGTCGACAGGTCCGACAGGTCGAGCGACTCCTCCGGAAAGATCGACTGCAGCGCAGCGACGATGCCGCTGCCCGCCGCCGTGTACATCTGCGGACGCAGGTTGTCGATCGCCGCGAGCACGTCCTCGCGCGCAATCGTCGGTTCCGCGGCGACCATGGCCGAGGTGGAGAAGGTCACCAGGCCAACGCGCGTGGTGCGCGGCTGTTCGGCGACGAACACGCGCGCGGCGTCCTTTGCAACCGTCATGCGGTCCGGCTCCACGTCCTTGGCGCGCATGCTGCCCGAGACGTCGATCGCCAGCACCACCGTAGCCCGCTCGGTGGGCAGCGTCAGCACCGCCGACGGACGCGCGAGCGCCAGCCCCATCACGGCGAGTGCCACGAACAGCAGCGCCGGCGGCACGTGCCGGCGCCACGTGCGACTGCCCGCCGCAGCCTGCCGCACGAGATCCATGTCGGAAAGGCGCAAGGCATCGGCCGCGCGGCGGCGCAGCGCCAGCACATACAGCAACGGCAGCAGCGGCAGCAGGGCCAGCAGCCAGAGCCACTCGGGAGCGAGGAAGTTCAGGGGTTTCATGGGATCCGCGCCGGCCTCACAGGATCCGGTTGAACCAGAACATGGACGAGGCGGCTGCCAGCAGCGTCAACAGCGCCGCCGCGGCGACGAAGTACGCGCTGATTTCCGTCTCGCGTGTCTCGACCACGAGCCGCGCGCTGACGTCGCGATAGATCGAACGCAGGTCCTCGACGTCGCCCGCCCTGAAGAATCGCGCGCGCGTGACGTCGGCGACCTTGCGGAGCGACTCCTCGTCGACCTGGACGCGCATCGAAATGCCGTCCAGGGCGACCACCGCGCCCGCCTCCGTGCCCAGCGCCACCGTGAATATCCTCACCCCGCGATCCGCCGCAAGCCGCGCCGCTTCCACCGGGTCCGGCCCGCGCGTGGCAGCTCCGTCGGTCAACAGTACGATGGCGGCCGATTTCGCAGAGCCCGGGGCTGCTTTATTAGGCGAAGCGGGTGCAGGCCGGGGCGACGCGCCCGCGATGGCTTCCTGCTTCTCGCGTTCCACCTGTTCCGGCCGCTTCACTTCAAAGATTTCCTTCGGAAACAGCGACTGCAGGCTGACGAGGATCGCCTCGCCGACCGCCGTGCCCTGCTGCGGCTTGAGCCGGTCGATGGCCTTCAGCAGATCCTCACGGTTCGTGGTGGGCCGCTGCACCGCGAGCGCGGTGTCGGCGAAGGCCACCACGCCGATGCGGGTGGTGATGGGCTGCTCCTCGATGAACTCCCGCGCGGCCTCCTGTGCCGCGGCCAGGCGCGAGGGCTTGAGGTCATCCGCGCGCATGCTGTTGGAGATGTCCAGCGCGAGGATCACGACGTCGCGCAGCGAGGGCAGGCTCACGACCGCCGTCGGACGCGCCATCGCCGCGATCAGCAGCAGCAGAGCGACAGCGTACAGCAAGGGCGGCAGCAGGCGTCGCACGCGAGGTATCGCGGCGACATTCGCGTTGCGGCTCCAGCGCGCCGCGCCGAGTGTGGCGCTTTGCCGGCGCTGCAGCAGCCGCACGTAGGCGAGCGCCAGCAGCGGCACCAGCAGCCACCCCCACAGCAACATGGGCCACTCGAAGATCACGGGTGCAGCGCCTCGAGATGGCGCGGCAGGCCCACAGTGGACACGCCGCGCCGCTTGCGCAGCGCAGCGAATCGCAGCAGCGTCTCGAGCAGGTCGTCGCTGGTCGCCAGCTCCAGTGCGTCCACGCCTGCGTTCGAGAACGCCGCAAGAATCTCGGCCTCGCGCTGCTGCGCTGCTGCCGCATAGCGTGCGCGGAAACGACCATCGTGCGCATCGACGAACAGCTGCTCGCCCGTTTCCGCGTCCTGCACCATCGCCATGCCGAACTCCGGCAGCTCCATCTCGGCCGGATCGTAGAGCCGCACGGCCACGACTTCGTGGCGCCGACTCAACTGCGCCAGTGGCCGCGCCCAACCCGGCGTGCTGATGAAATCCGAGATCAGGAACGCCAGCGACCGCCGCGGCATCACCTGCATCGCCGCGCGCAGCAGTTCGCCGAGATCGGTGCGGGGTGCGCGCGTCAGGCTCGGGCGATGCATCAGCGTGTGCAGCACCTGCAGCACCTGCCGTCGGCCGGTGCGCGGCCGGATCACGGCCTCAACGCCGTCGCCGTAGAGGACGGCGCCCACCGGATTGCCGTGGCGCGTCAACACGCGCGCCAGCACCGCGACGAACTGCTCCAGCACATCGCGCTTGCTCGCGTCCGAGCCGAAGTCCACCGACGGGCTCAGATCCAGCAGGAACCAGCCCACGACCTCGCGATCCTCGATGTACTGGCGCACGTGCAGCGCCTGCAGCCGCGCGGTCACGTTCCAGTCGATGCGACGCACGTCGTCGTGCGGCTGGTACTCGCGCACGTCGGCGAGATCGAGCCCCGCACCGCGAAACAGCGTGCGATAGCTGCCGTGCAGCAGGCCGTCCAGGCGCCGCAGCACCGTCCATTCGAGACGGCGCAGCAGGCTTTCAGGGGTTTGCGGCGGCGCGGCCACGGCTCGTCAGCGCGTGCTCATGCGCCGGAGGTGCCGTGGCCGCCATGACCACCAGGGCCAGAAGCGCCACCATGACCGCCGTGTCCGTGAAGGGGCTTCGCCGGCGGCGCGATC
>JANPDV010000487.1:0-32865 GCA_031431655.1 Gammaproteobacteria bacterium | reverse complement strand
AGCGACTGGAAGCGCGTACCGGAGACCGAGGAGCAGCAGGCCTACGTGCAGCAGTACGACAACCCGGACGCGCCCGATCCGCTGCTCGACGGCGAGACGATTGGCGCCGCGAAGAAGCTGCGCGACCGCTTCCTCGGCTCGATGCTGGGCCTGGCACTGGGCGACGCGCTGGCGGCGCCAACCCAGATGGCGAAGCCGGGCTCGTTCAAGCCGGTGGGTGACCTGCTGGGCGGCGGCCCGTACGACCTGCCGCGCGGCGCCTGGACCGACGATACGGCGATGGCGCTGTGTCTCGCCGACAGCCTGCTCGACAAACGGGGGTTCGACGCCTGGGACCAGGTGGCGCGGTATGGCCGCTGGCAGAAGGACGGGTACATGTCGGCCACCGGGGAATGCCTCGGCATCACGGCAAGTACCGCGAAGGCGCTGTCGATGGCGCAGTGGCGACGGCAGGCTTTCGGCGGCTCGCACGACCCGAAGGCGCTGGACCCGGAGCCGCTGGCCCGCATCGCGCCGGCGGTGTTGTTCTTCTTCGCGGATCGGCCCCTGGCGGTGAAAAACGCGGCCGAGGCGGCCCGCGCCACCTGCCAGGTGCCCGAGGTGATGGCGGCCTGCCGGCTGCTGGCCGGCATGCTGCATGCCGCGCTGTCCGGACAGCCCAAGGCCCGCATCCTGGAGGCGGGTGATCCGGCCTCGGTGTCCGCCAAGGACGGCGCCAGGGTCGGGTCGTTCGCCGGTGGCTGCTACCGCGACCGGACCGCCGGCGAACTCAATCCGCGGGGCGGGGCGCCGGACGTGCTCGAATGCGCCCTTTGGGCCTTCCAGCGCTCGGGCAGTTTCCGCGACGGCGCCCTGGCGGCCGTCAACCTGGGCGGACATTCCGACATGATCGGCGCCATCTACGGCCAGCTGGCCGGCGCCCACTATGGGGTCAACGCCATTCCGGCGGGCTGGCGCCGTGGCCTGGCCAAGGCCGACCTGATAACCGACCTGACTGACCGGTTGCTGGCCGAGGCCATGGTCGGCCTCGGCGAGGTCACGTAAGCTTCCCGACCATCCATGAGGTCCGGACGGCGGCGGCTCCCAGCCCCCTCCGCAGCGGACCCGTCGGGGGACATTCTTTGGCCACAGGCACAGCGCGCCGAACCGCCCCCGCGTCGTCCGCTCGTCGTTTGCCCGCGCGTCGCGCGCCGGCCTGGGCACGCCTGCCCGATGAGGCCCTGCTGAAGCTGCGCTTTCGCGACCTGGGCCTCGGCGAGATCACGCGCGCGCCCCTGCGGCGCGCATTGCGCAAGCTGGACTCTGAACTCGACCAGCGCGGCATCGCCATCAAGCCGCACTTCTGGTTTGGCGTGGAGTGGTTCTCGCCGGACGGCGTGCCGGGCGTTGCCATCCCGTTCTACCTGGCGCATCCGCGGCTGGAGCGACTGCAGCGCCGGATGATGCATGAAGTGGAAGGCGGCAACGCCAACTGGCTGATGCGCATCCTGCGTCACGAAGCCGGCCATGCGATCGACACGGCCTATCGGCTGCGGCGCCGCGCGCGCTGGCGCGAGGTCTTTGGCCCGGCATCGCTGCCGTATCCCGACCGCTATCGGGCGCGCCCGGGCAGCCGACGCTACGTGCATCACCTGGGAGGCTGGTACGCGCAGGCGCACCCCACCGAGGATTTCGCCGAGACGTTCGCCGTCTGGTTGAAACCGAAGTCCGCCTGGCGCCACAACTACGCGGGCTGGCCGGCGCTGAACAAGCTGCAGGTCGTCGACGAGCTGATGCGCGAAGTGCGCGACAGCACGCCGCGCGTGCGCAGCCGGGCCCGCATCGAGCCGGTGCATGAGAGCTCGCAGACCCTCGGCGATTTCTACGCCTCCCGGCGCGAAGCGCGGCTGCGGCACCGGCGCTCGGCCACCGACGACCTGTTGTCGCGGGTCTTCAGTGCGCGCGAGCCACGACGCAGTGCGCAGCGTGCCGCGGTGTTCCTGCGCGCGGCCAAGCCGAAGCTGGTGCTCGCGCTGACGCGCGATGGCGAGTTCGAACGCTACAGCGTCTGGCAGATCCTGCGCATGGCGATCCAGCGCGCGGACGCGCTGGACCTGTACGTGCGCGGCAGCCGACGCGATGCGCTGCGCCATGCCCGCTGGATGCTGGTCCGCCTGCTGCGCACCTACGAGACGGCGCCCAGCCCGCAGCAGAGCCTGTGAAGAAACTGCGGATACTGGTTGTCTGCCACGCGAGCCTCGTGCCACCCGACAGCCTCGAGGGATTCGCCGACAAGCAGATCGACGAATGGCGCACCGAGTACGACGTCATCACGATGCTGCGGACGGTCGGCCACGAAGTGCGTGCGCTGGGCGTGCTCGACAGTCTCACCGAGCTGCGCACGGCGATCGCCGACTGGCGCCCCGACCTGGTCTTCAACCTGCTGGAAGAGTTCGACGGCATCGTCACCTACGACCAGCACGTCGTCGCCTTCCTCGAGCTGCTGCGCCAGCCGTACACCGGCTGCAATCCGCGCGGCTTGCTGTTGTCGCGCGACAAGTCGCTGTGCAAGCAGCTGCTGTCCTACCACCGCATCCCCACGCCGCAGTTCGCGGTGCTGCGGCGCGGCGTCAAGCTGCGCGTGCCGCGCAAGCTCCGTTATCCCCTGTTCGTCAAGTCCACCACCGAAGATGCCTCGCTCGGCATAGCGCAGGCTTCGGTGGTCGAAGACGAGGCGCACCTGCGCGAGCGCGTGGCGTTCGTCCACGAGCAGGTGGGGTCCGATGCCCTGGTGGAGGAGTACATCGCGGGTCGTGAGCTGTACGTCGGCGTTCACGGCAATGAGCGCCTGACGCGACTGCCGGTGTGGGAGATCCTGTTCGGCACGATGCCCGACAGCTCGCCGATGATTGCGACCCGCAAGGTCAAGTGGGATCGCAAGTACCAGCAGAAGTACGGCATCTCGACGCAGGCCGCCGAGGACCTGCCGCCCGCCATCGTTGCGCAGCTCGATCGCCTCTCCAGGCGCATCTACCGCGCGCTGGGCCTGTCGGGCTACGCGCGCATGGATTTCCGCGTCAACGCGGCCGGGCAGGTCTTCGTGCTGGAGGCCAATGCGAATCCGAACCTGGCCCAGAACGAGGATTTCGCGCAATCCGCGTTGTCGGCAGGCGTAGGCTACGACGAGCTGCTGGCGCGGCTGATCGCGCTCGGGTTGTCCTACCAGGCCGAATGGCGCCTGACCTACGGTTGAGCAGCGTCGCCCAGCGCCACAGCAAGGTAGCCGCCTATGAAATCGCAACACGGGTTACTGGCATTCGCTGCCAGCGTCGCGCTCGTCGGCGGCTGGGCGCCGCCCGCGGCCGCCCAGGGGCAGGATTCCACGCCCGGCGAGCGCAGCCTGCTGATCATGGCGGAACTGCTTCCAGGGCAGTACGACAACATGAACCAGAGTTACTTCGACGGCCGCCGCAAGCTGCCCGAGCCTGATCGTCACGAGCGCATCCACACCACGATCACGCGCGTGAATGCGCCGGCATTTGGCAAGCACGTATTCCTCTGGGTCAACGAGACACAGCCCGCCGATGGCGCGGGCAAGCGTAGCTACCGCGTCGCGACGCTCAACGCCGGACCAGCGGCCGACGAGGTCGTGATGAAGAGCTACTTCCGCATGGCCGGCGAGATCACCGCGGCGGAGCTGGCGACCCTTGCGCCAACCGCCCTGATCAGCACCCCGGGCTGCGAGTACGTCATCAAGACCGGCAAGCGCATCACCGGCGTCGCCTCGGGCGAGCCGTTCTGGATGGAGCGTGCCCGGCAGTTCCATTGCTACGTGGACGTGCCCGGCGTCGGTGGCGGGCGCGACATCCCGTTCAATCGCTATGACGACATCGAACTGCACGACAAGGGCGGTTCCACCACGTTCAGGACCCGCGACGCGCAACCCAAGGAGATCTTCCTGCGACTGCAGTCCGTGACCTGGCAGGTGCTGAACGAAGCGAACGACAACTTCAACCGCAACTCGCTGGTGCTGTACGCGTTCGAGAAGATGCCGGACGGCACGCTCAAGAACGGCAGCTATGTATTCACCGATACGGAGGCCAGCCGGGTCGGCAACAACCTCGGCTGGATGCTGGTGAACTGCGCGTTGACGAAGCGCAACGAGGCCCGGCCCGAATTCTAGGCGGCCGCCGGCGCCGGGACGTGCATTGATCGTGGCATCGCCTTCGCCTCCTGCCGACTTCGGGCCACGCGCGCTGGTCGCGGTCGCACTCCCGCAGGAGTCGCGCGGCCTGCTGGAAGCGCTCGGCGCGCCGCTGCTGTACACCGGCGTCGGCAAGGTCAACGCGAGCATGGTGCTGGCGCGTACCCTGGCAGAGCGGCGCGCCGCCGGCAGCCCGGTGACGCAGGTCGTGAACCTCGGCACCGCGGGCAGCCGCGTGTTCCCGGCCGGTCGGATGGTGGAATGCACGCAATTCGTCCAGCGGGACATGGATGTGACCGCGCTCGGGTTCGCGCGCGGTGAAACACCGTTCGACCCCGCGCCGCACCTGCTCGTCGTGCCGCGCTGTTTTCCGCAGCTGCAGGCCGCGTCGTGTTCCACGGCAGATTCCTTCGCGATCGGCAGCCATGAGATCGACGCGGACGTCACCGACATGGAAGCCTTTGCGCTGGCGCGGGTCTGCCTTGCGGAAGGCGTGCGCTTCGCCGCTGCCAAGTACATCACCGACGGTGCCGACGGCACCGCGGCAGCCGACTGGGCGGACGCGCTCGACGCCGCCGCCCATGCGTTCGCCGAGCTCTATTCCGCGATGACTGCCCGCTGACGCCCGTCCCGGAGCGCGACCGGGCCGCGCCGTCCCTCTGGCTACTTGAGGTGCTGATCGAGCCAGTCGAGCACGGTCTTGTGCCATAACAGCACGTTGGCCGGCTTCTGGATCCAGTGGTTCTCATCGGGGAAGTACAGCAGCCGGCTTTCGATGCCCTGCCGCTGCAGCGCCGTGAAGGTCGCCAGTCCCTGCGTGTACGGCACGCGGTAGTCCAGCGCTCCGTGGATCACGAGCATCGGCGTACGCCACTTCGTCACGTGTTCCGCGGGGTTGAACTTCTCGTGATTCTCAGGCGTCGAGTAGTAGGGTCCGCCATTCTCCCACTCCACGAACCACAGTTCCTCGGTGCTGTAGTACATGGCGCGCTGGTCGAAGATGCCGGCGTGGTTGACGATGCACTTGAACCGGTCCGGCCAGTTGCCGGCGATCCAGTTCTGCATGAATCCGCCATAGGAGGGCCCGAGCGAACAGGCACGACTGCCGTCGAGCCAGTCGTACTTCGCGACCGCCGCTTCGAGGCCTTTCTGCAGGTCGACCAGTGGCTTGCCGCCCCAGTCCTGCGAGATCGAATCCGTGAATGCCTGGCCATAGCCGGGTGAGCCGTGGAAATCGATGAACACCACGGCATAGCCGCGGCCCGCGAACGCCTGCGCATTCCAGCGAAAGCTCCACTGGTTCTGGAAACTGACTTGCGGGCCGCCGTGCACCAGGAACGCGATCGGGAACTTCCTGCCGGGCGTGTAGCCGTTCGGCTTCATTACGTAGCCGTAGACCGTCGCATCGCCGGCGCCCTTGAACGAAAACTGCTCGAACGCACTCATCTGCCGCTGCGCCAGCAGTTCGGCATTGACGCGGGTAAGGGCGCGGGGCGTGCCACCATTGCGGCCGATGAGCTGCAGTTCCGCCGGACCCGCGAGTGAGGCCGCCGCGATCACGATCCCAGCGGGCGAGGGCGAGTACTCCGCCACCTGGCCGTCGCCGGTGAGCCGCGTGCGTTTGCCGCTGCGAGGATCGACCGAGAACAGCGGCACCTGGCCCAGGTCATCGGTGGTGGCGAGCAGGCTGCGGCCGTCGGTGGTGGCGCCCAGCCTTGCGACCGAGCGGTCCCAGTCGGGCGTCAGTTCGCGGGTGCTGCCGGTGCGTGCGTCGCGCAGCATGATCCGGAACCGGTCGGCCTCGAAGCCGGGGCGCTGCATGGCGAGGTAGGCCAGGTCGCCGTTCGCGAGGAATACAGGCTGGGTGTCCCAGGCCTGGTTCGCTGCAGTCAGATTGACCGGCGAGCCGGAGCCGTCGGCCGCGGCGTCGTAGAGATCGAAATTGGTGGACCAGGCCTCGCCGCGGTCGGCGAGTCGCGCGCTGAACACCAGTCGCGCCCCATCCGCGCTGAAGGCGTACTCCTCGTCGCCGCCGCTGGGCTTGGAGGGCAGGTTGCCTCGTACCTTGCCAGAGACATTCACCGGATCGACGGCCTTGCCGTCGCTGGCAACGACCGCGGTGAACAGGTTCGACAACGTGCCGTCGTTCCACGTGTCCCAGTGACGCACGAACAGCTGGTCGTAGGTCGTGCCGCTGGCCTTGTTCCTGCCTTGCGCCTCACGCCGCCCGGCCGAGCACTTGAGGTCGGCGCAGTCCGGAAACACCTCCATCGTCAGCGCGATGCGGGGCCCGGCCGGGGCGACCTTCAGCGTGTTCACGTCGAGCGGGTAGTCGGTGACCTGCTGTGCCTCGCCGCCCTCCAGCGCGATGCGCCAGACCTGCGAGGAGCCGGAGCGCGTCGAGAGGAAATACAGGTAGCGACCATCCGCCGACCAGCGCGGATTCGAATCGTTGGCCGGATGCTGCGTGAGACGCCGCGCCGTCGGCGCACGCTCCGTCAGTGACACGACCCACAGGTCGGTTCGACCCTTGTTGGCGTCGATGTCGGTCTCGCGCAGTGTGAACGCGACCAGCCGTCCGTCCGGTGACACCTGCGGATCGCTGACGCGCTTCAGCCGGACGAGGTCGTCCGGTGCAAACGCCGCCGGTTCGGCGGCGGGTGCAGTGCAGGGGTGCAGCAGCAATGCTGCGGCAATGGCAGCGAAAAGCAGGCGTCTGGGCATCTTCAGGCTTCCTCGGGCCCGGCGGGGCCCGTAATTGCCCGGGGAGTCTAGCAGCCGAGTTCCGCGGCCTGAATCACCCAGGGCTCAGCGGCCGCGGCGCTGCACCACTCGAGCAGCCGAGGGTCCGCGAGCGCTGCCTCGAGATAGGTGCGCGCCACCTGCGGCAGCGCGTCGGCGCCACCGTAGGTCCGCAGGCGCAGCGCCACTGGCGCGAACATGGCATCGACGACGCTGTATTCGCTGCACAACCAGGGGCCGTGGTCGCCGTGGAACAGTCGCAGTTCCGACCACAGATCGCCGAGGCGCCGCAGGTCCGCTTCCAGCGCCCGCGTCGACGGCACGCGACGGCCTGTGGCGCGTGCGTTCATCGGCCATTGGGCACGCAGGGCGTGGAAGCCGGAGTGCATCTCGGCCGCCGCCGAACGCGCCACGGCGCGCGCCTTGCGCTCATTGGGCCAGCCATGGCCGGCCAGGTCGCAGGCGTACTCGCAGATCGCCAGCGAATCCCAGATTCTCAGCCCGTCGTGCAGCAGTACCGGCACGCGTCCGGTCGGGCTGATCCCACGGATGCGCTCGCGGAACTCATCGGTGTCGAGCGGGATCACCGTTTCGTCGAAGGACAGGCCGAGATGCTTCAGCAGCATCCATGGCCGCATCGACCACGACGAGTAGTTCTTGTTGCCGATGATCAGCTGCACATGCCACCCCCCGAGGGAATGCTACGGACCCTTGGCGCGCTATCCTAGCCCCATGTTCGACCGGCTTCGGGTGATCTGCTTCGACCTCGACGACACGTTCTGGGACGTCGGCAGCGTGCTGCTGCGCGCGGAGAGCCGCGTGCAGGTGTTCCTGGAGCAGCGCTATCCAAGGCTCGCCGCCCGGCATTCGCGCGAGAGCTTCATGGCGGCGCGGCTGGCGCTGGCGCGCGCGGAGCCCGCAATGGCGCACGACCTGACCTGGCTGCGCACCGAGACGCTGCGGCGGCTCGCCATCGAGGCGGGTTGTCCCGAGGTCGCAGGCCGCGAGGCCTTCGAGGTATTCATCGCAGCGCGCAACGAGGTGCAGGTGTTCGATGACGTGCGTCCCGCGCTGCGCCGGCTCGCGCGCCGCTACCGGCTCGCGACCTTTTCGAACGGCAACGCGGACCTCGCGCGCATCGGGCTGGCGGACGAGTTCGTGCTGAGTCTCAATTCCGAGCAGGTCGGTTTCGCCAAGCCACACGCCAACGCCTACGCCAGTGTTGCCGCACGCCTGGGCGTCGCCACCGCCGAGATGGCCTACGTTGGCGACGATCCGCGCAATGACATCGAAGGCGCGCGCGCCGCGGGCTGCCGCACGGTGTGGGTGAATCGGCGCGCGCATCCCTGGCCCGAGACGCATGCCCCGGCGGACCTGGAGGTTGCCGAGCTGGGAGCGCTCGCGGAACTCGCCGAGCGGCGCTGACTGCGGGTTGGCGCAGGTTACCGCGCAGCGTGAACTCAGCCGCGCTCGACAAATTCGAACAGCTCTTCGTTCGGGCCCCGGACCAGCATCAGCCGCTGTCCGTCAATCCAGGCTGGCTCGTGCTCCACGCGGGCCCCCGCGGCCCGCACTCGCGACGCGAGCTGCGACAGGTCGCCGGCCTGGTGGGTGTAGAGACCGACGCCAAGCCGGCCGGGATGCATTCGCCCCGTCAGGCGCCGTCTGGAAACGCCGCCGAACCACACCAGCAGGATCTTGCCGCTGGGCTCCGCCGGATCCTGGTAGAGCAGGAAGTGCACGCGCGAGCCGCGCGGAATGCCGACCAGCTGGTTGACCTGGTCGCGGAACGGCTCGGCGGTCTCGGAGTCGCTGGAAGCAACCAGGCCGAGCGCGTCGGAGTAGAAGCGCCGCGTTGCATCGAGGTCGCCTGCCACGACCGACACCGTGGGTACCTCGCTGTACTTGCCGTGCGGAGTTCCGGCGCGCATCTGCTGCGGCGGATGGCGGTGGCCCACCATGATCAGCAGCGGCACGCCGTCCGGACCGAACAGCACCGCTTCCTCGCTTTCCGTATCGCCGATGATGTGCCGCACCGGCCGCGAGCGCGCGATGCAGCCCGCGTCGACCATTTCCTGCCAGTACGTCGCGGCCGGCGTGCGCACGTAGAAGTCGACGGCCTTGGGTCCGATGTCCAGCGGTGAATCCGGCCCGCCGATCTGGGTGTCGTGCCGCACGGTCTCCCGCGCGCCGGGTGTCAGCTGCAGCAGGCGGATGCGGCCCACCGGGTACGCCTGGCAGGAAAGCTCGACCACCTCGGCAACGACGCCAGCCGGCAGACCGAGAAACCTGCATCGCTCTGCGGACCAGCCGCTGCGCGACTCGATCCTGAGCCCCATCACGTCGTGAAACAGTCGCAGCGCAGCGGCAAGGTCCGAGACGCCGATGGTGATCGACTGCATTGCCCCAACGGCGCCGGCCGTGTCGGGCACGCTCATTGTGCCGTGTACCCGCCGTCGACCAGCAGGCTCGTGCCGGTGATCAGGCTGGCCTGCGGTGACGCCAGAAAGGCTACGGCCGCCGCGACTTCCTCGACACGCCCGATGCGCCCCATCGGTATGCGTCGCAGCGTGTCCTCGCGGAACCCTGCGTCGGCGAAAAACGGCCGCGTCAGCGGCGTCTCGATGTAGGTCGGCGCTACTGAATTGACGCGCACGCCACGTGGCGCGAGCTCCACCGCCATCGCCTTGGTCAGGCCTTCGATCGCGTGCTTGGTGGTGCAGTAGACCGTGCGATTGGCGGCGCCGACATGGCCCATCTGCGAAGACATGTTGACGATTGCGCCGACGCCGTTCGCCACCATGCGCCGCGCTGCCTGCTGCGCCACGAGGAACATCGAGCGCACGTTGAGATCGAGCAGCCTGTCGAGGGTGGCAAGGTCCACGTCCAGGAACGCCTGCGGCGTATTCGAGCCGACGTTGTTCACCAGTACGTCGCAGCGCTCGAGCGCGTCGAACAGCTTTACGACGTCGCCGGGCCTGGTCACGTCACAGGCATGCGACTGCGCCCGTGCCCCGTCGGCGCGCAGGGCAGCAACCGCCGCGTCGAGTTCGCTGCCGCCGCGGCTGACGAGGTGCACCACTGCGCCACGCCGCGCGAGCTCGCGCGCGCACGCCAGTCCGAGACCGCGACTGGCACCGGTGATGACGGCCGTCTGGCCGCTGAAGTCCGACATCGGTCGTATCTCCCCGTGTTCAGCAGCAGTGTAGCCGGTCGAGTGCCAGATGAAACGGTGGAACGGATCACGGACATGGCTCGTCGCGCTGGCGCCAACTCGGCCGACGGAGGTTGCTGATGTCAAACACGCATGTCCCGAACCGAGTGATGCCCGTGCGGAGCCTGGAGGAGTACTTCCGCGATGCCGTGCACGGCGCGCTGGATCACCAGCATCTGCGCGTCACCGACCATACCGAGCACTACGTGGTGAAGCTCCTGACGCTGTTCGCTCGCGCCGATGCACTGCATGCGGACTCGCCGGGCCGCGCCGTACGCCGGCCGCTGGCGGGGATGCTCGTCGATGCGGTGGAGGCGCCTTCCCCTGAGGCCCGTCACCACGCGCTGCAGCGGCTCGGCGACGTGTCGCTGTTCGTGGCAGGTTTCTTCGCCGGCAGCTTCGCGCGCCGCCTCGTCGACGTGGACTACTACATCGGCATGGGCGGACGGGCCTACGGCACGCTGGCCGGGGCGCTCGTCCGCGGCCCGCGGCGCGCTCTGTCCGGGGTCTTCGCCGAGCTGGCAGAGAAGTTCCAGCCGCTGGTCGACGCCCTCCAGGAGGTTGCCGACGCCGGACCGGCGCGCTCCGACCAGGACGTGCTGCGGCTGTATGAGATGTGGATCAAGACCGGCAGCGCACGCGCGCGTGGCCTGCTGGCGGAAGCGGGCATCACGCCGACCACTGCGGCGCTCGGGCTGCGGACCCAGTGAGCGCGCTGCCGACCCTGCTGCAGGGCCGGCTGCAACGGCGCTACGACGTGGATCCGCGCTGCGTCGTCGACGATTTCCTGACGACCGACCGGCTCGCGCTGCCAGCAGCAGTCGAAGCGACCGGCACCGACGAGCAGCTGCTGGTGCGGTGCGAACCCGAGTCGCTCGCCGTGACGGTGTTCATCGACGCGGGCGTGCTGGACAGGCTGGCCGCAGTCGATCCACTGCATCGCCTGCACGGCGGCAACATCGCTGACTTCTGGACGGTGCTGGAGGGCGTCAGCCATTTCCTGTGCCTGGCCTGGAACGCCCTGCATGACCGCCTGGTGTCACGGCTCGAACTGGAACTGCAGGCCGAGATCGACAAGTTCGTGCTGACCGCGGATCTGCTGCGCGAACAGGGCGCGGTGCGCTTTCCGGCCGAGTTGCACTCGCTGCTGTTCCGGCGGGCCCGTGTGGACGCGACGCTGGCCGCGGGGAGGGAGCAGTTGTATCGGGCCGCGTCGGACCATGCCGCGCGATTCTGCGCCACGCTGGAGCGACAGACGCGGCGTGCCGTGGCCCGGCCGGTCATTGATTTGCGCCGCTTCTATCGGCTCACGGAGCTCGCGAAGGTACAGTACATCCGCTCGCGATGACCCGGCCGACGTCGGGGCCGCGCGTGCTGTCCGTCGGCCAGTCTCAACCCTTCTGCTTGCGTGCAGCGATCTCCCGCTGCAGCTTGATCCACTCACCGAGCTTGCGCAGGTCCTTCGGCTTGCGGCGCGGCTCCCCGGGGTTCGCCCCGGGCTCGGGCGCAATGGTCAGCGCGCGTCGCTGTGCCGTGTCATCGTTGGACTCCGGTGCCCACAGCAGCGTCGCCACACCGCGCTCATCGTGCACCACGCCGCCGAAGCAATGCCGTTGGAACTCGGGTGCGAGCGGGGCTGCCGAGGTCGTGCCCGGCTTCTTTCGCTTGTCTTTGTCGTCCGGGGCCATGTGAGTTCCACGACGGCGCAGCGCTGACTGCGCCACGGTTGCAGTCAGCCTAGAAGCATCGATCAGGTGGATGCGTGACCCGGGTCACGGATCGGCCCGGCAAGACTCGCTTGCGCCCGCAGCAGGCCCAGGCAGGTCTTGCTGTCCTCGATATCGCCCGCGTGCACGCGGCGGACGGCTTCCAGGAACGGAATCCAATGCACTTCCATCACTTCCGCCGCCTCGTGGCTGCGCGTCACGGGCGACAGGTCACGTGCAAGATAAAGGTAAATGCGTTCGGTGAACACGCCGGGCGAGCTGATGAAGCGACCCAGGTCCTGCCATTGCGCGGCCGCGACGCCGGCTTCCTCGATCAGTTCGCGGCGCGCGGTTTCGGCGGGCGGTTCACCCGGTTCGAGCTTGCCGGCAGGCAGCTCCCAGACATACCCGCCCGCAGCATGTCGGTACTGGCGCAACAGGCAGACGCGTTGCTCCGAATCGAGTGCCACAACGGCCGCGCCTCCGGGGTGGTGCATGATCTCCAGCTCGACGCGGTGACCGTTCGGCAGCTCGACGGTCTCGACGTTCAGCCGGACGACGCGACCGCGGTAGATCTCACGTGTGGACAGCAGCATCCGGTCTCCCTGGCCCGCGGGCACGATGCGGATCATGGTCACCGGATTGACGGTGACGGGCAAGCCCGCGCGCGCGCCGTGCGGGCATGGCGCAGCCACGGCGCGGTTCGCGGCCGGCTTTCCCGATCCGGCTGCTGCGCGCCTGACCTACGATTCGAGCCCCACGTGCAATCGGAGATCGGCATGAAGTTCAGGCTGCTGGGCCAGTCCGGCCTCAAGGTCTCGGAGTTGTGCCTGGGCACGATGACTTTCGGCGAGCTCCAGGGCATGGGCGCCGACAAGACCGAATCGCGTCGGATGTTCGACGCCTATCTCGCGGCCGGCGGCAACTTCATCGACACGGCCAATATCTACACCGGCTCGCAGAGCGAACAGTTGCTCGGCGAGTTCGTCGCTGCAGAGCGCGCGCGGCTGGTGCTGGCGACCAAGTTCACCATGACCACGCAACCGCAGGATCCGAACGCGGGCGGCAACTCGCGCAAGAACCTGCAGCAGTCACTGGAATCGAGCCTCCGGCGCTTGAAGACGGACTACATCGACCTCTACTGGGTGCACGAGTGGGATCGCAGCACGCCGCTCGAGGAGTTGCTGCGCGCGCTGGACGACGCGGTGCGTGCCGGCAAGGTGCTCTACACCGGCTTTTCCAACGTGCCGGCCTGGGTCATCGCACGCGCGCAAACGATGGCGGAGTTGCGTGCGCAGCCGCGCTTCGTGGCCGTGCAGCTGCACTACAGCCTGGTGGAGCGGCACATCGAACGCGAGCTCGTGCCGTGCGCCGAGGCTCTCGGCATGTCGATCACCGCGTGGAGCCCCCTTGCCGGCGGCGTGCTGACGGGCAAGTACAGCCGTGATCCGGCGAAGCGCGCCGGCGAGCCGGGTCGGCTGACCTCCACCGGCTGGGGCAACCTGTTCCTCAACGATCGCAACTTCGCCATCCTCGACGGCGTGCGCGCCGTTGCGCAGCGCCTCGGTGCCACGCCGGCGCAGGTCGCGTTGCGCTGGCTGATGCAGAAGCGCGGGTCCGTCATCCCGGTCCTCGGCGCTCGCACTGCCGCGCAGCTGACCGAACAGCTCGCCAGCAGTGCCCTGCAGCTCGATGACGCGACCATGGCGGAGCTGGATGCGGTGGGTCGCGTAGACAGTGTCTACCCCCAGTCGCTGCTGGACTCGCCGATGGGGCGGCGGATGCTGCACGGCGAGCGTACCGCCGAGGTCATCGGCCTCAGCTGAGGCGGCGAATCAGCGCGAGAGCGCGTGGTACTCCTGGTTCGGCATCATGTCGGTGGCCGTGGCCACCCGGTTCGTCATGTTGAAGAACGCGGTTACCGCGCACAGGTCCCAGATGTCGCGGTCGCTCAATCCGGCCTTGCGAAGCAGTCGCCGGTCGGCGTCGCCAGTCTCGGCCGGCGCCACGGTCAGCTTGTGGGCGAACTCCAGCATGACCCGCTGGCGTGGCGTCATGCGCGCCACGCGGAAGTTCATCACCAGAGTTTCACCCAGGGTCGGATCGCCGGACATTTCGCGCACCGCCTGACCATGCGCGGTCAGGCAGTAGTAGCAGCGGTTGGCGGCCGACACGACCACGGCGACCATCTCGCGCTCCAGCTTGCTCAGGCGCGAATCGCCGAGCATCAGGTCGTTGTACATGTCGATGAAGGCGCGCAACTTGGTGTTGTCCAGGCTGTATGCCTTGAGCACGTTCGGCAGGAAGCCGATCTTTTCCTCGCAGATTGCGAAGTACTTCTGCATGCCGGCATCGAGTTGCCGCCGGGGCGGGATGCGCAGCTTCAAGGCCGTCAACTGGTCCGGCTGGGCGCGATAGGTCCTGGAAACGGGTTTGCGGGCCATCAGGGTGCTCCGGGTTCTCAATTCGTGGCCGACGATCTTCAGTGATCGGGTGCGGTTTCGTATAGTGCCCTGATGACTGCGCCCATCACTGCCCACCTGGCCAACCTCAACAGCGCCCAGCGGCGCGCCGTGACCTTCGGCGAGATCGTGCCGGGCAAGCCGTTTCGCTCGGGTCCGCTGCTGATCGTGGCGGGCGCCGGCACTGGCAAGACCAGCACGCTGGCCGCCCGCGTCGCGCACCTCGTCATCCACGGGGTCGATCCAGCGCGCATCATGATGCTGACTTTCTCGCGGCGCGCGGCCCAGGAGATGCGCCGGCGCGCCCGCGACATCGTCAAGACCGCGCTGGCGGAGACCATCGGCGGCCTGAACCACGCGCTGATCCAGCGGCTGCAGTGGGCGGGTACTTTCCACGCGATCGGCAATCGCCTGCTGCGCCACTACGCGCGGCAGATCGGGCTGGATCCCGGCTTCTCGGTGCTCGATCGTGGCGACGCTGCGGACCTGGTCGATTCGATCCGCGAGGAGCTGGGCTTCGCCGCACAGGACAAGCGGTTTCCGCGCAAGGACACCTGCCTTGCCATCTATTCGCACCGGGTGAACACCGGGCTGTCGCTCGCGGAAGCCCTGGACGCGCAGTTTCCCTGGTGCAAGGACTGGGCGCCGCAGCTGACGCAGCTGTTCCGCGCCTATGTCGAGCGCAAGACCCAGCTGTCGTTGCTCGACTACGACGATCTGCTGTTCTACTGGCACGCGATGATGCAGGAGCAGCGCATCGCGGCCCACATTGGCGGTCATTTCGATCATGTACTGGTCGACGAGTACCAGGACACGAATCCGCTGCAGGCGCAGATCGTGCGGGCGCTCAAGCCGGATGGCGCCGGCGTCACCGTGGTCGGCGACGACGCGCAGGCCATCTACTCGTTCCGGGCAGCCGCGGTCGAGAACATCCTGGAGTTTCCGGGCCAGTACCAGCCCCGCGCCGACGTGGTGGCGCTGGCGCAGAACTATCGCTCTACCCAGGCTATACTCGACGCGTCCAACGGGCTGATGTCCGAGGCGCCTCGCCAGTTCCGCAAGCAACTGATCTCCTCGCGCGGTGCCGGCGTACGGCCGCGGCTGGTGGCCGTGGACGACCTCGCCGCACAGGCGGAGTACGTCTGCACCAGCGTCCTGCGGCGCCGCGAAAGCGGCATCGCGCTGAAGCGCCAGGCCGTGCTGTTCCGCACCGGTACGCACAGCGACCTGCTGGAGATCGAGCTGACGCGGCGTGCCATTCCGTTCGTGAAGTACGGCGGGCTGAAGTTCCTGGAGGCCGCGCACGTCAAGGACCTGCTGTCGCTGCTGCGCTTCGCGGACAACCCGCGAAACGACCTTGCGGCCTTCCGCTGCCTGCAGCTCATGCCTGGAATGGGTCCGGTCAACGCGCGCAACGCCATTCGCCACTTCGAGGCGGCCGGACGCAGCTTTGCCAGCCTGGCCGAGTTCGCCGCCCCGCCCGAGTCGCGCCTGCACTGGAAGCGATTCGCCGATCTCATGGCGGATCTGTCGGGTCGCGAGCGGCCCTGGCCCGGACAGGTGCGGCTGGTTCGCGATTGGTACAAACCGCATTTCGAGCGCATCTATGAGCACGTACACACTCGCATTGGCGATCTCGATCAACTCGAGCAGCTGTCGGCCCATTACACATCGCGCGAACGCTTCCTGACCGAGCTGACCCTGGACCCCCCGCAGGCGACCAGCGATCTAGCCGGCACGCCGCTGCTGGACGAGGACTTCCTGGTGCTGTCCACGGTGCATTCCGCCAAGGGGATGGAGTGGAGCAGCGTCACCATCCTCAACGTCGTCGACGGCAGCTTTCCGTCGGAGTTTGCAACGCGCAGCGAGGCGCAGATCGAAGAAGGGCGGCGGCTGCTGTATGTGGCGATGACGCGCGCGCAGGACGATCTGTCGCTGGTGCAGCCGCTGCGCTTCGCGGTAACCAGCGCGCCGCCACGCAGCGATGCGCACGTGTATGGAGGGCGCAGCCGCTTTCTCACTGACAAAGTGCTGGCGGCGTTCGATCAGCACGCTTTCCACGCCGCCGAAATGCAGGTCGTCGAGCTCGACGGCACGCCGGCGCAAGGCCTGGACGTAACCCAGCGGTCGCGCGAGCTCTGGTAGACGGCGCCCGGCCGGACGCGCTCGTTTCAGGCCTGCCATCGGGCGACCCTGCGGTACGATAGGCCATGGTTGCCCTGTCGATACTCGATCTCGTTCCGGTAACCGAAGGCGCCACCCCACGCGAAGCCCTGCAGCGCAGTCTGCGGCTGGCCCAGCATGCGGAGCACCTCGGCTACCGGCGCTTCTGGGTCGCCGAGCACCACAACATGCCCGGCATTGCCAGCGCCGCGACCGCGGTAGTCATCGGCTATCTCGCCGGTGGCACGCGCAGCATCCGCGTCGGTGCCGGCGGCATCATGTTGCCGAACCACTCGCCGCTGGTGATTGCAGAGCAGTTCGGCACGCTCGAAGCGCTCTATCCCGGGCGGATCGACCTGGGCCTGGGGCGTGCGCCCGGGACAGACCAGGTTACCGTGCGGGCGCTGCGGCGCGACCCACGCACGGCAGAGCACTTCCCCGACGACGTGCAGGAACTGCAGGCGCTGTTCGCGCCGGCACAGCCGGGACAGCGGGTGCAGGCGGTGCCGGGTGCGGGACTCGATGTGCCGCTGTGGATTCTCGGCTCGAGCCTTTACGGGGCGCAGCTCGCCGCTGCGCTCGGCCTGCCGTACGCGTTCGCGTCGCACTTTGCGCCCGACGCCCTGCATGCGGCGCTGGCCATCTATCGCGAACGCTACCAGCCCTCGGCGCGCAGCCCGCGGCCGTACGCGATGATTGGCGTCAACGTGGTCGCCGCCGACACGGACGCTCAGGCCGCGCGCCTGTTCACTTCCGTGCAGCAGTCGTATGCGCTGCTGCATCGGGGCAGCCGCGGCCTGCAGCGCCCGCCGATCGACGACATCGAGACTTTCTGGAGCCCCGCCGAGAAGCAGCTGGCGTCACAGATGCTCAAGGTCTCGATCGTCGGATCGCCGCAGACCGTGCGGTCCGGTCTCGTGCGCCTGCTGCAGGATACGGGCGCCGATGAGCTGATGGTCGTCACCAGCGTCTTCGATCCGGAAGCCCGGATGCGTTCCTGCGAAATTCTCACCGACGTGGCGCGCGATGTCGGCTCCGACGGATCAGCCGTCGCCGCATCGGGCCGGCTGGACTTCAAGGCGTAGCGTCGCCGAGCACCAGGCGCCGCAGGTATTCCGGCGCGGCCAGGTGGCAGTACCGCACGCCGCGAAATCTGGGGTCCGCGCTGGCGTAGCGCGGATCGAGCCAGCCTTTGTTCATGCCCTTGGCCCTCAGATGCAGCGCGCCGGCCGCATCCATCCACGCCAATGCGAAGGGCTTGAGCCAATCCCCACCGTTGTCGACGACCTCGTCCGGCTCGACGACGATCCGGCCGGCATCGCCGCCGAACTTCAGGCGACGCCGTTCGGCGCGCGACAGCGTGGCCATCACTGCGTCGAGGCTGCGCTGGTTGAGACTCGCGCAGCTCTCGTCTGCGCCCGCCTGGTCGGCACCGTACTCAGTGCGGATGTGGTCGGCGGTCTTCATCTTGCAGGAGACCATCTTCAGCCGGGTCTGCGCCGCGTCGTCGTACGTGCCGTACTGCCGCGTTTCCAGCGGGCGCGCCGACGCTTTGGACGACACGAATGCATCGCGGTCGGTGTAAACCGTATTGGCCGCGGGCACGCGCGAGGCCGTGATCAGTCGCTGGGCGTCACTGCAGAAGCGCGCTGTCGTGGCGGCGAAGCTGGCGACCGGGGCAGGGCGCGCACGCTCGCGCTCGCGCGGCGCCGGCGGTGCGGCGCAGCCCGTCACGGCGCAGGCGAGCGCGGCCAGCGCCAGGACCGCGACCGGGCATGCGACGTGTCTCGCCATCGCTAAACGACGACCAGAGGGTCACCCTCCGGGTGCATCGGCTCGTAGCCGTTGCGCGTGACACGGATCATGTCCTCGTGGTGTCCTGCGCCCCAGCCGACCTCGATGTACGGCAGGTCGATCGTGATGACCATGTTCTCCTCCAGCACCGTGTCGATCAGCGGCGTGTAGGGACCATCCATCCGGGCCGGGTTGTCGCCGTGCTCCAGGCCCAGCGAGTGCGGGTTGACGATGATGATGTCGTTCGGCATGCCGGACTTCACCTCGGCCTCGCGCGCGATGCGGCGCAGCTCGGAGAACTTCACGCCCGCCTTCACGGCGGCGAACACCGCATCGCGGCCGTTCTTGTTGGCCTGCGCGCGCGCGAGTACGTCCCTGGGCGGCTCACCGAGGCAGACGGTGCGCGAGAAGTCGCCGTGGTACTGGCGGAAGTGACTCACGGCGTCGATCAGGAACGGCTTGCCGCGCACGGCCTGGCCGTCGGGGAACAGGCCGATGGTCACGCCGGCGAGGAACGAGGTCATCTCGCTGCCAAGCGCCGCGCACTCCGCCTGGAAGAGCCGCTCGACCTGGTCGAAGCGCATGCCGGGTACGATTGCCTTGATGGTGTTCATCGCGGCAGTGGCGTTGTTGCGGCCGGCGACGCGCATCAGTGCCAGTTCCGGTTCGCTCTTGACCATGCGGATCTTGCGGAAAATGCTCGCCGCGGGCACGCAGGTGACGCCGGTGAAGCCGACCTCGTCGAGCATCAGCTTGATGCGCATGTCGTCGACGCCGATCCGCGCCTTCTCCAGTCCGGACTGGCGCAGCGCCCGCACCAGCCCCCAGGTGGGCGTGCCGGCGGCGTTGGTGTTGTATTTGCGCTGGGCGTCGACCCAGCGCTGCTCGCGCGCAGTCAGCGGTACGCCCTGCCTCACGGCATAGCCGCCGACCGTGGCCTTCGGCTCGATCTTCATCTTCTCCGGATCGAGGTTGGCGTAGTCCTGCCAGTTGCCGACGCCCGACACGGCGATCAGCTCCGGCACCTCGCGGTCGCCATTGACGAGGTCCCATGACTGCGCGGTACTCGTGATCACGTAACTCGGCGCCCGCGCGTCGCGTGCGATCGTCGCCAGCGCCCCGATGTCGCTGCGGAACTTGGTCATCACCGGCAGGGTGTTGGCCAGGTAGTAGACGTTGATCGGATTCAGCGCGACCAGTCCGTCGAGACCATGCTCTTCCATGACCGCACTCGCGCGCGGCCGATTGACGGGCAGCTTGCCGCTGATCCCGGGGTAGTTGAACTGGTCCGAGACCGTCAGGCGATGGGCGCGCGCGGCCTCGGCTCGTGGGGCCAGGCCAACGCCGGACGCGGCGAGCGCGCCAACGGCGGCCCCCTGGAGCAGGTCACGACGCCGTGGATCGAAGGTGCTCATGCTGGTCTCCGGACGACGGTGGGTTGTCATTGCCAAATCGGCACGGCTTGTCGCCCGCATCCGCATGGACGACTGGCACCCGAGTGTAACCTGCCGACGCGCGGTACCATCCTGCAGTGGAAGCGGATCTGAAATTCATCGGCCTGCTGCTGTCGCTCACCGGGCTGCTGGGAGTAGCCGGTCCGGTCGCGCCCTGCGACCCCGATGGTCCGGACTTCTGTGCGCTCGAGCGTGCGGAGGACATCGCGTTGGTCCCCGGCACTGACTGGTTTGCCGTGAGCACGTCCTCGCAGGATGCACCGCTGGTATTCATCGACGCGCGCACGAAACAGCGGACCGTGCTGCAGACGCCGTTCGTCGGATCACTGGCCGTGCCGTCGCGCAGCCAGCGCCACGCGGGTCGCGCCGCACCGGTGAGCGCGCCGGATTGCCCGGGACCGCCAACGCAGTTCCGTGCCGGGGGGAACGACATCCGCCGCGTGGCTGGCGAGCTGCACATGGCCGTGATCAATCGCGTGGAGCCCGGCGCGCAGCATGCGCAGGACATCGGCCGGGTGGAGCTGTTTTCGCTGCAGCTGCGCGCGGGAATCCCCGCGGCGCGCTGGCTAGGCTGTTTCCCGGTGCCGCCGCCCTATCTGTTCAATGACGTGGCGATCGCCGCGGATGGCGCAATCTACGCGTCGCATCAGTTCGACCGGCCGCGCTCGCCGGCCGACGCAGCGACGACCCGGGAGAAGTGGCTGTCCGGCACCCCGACAGGCTACGGCATGGTCTGGCAGCGCGGCGCGGGCTGGACGCCCGTTCGCGGCACGGAAGTTTCATTCGCCAATGGCGTCGCGGTCTCGCTCGACGAACGCGAGTTCGCGACTGCCGGCACGTACTCGAGCGCCGTGATACTGGTCGATCGTCGCAGCGGTGCCGTGCGCCGCGTGCCGATCCCGCTGACGCCCGACAACATTACGCCGCTCGCTGGCGGTGGCTTCCTGGTGGTGGGTCACACCGGGGTCCCTGTCACGGGCGTGGATCCCTGCCGCGATCCGAGCGCGGTGCCGTGCGGCTTTCCGTTTGCGGTCGCACGCATTGATCGTGCGGCGCGTGTCAGCGTTCTGTTCGAACATGATGGACGCCGGATCCCGGGCGCGTCCGTGGCCGTCCTGCATCGAGGACGGCTGTTTCTCGGCTCGTATTTCGGGGACCGGGTGACCGTGATCGATCCAGGACAGCCGGGAGAAATCCGATGAGACAGCATCGCGTCGCGGGCGTGTTGCTCGCATTGATGGCGGGTGCCGCCACGATCGCGCAGGCGGCCCTGCTGCTGGGGCTCGGCGAGGTCGCGGGCACGGTCGCGGCGCCGCAGGGCGTCATCGTTCCTGTGTATCTCTACAACGAGAAGAAGCAGGTTGGCTATGCGGTGTTCGCGGTCGGCGGCGCGTACCGGGCGGTCAACCTTTTCCCCGGGACGTATTCGATCACGGTCCGCAAGAACGGCCTCGAGATGGCGCCCGTCGCGGTCGCCGTCGTCGCGGGCGTTCGCGCGCGGGCCGATCTCGCGCCGCGCAGCGTCGCGGTGGCCCCCAGCTACACGGGTGGCCATACCATTCCCGATGCCAGGGTAGAGCCCTACGACCAGATCTATCCAGCGGGCGCCGGGCGGCAGATCGTCGAGCGCACGTGCATCGTCTGCCATGGCGTTAACTTCCTGCCCGGCAAGGCGCTGGATCGCGCCGGCTGGCAGGCGTTCGTGCATTACATGACGCGCGAAACGGCCTTCAGGTCCTTCGGCATGCTCCAGGGACCCTCGCTGGTGGATCCGGCACGACTCAACGACCAGGATCTGCAGGTCGTGCTCGACTATCTCGCGCAGAACTTCGGCCCTGCGACGAAACCGCGTGCCGTGCTGCAGGAGCGGGGGCCGGCGCTCGATCCTGCGGCGCTCGCCAAGGCGATGTACGTCGAGTACCGGTTCCCGAGCACGTCGTTCATGCCGCGCCGCTGGACGCAGGAGCCGCACTTCGACCGCAACGGCAACGTCTACGTCACCGACCGCGGCAAGCCGGCCGCGATCGTTCGCGTCGATCCGCGGACCGGCGAGTCGAAGTCCTTCCTCACGGTGAATCCGAACAGTTCGCCGCATGGACTCACCGTGGACCTGGATGGCACGGTCTGGTGGGCCGGTCGCGACAACTTCCTCGCGCACCTCGACCCGACGACGGGACTCACCGACGAGTATCCGGTCACCGAGATCGGACTGCACGGTCACACGCCCGTGTTCGACTCGAAGGGCGACCTCTGGTTCTCGATGTTGCCGAGCAACAAGCTCGGTCACTGGGCGCGCGCGACCGACAGCATCACCTACTACGAGACGCCGTCGCCGCGCGGGCATCCCTACGGCCTGGTCGTCGATTTCAACGACAGGGTCTGGTACGTCGAGTACTACACCGACCATGTCGTGCGCTTCGACCCGGCGACGAAGCAGTTCCGCCGCTACCCGATCAAGAGTTCACCGGCGAGCCTGCGGCGCCTCGGCGTCGACACGCGGAACATCGTCTGGTTCGGCGTGTACGGGCGCGTCGGCAAGGAAGGCAAGCTCGGCCGCCTCGATCCCGCGACCGGCCAGGTGGTGGAGCGCACGCTGCCGATCCAGTTCTCCAACCCGTACGACGCCTGGCCGGACGACTTCGGCAACATCTGGGTCAGCTGCGACAACTACCTCGTGAGGTTCCATGAGGCGAGTGACAGTTTCACGGTCTATCCCGTGCCCGAGCGCACCGACCAGCCGAAGATCATGATCACGCGCGAGGGTGCGGTCTGGTTCACGCCGCGTGCCGCGGGCGTCGACGGCGGTTACGGCGGCGGGGCCAGCGTGCTGTATCCCGACAAGGACGCGATGACGACGCTCGGCGCGTACTACTCTTCGAAGAGCAGCGCCAATCACCTTGCGAAGTTCAAGGGATCCGGGGTCAAGGTTACCGGCACACCCAAGCTGACGAAACCAGGGCCGCAGAACCCGGACATGGCGGGTGAGCGGTTCGTCGGCCGGCCCGCCGGGGTGGCGGCGCAGCCGGCGAAGGGCAACGAAGGCAGGCTCGTGGATTGATCCGCGGCCGCGCGCTTCAACGGGTCTGCGAGAAATTGACCTGCAGGAACTGCCAGCGACCGTCGCGAAACTGCACCGTAGCCGTGACGACACCGGCACGATCGATTCCTCGTGCGGTTGCCGATGGGGCGGCACCGATCCGGAAATCGGCACGCAGCAGGGCCGTTTCGCTGGTCAGCGGCTCCACGACCGGGTTGCTGAGTGCCGTGACGGTCTGCGACGGGCGGCCGCGAACGCCGGCCAGTTCGCGCAGCGCTGCGGCGTGCGATGGCATGGTGACGCGGCCGAACTCGACCCAGGCGAATCGCGGGTCATCGGCAAGCAGCGTTCCCAGCTCGTCCCACCGGCCGGCATTCCGCAGCTGCACCCATCGTTCGAGCAGCTCGGCGACTTCGCGGCGTGTGGTCGCGTCGCTGCTGACCCGCTGACTGACGACGGCGTTGGTGCAGGCGGCGTAGAAGGTCACGTCCAGATTCGCCGGCGAACGCATCAGGAACGTCGTGGTCTCGAGCGGGCCGGCCCCCGGGCCGCTGTGCGGGATCCCGCCCGGACGAAAGAAATAGCTGTTGGCTTCATACAGGCCGTTACGCATGCCGTCCGGCAGGCACTCCGGCTGCGCGTAGCGGCCGGCGAGCACGTAGGCTTCCTCCGCCACGGAGTGCACCTCGAACGGCATCGTCATGGGTGGTGCGATACGCACCAGCCAGGTTCGTGCTCCGGACAGCGGGTCCTTCTTCAGATGCTGTATCTCGAGCTTCAGATCGAACCCCGACATCTGGCTGAGCGAGCCGGGGTTCCAGCGTGCCTCGGCGTACCGCGTCACGTAGCTGCCGATGGCGCGTAGTCTGTCGCGGACCTGCAGGTCCGCTGGCGCCGGATCGAAGAACGCCAACAGGCGCGCGCCAGACCTGCTGATGAGCCTTGGTCGCCGCAGCCCCGCGGGTGTGTAAGCGAAATCGCGCGGGCCGAGGGTCTCGTCGCCGAGTCGCACCTGCCCGTCCAGCACCAAGACTTCAAAGCTGCGGTCGCCCAGTTGCCGGCTGCCACGATCTGCAAAACTCGCGGGCAACACCAGTTCCACCGCGAGCCTGCCGGTCGCAGCATTGGCGCTCAGGACCTTGCCGGGGATGCCGCCGAGTTCAGCAACAGGTTGCGGCACCAGCCTGGCAGACGCGACATAGAAGACGCCGGTCTCGGCCGCGGCAGCCCGAGTCGGGGAGGCGAGCCAGAATGCTGCAATGAGCAACAATGGCCAAGGGCGACCGCAGTTCACCATGAGGGACATCTTCCCACAGTCTGCCCCGCATCCATTATTGTCAGGCGGGTGGAGCGTCAGCCGGGAGTCCGAGAAATGCAGACGTTCGTCAGAACACTGGCCATGATCCTTGCTGCCTCCGTCATCGGGCAATCGGCCGGCGCTGCTGCGGCGACCGCGGCGGGCACGACACGCACGCCGCGGCCTGCCGCCGTGACGGCGGACGGCGGTGTGCTGTTGTTTGGCGGCACGGGTCGCCTTGGCATGCCGATCGCCAGGCTGCTGGTCGCCGCAGGCGAGAGCGTCACGGTGTTCGTACGCCAGGATTCATCACATGCCCGGCTCGAGGGCCTGCCCGTCCACTATGTCGTCGGCGACCTGGCCGACGAAGCCAGCATCGCCAGGGCCTTCGATTCCCGCCGCTTTCGTGTCGTGATCGACGCCTCTGCACAGCGGGGCGCCAGTAATTCCGTGCCCCGATTCTATGAGAATGCGACCGGCTGGATCGTCAAGCATGCGAAGCGTACCGGCGTGCATCAGGTCATCCTGCACGGGTCGATCGGTGCCGGAGACAATCGGATGGAGGTTCCCGCGCTGCGCGGCACGCCGGGATCGGATCGCCTGGCCGACAAGGGTCTCGCTGAAAAGGCCGTCATCGCGGGCGGCGTGCCGTACACGATCATCCGTCACGGCCTGGTGCCGTACGACCCGCAGCCTCCGGCGACCGAGCGGGCCTACCTGACGCGCGATCTGACCACCTGGGGCGAGGTCACGCGCGATGACCTGGCGATACTGACCCTCGACGTCATGGACAACCCGGCGCGGATGAACCGCATCTTCCACGCGATCGATCCCGAGCTTCGTCTGCGGCGCGCGCCAGGCTCCGAGCAGCCGCGCAGCATCGGTGGGCCGTCAGCGCAGGAACGCGCCGGTGGCGCCACGCCGGTGCCAGGCGCCAGGTCGAACGAGCCGCCCGCCAGCAGCGGCGCGCCGGCGAAGTAGCAGCACACCGGCGCAGCCACAGGCACTGCAGCAGCAGCCGGACGATGTCGCAATGAACCGCCTGCGGGGCAAAGTCGCCGTGATCCTCGGCGGCGAGAACAGCGTCGGACGCGCGGCAGTTGCGGCGTTCACCGCTGCTGGCGCCCATGTGGTTCCGCTGGCCGTTGCGAGCGACGACGAGGCGATCTGGGAACGATCCTTCGCCCAGGCGGCGGCGCGTCACGGTCGGGTCGACTTCGTGATCAACGCGACGCACTCCTGTCTGCGCAAGTCCATCGGCGACCTGAGCGCCGACGATTTCATGGGCGAGTTCAATCGCATCGGTGAGTCAAGCTGGCTGGCGCAGAAGTACGCCGTGCTGACGCTGCGCAGGACGGGCGGCGGCGTGATCGTCAACGTCACCTCGGTGCTGGCCAGGGTGGCTGCGCCCGATTGCGCGGCGCTCTGTGCGGCCGCGCGTGGCGTGCTGATGTCGACCAAGTCCGCGGCACTCGAGTGCGCGCGGGCGAAGGACGACATCATCGTCAGTGCGGTGCTGGCCGGGCGCATCGAAGGCGATCCGCAGCACTGGCCCGACGGGTCGCTGTTGCCGGCGGCGCCGACAGTGACACCCGACGATGTGGCTCAGGGCGTGCTGTTCCTGGCCACCGACGGCGCGGCATACATGACCGGTGTCGAGTTGCCGGTCGACGGCGGATTCCTCGCGACATGATCTCACTCGCCGGAAAAGTCGCGCTCGTAACGGGCGGCACAGCGGGCCTGGGTCGCGCCACGGTGCAATCGCTTGCCGAAGCAGGGGCCGCCGTGGTGTTCACCGGGCGAAACGCAGCCGGCGCGGACGAAACGCTGCGTCGCCTGCGCGCCGCCGGCCTCGCGGCGCGGTTTCTGCCTCAGGACGTGACCCGCGACGAGGACTGGCGGCGGGTCATGGCCGACATCATGGCCCGCGAAGCCAGGCTCGATGTGCTCGTCAACAACTCCGGCGTATCGCGCCTCAAGCCGCTCGCGGACCTGACGCTCGCCGATCTGCGCTTCCTTACCGGCGTCAACGTGCGCGGCATGTTCCTCGGGATCAAGCACGGCTTCGCGGCCATGGAGCTCAGTGCGGGGGGCCGCGGGTCGATCGTCAACATTTCGGCGCTGAATGCGCTGCGCGGCTCGCCCAACAGCACCGCGTACGCCATCGCCAAGGGCGGCACCACCAACCTCGCGCGCGCAGCGGCGCAGGAGGGGCGGCAGCAGGGCCGGGCGATTCGCGTCAATGCCGTCCATCCGGGCGTGCTGTTCGAGGAAGGCGACAAGCCGTCGCCCGGTGCGATCGCGCTGTATGGGGAGGAAGGCGCAAAGCAGTTCGTGCGGCGCAACATCGAGACGACACCGATGGGTCGCCTCGGTCACCCGCGCGACATCGGATCCACCGTCGTGTTCCTGGCCAGCGACCTGTCGCTGCAGGTCACCGGAACGGAGATCACCGTCGACGGCGGACGCAGCGCCGGCGAATTCGGCACGCATCACGGCGTGCCGTCGCAGAGATAGGCAGGGACCAGCCCGCACCACCGCCACCGTCTGGCAACTCCCTGTGCCGCCGCAAAGGGCGCCTCTTCGAATTGAACGATAGTCGGTCCGCCGTCGCGCCGGTTGACACGCGGGTTGCACCGGAGTGTGATGACGGGGGCAGATCCGTCTCGGGAAACCCGATAGCGTGCAAGGCGCCGCAGAAGGTCATTTTGCGGGGGCCACGCAGCGCAGCAGCGTCATCCGCGACCCGCGTGCACGAATCGGGTCATTTCGGGAGCGGAGATTCCATGGCAACCAGGATCGTCGAACTCGCGCGTAGCGGCGACATTGTCGTCAACAGGAAGTACGGCCTGACGCTGGATGAATTCCGGCGCGATCACTCGCGCCCGGGGGTGCCGGTCGTGTTCGGGGATGCGACCAGGGAATGGCCCGCGCTGCAGGCATTTTCGCTGGAATTCTTCGAAAAGGAATTCGGCGACCGCGAAGTCGAGATCGACGGCAAGGGCTACCGGATGAAGGAGTTCATGTCGCTGCTGCGCAGCAGCACGACCGAGAATCCCGCACCGTATCCTGCCAAGCTGTCCCTCGACCACGACTTCCCGGAGCTGCTGCGTTACGTGCAGCCGCGGCCGGCCTGCGCGCAGCCCGACCGCATCAACAGCCGCTGGATGCCGCGCGTTGCGCTCGGCGGTGCGGCCAACTACGAGATCTTCTTCGGCAGCCCCGGCGGCAGGTTCCCCTACGTGCACTACGACTACATGGGCCTGCACGCCTGGATCAACCAGATCGTCGGCGAGAAGGAGTTCCTCGTCGTGCCGCCGTGGCAGACCCAGTACGTCTATCCAGACCCTGAGAATCCCTGGGTCTCGCTGGTCGGGGACCTCAAGAATCCGGACTTGTCGCGCTTTCCGCTCGCCGCGAAGGCGACCGTGCTGTCGTTCATCGTCGGCCCGGGCGAGACCATGTTCATCCCGAACGGCTGGTGGCACACCACGATTTCCAGGACGATCACGATCTCGGTCGCGTTCGATCTGCTGGACGACTCGAACTGGAGCCGCTTCCTCAACGAGGTGCGCGCCAAGCTCAGCGAATCGAATCCCGTTCGCCGTGCCGCCACGCTCGCCTATCTGTCGCTGCTCGGCGTGGCGATGACACTCAGCGAATGAACCGGCCTGGCGTCCCCCGCACGACACCGGGCAATTCAATCGCGGCCGCGTAACCGGCGCAGGTCGCGGCGCTGGTGCTTGTCCGGCCGTTCTGTGGAGGTGGGCGCGAGTGCGGCCGCCAGCCTGCGGCGCTCGATGTAGAGCTCACGGGCGCTGATGGAAGCGTCCGATTCACGATAGGCCAGCGCCGCATCGCAGGCCGGCCCGCGGCGTACCGGCAACGCGACCACCTGGCATTCGAAAACGTGGCCGGGATGCGAGATGCGAATCCAGTCGCCGATGTTCACCGCGTGCGAAGGCTTCACGCGGCGCCCGCCGACCTGCACCTTGCCGCCGTCCACGGCCTGCGCCGCCAACGAGCGCGTCTTGTGGAAGCGTGCAAACCACAGCCAGCGATCGATGCGCAGTGACATCGCAACCGCTCGTCAGGGCCCGGGCGGGCGGCGGCGCAGGGTGGCCTGCTCGAACGCATAGGCCAGCTCCACGAGGCGCGACTCGCTGCACGCCAGGCCGCCGAAGGCGACGCCGAGAGGCGCCGGACGCGGCGCAAAGCCCGGCGGGAAGCCGCTGCCATTGGCGACCATGCCGAACGGCACGACGATGGACGGATAGCCGGCCTTGGCCAGGAACGAGCTGCCGCGACTCCCCGCAAACAGCAGCGCATCGAGTCGATGACGCTTGACGATGGCGTCGGCGCCCTCGGGACCGACAAGGCGAAGTTCACGCTGCCGGTCCGCTTCGTACCGCGCCCGATCCAGCGGCAGGCGTGGATCCTGTTCGTCGGATATGTCGAGCGACGTCTGGCCGTACTTCAGGGTGCCCGCGGCCGCATGCGAAAGGTTCCATTCACGCAGCGCGGTCAACGACTTCACCGGCGCGGTGTCGCCAAGACTCGCCAGCCAGGCCTCGAAATCCCGCTTGAATCCGTACTTCAGGACGACCGAGCAGTCCGCATCGCTTCCCTTGCGGCCGGCGTTCTGCGAGCACGAGCCCTTCTTCATTGCATTGCGCGTGGGGTCGGTGCTCACGACGCTCGGCGGGTCGGCCGGATCGACTACCACCGCGCCCTTTGCGCGCAGCACGGCGATCGCAGCATCCATCATCCGTTTCTGGTCGTCGGGAATTCCGCCGCTGGGATTCGCATCGCCGGGAAGCCTGATCTCGTCGATGAACCACGCGCGCGGCACGCCGATGCGGGCTCCTTTCAATGCATCAGCCTTGAGGAAGGCGGTGTAGTCCTGATTGGCAGGCGCCGCGCAGCGCCCGGTTGCGGGATCCCGCGAAGCCGCGCCGGCGCCTTCGAGCACGCCCAGCAGGGCCGCAGCGTCGGCCACCGTTCGCGCCATCGGGCCCGCCGTGTCCTGGTCGAGAGTGACCGGGACGATGCCATGGCGACTGACCCGGCCAACGGTCGGCTTGATCGCCGCCAGCATCGCAGCCGATGCCGGGCCGATGATCGACACCGTGGTCTCCGTTCCCACATTGGCCGCCCACAGGCTCATCGCCGTGCCGCTGCCCGACGAGGAGCTTCCCGTCGCCAGTACCGGGCGACCGTCGTCGAGCCCGGGGCGTGGGTCGCGGCGTGGATCGTACGGATTGAAAGCATAGCCGCCCAGCGAGGAATAATTGTTAGGCATGCCGATGACCATCCAGTTGGCCATCTCCGTCATCACGGTCTTCGCGATGATGACGGCCCCGCCGTCGCGCAGGTTGCGGGTCAGGGTAGCCTCGTAAGGCGGCACGAAGCCCTCGAATCGCAGCGTGCCGGCGGTGGTGGGCATGTCGGTGGTATGAATGTTGTCCTTCAGCGCAATCGGGATTCCATGCAATGGCCCGCGCAGACGTCCGGCGGCGGGCTCGCGGTCGAGCACGTCGGCGTCCCGCAACGCATTGACGTTGACGCTCAGCGTCGTGTTCAGGCTGTTCTCGTAAGTCGCGATGCGCGCAAGGTACTGGCTGACCAGTTCGCGGGAGGTGACGCGACCATCGCGCAGCGCCGCCTGCATGTCGGCGATGCTGGCCTCGACAACCGGGAAATCGGCGGCCAGGCACGCAGGGCCTAAGATGGACACCGAAGCGACGAGGGCCAGGACGCGCATGCGCGTGATGTCGCAGCGGGCTGGGCGCCCGCTAGATCGTGACATCGGAGTAGACGCCGACCGAACGTCCGACGAAGCGCTCGCCCTCCGTAACGCTGAGGCAGAGCGCAGCGAAATCCGCATAGGTGACGCGGCTGCGCTCGCCCGGGGTTCGCTTCGACCGGTCCCGGTACTGTTCGAAATCCGTATAGTTCTCGTGGACCTTGAGCTTGAGATTGTCGAGCTTGGGTCCGGGCCCGAAGTTCCTCGCGCGCAGGATCACGGTCTCGAGGTCACTGACGGCGATGATCTTTTCCATGCGCTGCATGTCGCCATAGAGATTGCGCGCATTCCACACCCAGGTCCCGATGCGGTCATCGCTGCCCGGCTTTTCCTGCGGAATCTGCTCCGGGCCTCCCGAGCTGACGGCGATCAGCCGCCGGTTGCCCTTGCGCCGCATCGCGGAAATGATCGTGGCGATGCCGACCGAGTAGACGTCGACGAAGCCGATCTCGCGCGTGTGGTCGATCACCCGCGGCCCCACCAGCGAGATGACCGCCTCGTTTCCCGTCATCGCGGCCGCAAGGCTGCCGAGGTCGTAGACGTCGCCCTTTACGACCCGCAGATTCGGATGAGCGGGCACCTCGATCCTGTCCGGGCTGCGGGCCAGCGCAGTCACTCTGCGACCCTGCGCCAGGCCCTGGATCAGTATCTCGGGCGCCGAGCGCGCCGTCGCGGCGATCACCAGGATCGGACGAGGCGTTGACGCGGCTGCGGGACTCGGCGCCGCAGTCGCGGCCGTCGCCGCGCCGATGGTGAGGCTGATTGCATCGCGTCGGTTCATGCTCGTGTCCTCATTTCAAACCTGCAGGGTCCGGAACACACGTCCGCCGTTGCCGCTGACGATGTGACCGGCAGTGGGCCCGCTGAAGTGCGCGGCCAGCAGGGTGATGTCGACATCCGTGTGCGCATCGAGAAAGCGCATGCGCTGCGCAATTGCCGCCTGCTTGTCGCGGTCGAAGAGCTTCACCCACTCGGGGTGGCGCACTTCGATCGGATTGTGCAGCAGGTCGCCGGACAGCACGGCGCGGCGGCCGACCGAGTCGATCTCGACGCATTGATGGCCCGCCGTGTGGCCGTGCGAGGGGACAATGCGGATTCCGTCGGCCACTTCATGCACTCCATCGAGACGGATCACCCGGCCGGAGTCGAGGATCGGGCGGATCGACTGTTCATAGGACAGGGCGTTCGCCGTGCCGGCCTTGACGCCGGCCTCGAGCTCATCGATCTCGGCGCGACTGAACAGGTGCCGGGCCCTGGGAAATGTCGGGACCCAGCGGCCGTCCCGCAGCCGCGTGTTCCAGCCGATGTGGTCGCTGTGGAAATGCGTGCAGGTGACGACGTCCACGTCTTCCGGGCGTACGCCCGCGGCCGACAGATTGGCCAGCCACCGACCGTGATGCTGCTGCTTGCGCAGCGGCGTGTCCTCGCCCCAGCAGGTGTCGACGATCATCGTCAGGTGCCGGGTGCGTAGCAGATACGAATGAAAGCTGAAGATGATCGCCTTCGCTTCCGGATCGTAGAAATAGCGCGGCAGCCAGGCGGCGTTCTCGGCAAACGCCTCGAGCGGCGCGCCAGGGTAGGCGCGCGCCGCGTCGAACGGTTCGACGACGTCGAGCACCCTGGTCACTCGCACTTTGCCGAAGGTCCACTCACCCGGAATCGTGCCGTTCTGCGCGGCGCTGGCGCTAGCGGCGCCTGGAAATGCAGCAGCTGCCTGCCTGCCCAGGCCGAGCGAAACGGCACTCGAGGCGGCGAGCGCGAGCCATTCACGGCGCGAATACCCTGGCATCACGACCTCCTGCGGTGACTGTTCGACCGAACCTGGCAGTGCATCTTCATTCGACGGCGTGTGCCGGGCCAAGCAGGCTTTGGCGGGGACGCCCAGGAGCACATCCCTGTGACGCTCTGGGCGCGCCGTCCTGGCGCGCCAAGCCCCGCCAAAGCCTGTTTGACCCGACCCACGCCTGCGCCGCAGTGCTCTGGAAGTTCGGACACTCGCAACGGCGCAAGTAACACAGCTAACGGCGACCGGCGTGGTTCATAGAGCGCGCAAGTCCGACCGCCATGGGTGTGGAGGCGGTGCCCGGCGTGCTCGAGTGTCCTTGCGGGGCTTGGCGCGCCAGGACGGCGCGCCCAGAGCCACACGGATGTGCTCTTCGCGTCCCCGCAAGGACACTCGAGCACGCCGGGCACCGTCGTTCGCAACCAATTTCGCCTTGGACTTCCCACGCATATTGTCTACCCAAGCAGGTGCCATTGACCCTAGATCTCGATCAGCGGCTCGTCCATCGCAGCCAGCGGCTCCGCACCATCGCGGGTCACGCGCACCAGGTCTTCCAGGTGCGCGGCTCCCCAGCCGACGTGCTGGTGCGGGAAATCCACCGTCAGGGTCATGTTCTCCTCGAGTAGCAGGTCGTCCTTGATGTCCCAGGGCAGGCCCGGACGGAACGGCTCGTCGGTGTGCTGCAGCCCCACGCTGTGCGGGTTTGCCACCGTCAACACGTCGCCGTAGCCGGCCGCGCGCATGGCATCGAGGCCGGCCGTGCGGATTTCGCCATAGCGACGGCCGGGCTTCAGCGCTTCGAACGACGCCTGCCAGCCAACGCGCAGCGCCTCGACACGGCGCCGGGTTTCCGCGTCGGCCTCGCCGACGACGGCGGTGCGGCCGAAGTCGCCGTGGTACTGACGGTAGTGGCTTACGGCGTCCATCAGGAACGGTTTGCCGCGCACGATGCGTCCGTGCGGCAGTGAGCCCGTGCCACCCACCGCGACGAACACGCGCTCGCTGCCGCGTGCCGCGGTCTGCACGGAGAACTCGCATTCGATCTCGCGCGCCGTCATGCCCGCTTCGATGCCGCGCGCCGTGGCGATGCAGGCGTCCGCATTGTTGCGGGCCGCGATACGCATCAGCGCCAGTTCCGGCGCGGACTTCACCACGCGTAGTCGGCGGAACAGGTTGGGATCGCAGACGACCTGCAGCTTTGGCAGGCCGGCAGCAGCCAGCACC